>CAYNPS010000036.1:0-31291 GCA_964399125.1 uncultured Terriglobales bacterium
ACGACCTCATCGTTGCGAACGATGCGCTCTCCCAGCTGAGCTATAGCCCCACGCGGCGGGTAGTTTGATTTTAACAGTGAGGCGCTCGCGCCGGAAGGGTGTTTGCGCAGCCTGCTGCAGTATCGAAGTCCTGATTGAAGTTGGTGGTTTCCACGCGCAGGTGCAGCCGCAAAACATGCGGCTGCCTCAGCGCTTACCGGCGACGGTTCTGCTACACCAGCGCCGGTTCGCGGGCTTGGGCTGGGAGATATTCGGTGATGTATCCCGCAATGGCACTCGCTGCGACAGTGTAGGGGCTGGCGAGGTACATCTGTCCTGGTCCACTGCGGCCGGGGAAGTTGCGGTTTTGCGCGCTGATCACGATCTGATCCGGTCGCGTGGAGACTCCCGGGCCGGCGTTAATGCAGGCGCCGCAGCTTGGTTCGATCACTTTGGCTCCGGCTTGCCGGAAGATGTCGAGATAGCCCTTGCGCAGGCAGTACTCGCGCGTTTCCTGCGAGCCGAACTGGATGTAGAACTCGACCGACGGCGAGACGCGTTTGCCCTGGCGCAACCCGTCGCTGAGGACAGCGGCGTACATGTCCATGTCTTCGTTCTTGCCTGCGGTGCAGGTGCCGCCGTAGGCGATCTCGATGGGAACGGGCGTGTGCAGATCGCGAACGTACTTGCCATTGCCGGGATCGCCCGGAGTGGCGACCATCGGATAAATTTCGGAGGCGTCCATTTCGATCACGTGCGCGTATTGCGCGCCGGGATCGCTGTAGAGTCGGTCGAGCGGCTCTTCGGCTGTGTCACGGTTCATGCCACGGCGCTCGACCATAAAATCTACAACTTTCTTATCGGGAGCGACGATGCCGGTGAAGCCCCCGATTTCCGCAGCCATGTTGCACATGGTGGCGCGCTCATCTACGCCGAGCTCTTCGATGGCTTCGCCGGAGTACTCCATCACTTTGGCGAGGGCTTTGCCGCTGCGAATGTAGTCCATAGCCAGGAGCTTGAGAATGTAGTCCTTTGCCGTTACATTCGGGCGCCGTTTGCCGCGCACGATGACCTTTACCGATTCGGGAATCTTCACGCGAACGTCTTTGGTGATCCAGGAGTTGAAGACGTCGGTAGTCCCAATTCCGAACGCGACACATCCCACTGCGCCGACGTGCGGAGTATGTGAGTCTGAGCCAACGTTCAACTGACCAGGCAGAGCGTAGCTCTCGGTCATAACGGAATGGCAGATGCCTTCAGATCCTTTCCGATCCTTCAACTCGCCGTGCAGCTTGATGCCTTGCGATTCAGCGAAAGCCTCCTGCTTCAGCTTGAGCTGCGTAGCCAGGTCGAGCAGGCCCATCTTTTTCTTTTCCTCTGAGAGCACTTCATCCAAGAACGTCAGATGGTCGCGGAAGAACATGATGCTGGCGCGATCGTTCACCGGTATGTTTTTGCCGACGAAGTGTTCGTAGAAGATAGCCGCCATAGGCGTGACATACTCGTGGCTGAAGCGGAGGTCGGTGCGCGCGAATCCGGCGTCGCCGGGCTTCACGGCTGGTACTCCGACCTGGCCGTCCGGCGCGATCATGTGGCGCGCAAAGATCTTTTCTGTGACCGTCATCGGGCGAGGCTTGGTGTCGATTCCCGGAATGGTAACTTTGCCCTGCATGCGCGCGACGTTGAACGGAAAGAGTCCGCCGTACTCGATCACCTGTCGCGTGATCTCGTCTTCGCCCCGCGTGAAGACCTCGAGCGGAATCTCTTCGGCGCGGCGTATGCAATCGATGAGGCTGAAGTCAGTGGAGGTGAGCACGCCGAGGTTCTGGCAGTTCTGCTTGTAGATGCGCTCAATGTTTTCGGCGATGACCAGCCTGATGCCGGCCGACAGCTCCGCGTAGGGCGATTGTTCGCGGCTCGATCCTTTGCCTCGTCGTTTCCCGCTCACCGCAGCGACGAATCCGCCTTTTTTAACACCTCCCCGTTTGATGGGAAGTTCGTTGCCGCACTTTAGACCGGTATAGGGAAATTCGCCCAGCGTCTCGTCGAAAAAGAAGCAGATGTGCGCCGGCGTAATTTCGTCGGTGGAGATATCGTCGCGCAGCTTGGGATTGTTCGCCGGATTCTTCGTGTCCCATGGCAGGTCTTCGCCGGCAAGTTGTCGCCGGATGAGTTCGGGGTCTTCGGTCAGAAAGAGTATGCGTCCGCTGAGCTTGACCGACGCAGGACGCTTGCGAACTTCGCGCGTGAGGAGAGGGTTGGGCACAACTAAATTTTAGCCGAACGCGACTGCCACCGCCTCCCGGCGGCGGTTTCGTTTATTCCTGCTTATTCCTGCCGTAACGCATGTGCCGGATCGATCGCTGTGGATCGGCGCGCGGGCAAATAGCACGCAACTAGCCCAAGCACGATAAGCAACGATGGTGCCCCGATCAGCACAACTGGATTCGAGCTGCTAGTACTATTCACCTGGCTCGCAGCGGACGACATCGCGGAAATCGCGCGCTCGGCCGCCGCAGCCAGCATCATTCCCACAATGGAACCAGAGACGAGCAGGAAAGCGCCTTCACCGATCACCAACTTCAGAACATCCCGCTTCTGCGCTCCCATTGCCATTCGGACGGCGAGTTCCTGGCGTCGCTGCGACACGGAATACGCGCTCATTCCGGCAAGCCCGACGCAGGCGAGGAGCAAGCCAAAAATTCCGATCGTGCCGTACGTCCATGCAGCCATCTTCAAAGGCGACATGAATTGCTCGACGTGTTCATTCATCGACATCACGTTGAAGGGCGTCACGCTAGCGCTTAGCCTCGCGATTTGGGCTTGCACTGCGCCGGTAGGGTTTGCCCCAGGCGTTCCGCGAAAGATCAGAGTGACTCCATCCAGCGATGGCCGTTGAAATGTCGAGTCATTCAGCGGGAAGTAGACAGCAGGCTGCGGCTTTTGAACCACGAGGCCCTCGGCGACATCACCTGCGACTCCAACCACCTGATATGCATGCACGTCTCCCGTGCCGACTTGCGCCCGATAATCGAAGGAGCCTGGCAAAATCTTTGGAGGCATCAGCGCAGCGTTGGCAATTTCAACACGTCGGCCGATCGGGTTTTCTCCCCGCCACAGCCTCTGGACCAGCGCCTGGCTCACAATGACTGATTTTGTATCGCTGGTTTCATCGCTGCGGAGGAATGCACGTCCGAGCCGAATTGGAACCCCAGTGGTTTCGAAGTAATCCTTGCCCACAACGTGACTGGCTACGGCATCGATAACGTCGGAATCCCCGACGCGGCCCGTGGGAACAGCCAAGCTCAAGAAGCGGTTAGGTAGCGATACGGGAATCGATTCCGTGAGCGTAGCAGCCGTAACTGTTGGTAGCGCTTGTACTCGTTCGAGAAGCTTCTGCAGAAACTCCGGCACCTTCTCGGACGGGTACCCGTCGCGGACGGGGTCCATCGATAGCAGATAGAGATTGCGTGAGTCGAAGCCGGCTCTCACTCCCATGGTGGTCTGGATACCGATCGACATGAGTGCCAGCACTACGAGAAGAGTGAGCGATCCCGCCACCTGCGAGACCATCAGCAGATTGCGCAGTCCGATGCGGCGGAATTTTGCGAACCTTACGTCGCGGCCGTCCTTCAATGCTTCGGCAATGTGCGGCCCGGTTGCGTGCAGCGCCGGCGTCAAGCCGAAAAAGAATCCCGTGACTAGAGTCAAAGCCATGCTGAAGAAAAGCACGCGAGCGTCCGGCGTGAGGTCGTAAGTCACGGGTATGGGCAGCGGCAGACGAAGCTGCGACAGTAAATGCATCAGCCAGGCAGACGCTAGAAGTCCGAGCACACCGGCTACGCAGGCGATGATCATGTTCTCCGTCACTAATTGACGGACGAGACGCGCGCGGCTTGCACCGAGGCTTAGCCTGACTGCGATCTCGCGACGTCGCTCAGTTGCGCGGGCCAGCATCATATTGGCGACGTTTGCGCAAGCAATCAGTACTACGAGCCCAGCCATCAGCAGAAGGAATGAAGTAAAGAATGGACGGTCTTCCTTCCGCAGCGGCAGGAGCTTGCCACCATCCACCAGGAAGACGCGTTGTCCTTTTCGTTCACTTTGTTTTTCGCCATTGTCTTGTTCAAGCTGCTGGGTGATCGCGTCGAGTGCCGCTTCGGCGCGGCTAGCGGTGACGCCCGGCTGCAATCGCCCGACGATGCGGAACAGCGCGACATCGCGTCGAGTCAGCGCGTTGTCGGAAAGTTCAGGAGCGACCGCCTCACCGGCAGCCATTGGCAGCCAGATGTCGGCTCCAAACAGGGCGGGAGAAGCGCCGAGAAACTTCTCCGGAGCAACACCGATCACGTTCGCCGGACGACCGTTGACGCTAAGAGTTTTGCCGACTGCGGCCGGATCAGAGGCGAGGTGTTCGCTCCAGAAACGATAGCTCACAACGACATTTGGTGCGCGGCCGGTTTGCTCTTCGTCGCTGCCAAAGAATCGTCCTAAAAAGGGAATGACTTCGTAAGTTTCGAAATACGACGATGTCACCAGTTGGCCGAAGGTGCGTTCGCTCCGTCCGCCAAGCATTACTGCGAACGGCACCGGTGCTACATACGCGGTAGTGGAAGAAAACAAGTCCTTTTGATCCCGATAGGCTTCGTAATTGGGATAAGACGTTGGCGCAAGCAGCGCAACCAACTGCTCGGGATGAGGTACTCCGGGCAGATTGCGCAGCACGATGCCATTCATCTCGCTGATCGCGCAGGTTGCGATGCAAATGCCGAGAGTCAGAGAAATCAAAGCTACTGCTGTAAAGCCCGGCGACTTGGCGAGGGTGCGTAGACCGTAGCGAACGTCTTGTCGAATTTCGGCCGCATACTCCGCTGGAATTCGGCGCGCGATGTCCCAGAGAAAACGCAGGAGGCCGATGAGACCGTATTCGTTCGCGACAAACACAATCGAATCGTCGCCCGATTGCAGCAGCTCCTGCCCGTAGAGGTTCTTGAACTCACGAGGATAGGCGTTCGCAAGAGCACGATAAATGCGGGTAGTGAGCGCGATTCTTTCCTGCGGGGAGATTTTCACGAGAGCTACGCCTCCGCGAGTCTGCGCTTCGCACGGATGACCTTGACGAGGTCCTCCAGTCTTTCGCTCTCCGAGGCGAGTACCTGTTTTCCCAATCTGGTGAGCCGGTAATATCGCCGGCGAGAGTCGTCGAGCGCGGGATCAGGCCGCTCGCTCGATTCCTCCAGCAGCCCTTCCTCGATGAGGCGCTTTAACGTGCCGTAGAGCGTAGCCGGCCACAGGCGCACCTTCCCGTCAGTACGCTCGAGGACCTCCCGCATGATGCCGTATCCGTGCTGTTCCTGGTTTGCGAGCGAGAGCAGCACGTGGAACCAGTGAGGTTTGAGCGGAAGGAAAGCTTCCGCCTGAGGGGTATCAGTCATAACCGAGATATATATTATTTAATATATATCTCGGTCAAGTCCATTGAATGATATGTGAGGAGATTAGTCAGTCACCGCAATCCAGACTGGATTTGTTCCAATGCTGTACGGAGAACCCGAAGCGGCAGCCAGGGAACCATTTCCCGAAATCGAGAAATCTGCGATGTCGTTCGATCCTTGATCTGCCACGTAGAGATGATCCCCATTGTGATTGACGATCACAAAGGTCGGCGCTGTTCCTGCGGCAAAAGGTGAGCCCGAGACCGCCGTGAGTGCTCCGCCTGAGCCAATCGCAAACGCAGAGACGTTGTTGGAGCCTTGATTGGCGACGAAGAGGAACTTGCTATCGGGACGCACTGCGAGGCTCACCGGAGTTGTGCCCGTCGCGAATGATCCACTGATTGGTGTCAACGAAGTTCCGGAGACGGTGAAGCCGAAAACAGCGTTGCCGCTCTTATCGGTGACATAGACGAAATGACCGGCGGGATCGGTGGTTACAAAAGCGGGAGAAGTGCCGGCGCTAAGCGGCGTTTGCCCTGCCGCAAGCGTTCCGTCAGATTTGATCGAAAGCGAGGCCACGCCCTGAGTTGGACTCACGACGTATAAAGCATCGCCCTTGGCGGACATCGCCATCGAAACCGGCCCCGAGATTGTGGAGAATGGCGATCCCGAAATGGCACTGAGAGCTCCAGTCGTCTGGTCGATGGAGTACGCGGAAATGTTGCTTGAGCCCTGATTCAATGCGTACACATGCTGACTGGAGGGATCGATGGCGATCCCGACTGGATTGGTTCCCGTCGCAACGGCGCCGGCGGCTGCTACCAATCCACCTTTGCTCTTGTCGAAGGTATAGGCGAGGACCCCATTTCCTCCGGAACTGAGCACGTACGCGAACGTTCTGGCAGGTGTTACAGCAATTGCGCTGGGAACGCTTCCGGTCGAGAATGGCGATCCGGATATGTTGCTGAGCGCTGATCCTGTTGACTGCTCCTGGAAACCAAAGATGGTTTCAGCGTTAGTCCCCACGGTATAAACAAAATGATGACGCGAGCTGCCGCAGCCGGGCAGCACAGTCGACAGTCCCAAAACGAGAAAAAATGACAGAAGTTTTGCTCGCAATTGCTGAAACTCCCAATGAGTGTCTTTGAATCCAAGAATATGTGTCTACACCAGTGTAAGACGTAAAGGAATGTAAGCAGAAGGCGAGATTAGCCGGCGCTGTAACTGCCACGCGTGGGTTGAGGTACGCGCGACTGCGTCACTGGAGCAGACCTGTCCAGAAACCTCATGACAAGAAAAGTCGCGATCACAATCGCCAGCGTAGCTCCGAGCGAGATCCACAGATACTGGCCCGGATGTCGCATGTAACGAACGATGCGGCGGCCATAATGAGCAGCGATGATGGTGAGCAGCCCGTATCGGATTGCGCGGCCGGTGAAAACAGCAGCGAAAAACTTTCGCACCTTGTATTGAAAAGCTCCTGCAGCCAGCAGAAACACCGCCGTCGGACACGGTGGCGGTGCGACGGTGGAAACGAAAACTGCGCCGAATCCCCAACGTTCCAGCGCGTACTCCACTTGATGCGAACGACGCTCGCCGAATTTGCGTTCCATCCATCCACGGCCTGTGCGCGCTCCCAGTTTGTAAGTGAGATAAGCGCCGATCATCGCGCCCAGTGTAGCCATGCTTGCGTAGTACAGCCACAGATCGGGATGGCGTGCGGAGAGAAACGCGGTCAAGATGTCGAGGCTGCCAAATGTCGGAATCAGCGAGCTATCGAGGATCGCAAGCGGCACCAGTCCGAGCCCGCCCCAATGCGAGAATAGACGCAGGATTGCAGGGGTCTGCGCGCGGCGGCGCTGCTGCTGAACCGCAGCTCCTACCACCCTGTGCGTAGCGACCGACTTGGCGAGCTTCCAGAACATCTGAGTTTTAGATGCGTTCCACCGCTACTTCCGATCTTTGTCCAGGTTAAGCCTTGTAACGAGTGGCAATCGAGGTTCGTGCACAACCTTCTGGTCAAACCGTCCTGAGCGAACACAGCGTACCGCACCTAGGCACCCGATCCGGAAGATATGTAGACAAGAAAAAGCCCATCCCCGCTGGGAGGATGGGCTGCGCTCCTGGTTGGGAGCTATTTTCAATTACTGGTTAGAACCCGCGTCCGAACTTCGGGTGGAAGGTTACACCGAAGGAAAGGCGGATGTTGTTCTGGGTCGCGCTGCTGAAGCGCGTGACCAGATAGTCAGCCTGGAACAGGCGGATCGATACTGCCTGCGACGCTCTCCAGTCATAACCGCCGCCGAACGCCATTGCAAAAGCATTGTCGGAGACGGACACGTTCGTGCCCAGCAGGTTCGTGCTGACGTTGTCATGCGCGAAGCCCATCAGACCATGCACGAAAAGTGCACCCTTGTCGTTCCCTTTTTTGAACTCAGGACCGAACAGGTAGGTGTAGATGTGCTGGTTGGCTCCGCTCTGGCTCTTGTAGCTGCCGTCCACATCAGCGGAGATGCCAAAGACCGGATTCAGACGGAACGTTGCCATGCTTTCCCAGCCGTTCTGGTTAATTGCGCTGGCGCCCTGTCCGGGGTTAAAGCGGACATAGGAATATCCGCCGAATACGTCCATTTTGTCCGACGACTTCTGCGCGAAGAGCGAGAAGCTGGCGGCCAATACAAAGAAACTCGCGAGCAGTACTTTCCTCATGAATCTAATTCCTCCTACTGATTACGAACAGGTTTTGTTCGCTTTTGGAACTGGATTTCCTGGGGCTGTTAACATCCACGATAACGGGAGCGCTCTTCGGGTAATAGATTTCTATAGGCAGTAACGTTACCCCGTCCTTCTGTAACGTTTACTAATTGATTAATTGGTCCATTTTGAAATCTGCTGTGATTGGCTCCGGCTTAAGCGCCAATGAAATCGCAGACCAGCAATGTGAGGTCGTCGTCCTGCGATGCGGACCACTTCCGTACAGAAGAGAGCATTCGTTCTGCCGCCTCTGCGGCGCGAGAGCCCGTGGTTTGCCGGAGTACACGCGCGAGCGACTCGCGTCCGAAGAACTCCCCGGAGCCGTTGCTGGCTTCGATCATGCCGTCGGTATAAAGCACGAGGCGATCACCCGGGAGTAAATCACGAGTGACCGTCGAATAGGCCGCAAAATCAAAGGCCGCAAGCATCAATCCGTTCTGCTCGATTTCATACACTTCCCCATTGCGGAGCAGAAGCATCGGCGGATGTCCGGCGGCGGAGTAGCGGATGAGCTTTTCGTCCGCATCCAGATACACATAAGCGGCGGTGACGAACTGGCTCTGCGTATTGCCATGCAGGACGCGGTTCATGCCGAGCAGGAACTGGGCGGGGTCGCGAGCCGAGTCGCGTTGAGAAGCTGCGGCCAGCTTGACCATCGAAGCAATCAGCGCTGCGGGAACTCCGTGTCCGGAGACGTCTGCCACGAGAAGCCCTGCGGCTCCGTTTCCACTCACGACGTAGTCGTAAAAATCCCCGGCGACCGATGTCATCGGCACATACCGCACCGCGATTTCAAAGTGCGGCGATGGCGGAAACTCCTTCGGCAGGATTGAGAGTTGAATGCGGCGAGCTACGTCGAGTTCCTTCTTGATCTCGTTTAGCTGCTGGTCGCGTTTCAACGTCCATCGTGCCGCGACATAACCCAGGCATCCCAAAAAGAAGGCGAAGCCGATAGGCTCGATTCTCCATAGCCGCAGATGCAGATAGAGACCGGCGATGTTATCCCAAAGAGCAAAGCCGGCAAAGACGAGCAGCCCGCGGCGAATGACGATGAAGTCTTCATCCTGCTGTCGGTCGCGCAAGAACTGCACGATCAAAACGACAAGCGCAATGATGACCAGAACGCTATTAATCGTTGAATATCTGCTGCTTCCGCCGAAGGCGAAAGTAGCGATCGCAAGAACCGCATCCACCCCTGCCAGGACATAGCCCGCGACTTTGCTCAATCCTCGAAGCAAGCCGGCGGAGCGGAAATAAAGAATGAACGGAATCGGGACGAGGTAGTTGATTGCAGCGCTCAATCGAGCGTAGAAGACCGAATTGGGAATCAGCAGTCCGAGCAGGCTGGCTTGAACCCAGAGCCTGAGTCCGTACAGGCCGGCGAAGATGCCGAAGTATATGAACAGCAAGTTGCGCCTGCCGCGAAGCGCAGAAAATCCAATCGCCACTAGTCCAACGGTTACAAATGCGGCGCCGAGGAACAGATTTGGAGCGTCGCGATGAAACGCGCGTAGAACTTCATCGGCGCGAAGCGAAGCAGCAGCAAGCATAGCCGGATGCTACATCATCGCGATGCTCAGACAAACGTGCGGGATTCATTTTGTTAGCGAGACCCTCTGGTTCAACGCCAACCGATTCAGAGTCTTCGTCCCGCACTTCCTGCGCCGGTCCCAAAATGAACTTTGCTCCCGCGATTTAAGTCCCACCCCGAATCCTTGCAAAGGCCGTAGCGTCCAAATACCTGCGCAGATTGTGAAGCGCTCAAGGAGAACGTAAATGAGAAAAACACTTTTGCTGCTGTTCCTGTCGAGCTTATTTTGCGTGGCGACTGTGGCCAATGCCCAGACAGTGTTGAAGGTAAATGTGCCGTTTGAGTTTGTAGTGCGTGGGAGCACGCTTCCTGCTGCGGCTTACAAGATCGAGAGAACATTGGCTAACGACAGCACAGGCATTGCGTTCGTGGCCGCCGAGGAGCACGTTGACGTCAGGGCGAGTGCAATCGACGCGACGCATGCTGGAGCACGGCTGAAGTTTCTGAAGATCGGCAGCACGTATTTTCTGACCGATGTTGTCACTCCCACAGGAACCCTGCACTTTCCGCTCTCGCGAAAGCACGACGATTTCATGGTGAAGACGGGTCAGACATCTATGACAAGTGTCGCGGCGGAATGAGGGAATGGAAGCGAACGAAGCGTCAGCAGACGGGAAAGACAGGGACTTCGACATCCCTGTCTTCCTGTTTTTGCGTTTATTTACTGTAGAACAACCCACATTGGATTGTTGCCGTGCATTTCCGGAGTAGCAAATGGCGATCCCGCAATCTGAGTAAGCGATCCATCGGAACCGATGCTCCAGACGGAGATACTGCCGGGATCATTATTGGCTACATATAACAGATGGGCAGTCGGATCCAGCGTCATGGAATAGGCTGGAGCCATTACGTTCGCATACGGGGAACCGGGTGTTGGCGTGAACGTGCCAGAAGAGAATGCGTAGCCATAGAGCTTGGCCTCGTTGAAATCGCCGAAGTACGCGAAGCTCGAAGTAGCCGCAAGCGAGAAAGGCGCGGATCCCGGAGAAGTCGCAGAACCGGCCGGAGTTAGTGATCCGCTACTCCCAATCTGGAACGCTGAGATGGTGTTCTGGTAGGGATTTGCGGCGAACAGAAATTTGCTTGAAGGATCAACCGTCATGTGTACCACGGTTGGCTGCCGTCCGGCCTGAGGAGGCGCTCCTCCGGCGTGTACTGGCGAACCGGGATAGAAGACGTACGACCACTTGCCAGTAGCGGAATCAATCGCATACATCTCAATCGCCGAACCGCCGTTCGAGGGCTGCTGATGGCTGGCAAACGCCCACTTGCCGTCAGGACCTGAGCGCGATCTGTAGATCCGGACCCACGCTCTGCGGCAGTCCCGAAATGGGAGCAAGCTGGCCGGGGGCGGTGATTTGATATCCAAGCACATTGCCCTCAACGCTCGCCGCGTAGATAAATTTCCCTGACGAATGAACGAAGAGGTTCTGACGCACATTGCCGGCAGGCGTGGTTGCCGTCGGCGTGAGATGTCCATCAGTGCCAATCTGGTACGCCTGTATAAGGGTTGAAGGAGGAACACCTCCGGCTGCATACATGTAGCCGCCGGTAGCGACCAGGCCGTTACCTTGAGCCGGAGCAGCAAAAGGAGAGCCTGACATCGGGGACAGGGCTCCGGTGTTCTGGTCAACGTTAAAGCCTGTGATGGTTGATCCTGAGGTGTTGTAGACCCAGGCGAACTTAGCCGTTGTCGTCGCGGAGGAAGTCCCGCCGCTGCCTGTACCCCCACCAGAGCTGCCTCCGGTTCCTGCTGAACCGCCAGAGCTGCCTCCAGAACCTCCTGGCTGAGATCCCGAACTGGAGCCTCCGCCTGAGTTTCCTGGAGGATTGCCGGCGGTTGGACCGGGAGTATTGCTCGAAGACTTCGAAGAAGAGCTCCCACAAGCAACGAACCACAACGAAAGAAGTAATGCGCAGCAGATGTAGCAGGCTTTGCGAAGCATGCCCTGAACCTCACCCAATGGTTTTGGAATCACTAGGAGCTTGGACGAGCGGTTCAGATGACAGGTGGCCACCCCGGTGCCCAACAAAATTCACCTATGGCTTGACTTCGACGGAAACGCTTCTGAATGAGGGGGAGTTGAGTCTCCCATCGATCAGTAGCTTAGATCGTGCAAGCACGGCAGAACATAGGAAAACACTGGAAGGTAAGGCGTAGAAAAGCCGCGGGCAAACGGATCCTCACTGGGACCGGCTGCCTGCGGCTGTTCTGTCTGCTTCGCGCTTCCCCTAATTAGAAGGCTACGTACGGGCCGTTTCCGCTGGGCGTGGCTTGTCCTTCGATCGCGGTGAAGACTGTCTTCCCGAAAAAGAATGGAAGGCCGAAGTCGAAGCTGTTTGAATTTGCTCCGGCAACATCGTTAAAGGCGGCAAAATTGTTCTGGAAGAGAACACTGGCGTTTGCCACATTAAAGGTAATGGTTCGAGCTGAGCCGACAGGAGTGCCATTCGAACTTTCGCCAAGAACATTCACTGAAATCTGCTGGGTATTTCCAGGACAATAGAAGCCTTTCAGCGCGTTCGATCCTGACTGCGGGCAATCAGGGATGTTGATTCCGTATTGGTTCGTTAGCGTCATCGAGTCGAGAAAGAAGAAGCCATTCGATCCGCTATCGATGAAGCTGGAACCATGTCCCGTTCCGGCACCGTTGAAGTCGTTGTACAGCGTACCCATGAATTGTGCAGCGAAATTTCCCGTTCCGGGATCAACCGGCAGAACAGCCGCGCTGCCTAAAGCATTGTTCGACTGTGTTCCGATGCCAAAGGTTAGCGTTCCGGTATCGCTTGCCTGTCCACCGTCAGCCACAGATGGCAGAGTCATCGCAACGCCATTGTTGTCAGTGGGAAACATCCACACCGGATTCTGCACCTGTGCTGTGAGGCTCTCCGAAGTGGGTGTGCAGTTGGTGCCGTCGCAGGTGTAATAAGCGCCGGGCGGAGCTTGGTTTGCACATCCCAGACCGCAGTCTTGTCGAAATACGCCGATTCCCAGCAGGGCCTTTGCTCCCAGAGTGGGAATGTCGAAGAGTTGCCCGCCGGTCTGGCCGGAACTGCAGCTTGTGGGAATAGTTTGGAAGTTCTGTTCCAGGATGTGAATCGGAACGCTCTTCGCCACTTCGCCGGCGATCTGGATGTCCGCCGTCGCCACCGGTCCCCAGCCAAACGTCAGATCACCAAATTGCACGCACTCGGCGATTGCGTTAGTGCCTGATGTCTGTTGTGGCAGAGAGAGCGACAGGGCCGGAGAAACAATGCGCAGACCTTCCGAACCGGTATCAACCTCGACGTGGTCGATGGTCTGACAAGTTGTGGTTCCGGGTACGCACACCGTCACCGTGATAAATGGGACATCTTCGTCCGCAAAGCCGGCCGCGAGCAGTTCCGCCGGGCCAAAATCAACTACGAGCGGAGTGGAATTGTTCGTGGCGCCGGTTCCGTTCGTCCCCCCACCGCCGGAACTAAATCCTCCGGTTGAAGGCTTGCTGCCTCCGCTGCCGCAGGCAGCAAGCAAAAAGGCGCAAGAGAGTAAGACGCCAAACTGAAAAATGCGAAACGTGTTCTTCACTTTATATCCTCAGGCCGTACATTGGCGGGTACCATTGCGGGAACGTAAGCCCTTCCGGTCAGCGCTCGCATGTGGCCTCCGGATTGAATTACCAAATTGGGAGTCTGAATCGTCACTGGACCGTGTACCCTGCGTGTGGGCACAGCCTGAGCAAATTCCGAGTAGTAGCTCCCGAGCATTTGTTGCAAATCGGGACGCGTGGGACCCTGCCAGGAAATTCCGAACACTTTACCTTCAGGCGAGACGAACTCTCGCACCACGGTGGTCGATTCGGTTTGCATCTCGTGCACTGTATATGCGGTGTTCTGGATGACTCGTCGTTGCGCGCGCATGTGTGCCTGATCAGCTTGAACGGATGTGAGGTCCCCGCCAAGCGCGGCGAAAGCGGAGCAGGAGAAAGCGCCAATCACAGCTAAATAAAGAAGATAGGAGCAGCGGGAGGGCAAAACACTCATTATTTCCTCACCAAGACGAACCAGTGTCTTTAAAGGTTGAACGGAATAAACACTGAAAGGATGCCTAAGTTGCGGGATGATGAGCAGCTCTCGAAAGGACATGGCCAACGAGAGAGTAAACGAGCCATCTGCGGGTAAAGTTATGTAAAGACGGCCGCGTGGATGCAGGCCTGGGAGATCACAAGGATTCTCAAAGCGGGAATTCTATGTAAGCTCGAGATCGATCCGCTTTGCTTGTGCGTCAATGCTGCTGATGCGAAAACTCCGCACTTGGCCTGGAAGGAGCTCAGTTTTATGCGCCGATGCCGGCATGGCTCCAGACTTCCAGCGAGCACTCAACATTGAGGTCAATGCAGATAGATCGAGGGTCTCGCTACGAGACTGTTGCAGAGACTCTGTTTGTGATCGGCTGATCCGGCACGTCCCCTGCACGCCTTCGCCAAGTTCCACTTGCGCCACATTGCCCGAGACACTAAGCACGCGTCCGCTGACCACGTCGCCCTGTTTCCGTTCCGCGATGTACTCGTCGAGGCTGCTGGGAAGCATCTGCTTAATGCTGAGTCGAAGCTGACGCTTTTCTTTATCGACAGAGAGAACCTGCGCTTTCACCCGCTGTCCCACTTTGAAAACATCGCGTGCGTGATTAATACGTTTGTCCGCGCTGATCTCGCTCACGTGAATCATGCCTTCTACGCCTTCAGCGACTTCGACGAAAGCTCCGAAATTCATGATTCGCGTAACCGTTCCCTCGACCACCGCGCCAGGGGCAAACTTTCGTTCTGCATCATCCCACGGGTCGCCCAGCGCCTGCTTCAAGCCGAGGGACATCCTGCGCTCCGCTGGATTGATTCCAAGCACGACGGCTTCAACCGTTTCGCCGGTCTTCAGCAAGTCGCTGGCTTTGCGCACGCGCTTCACCCAGGACATTTCCGAAACATGGATCAGACCTTCGATTCCCGGTTCCACTTCGACGAAAGCGCCGAAGTCGAGAACGCGGGTGATGACGCCTGGCACGCGATCGCCAATCTTGTACTTTGCGGCATTTGTATCCCACGGATGTGGCTGAAGTTGGCGAATGCTGAGCGCGATGCGGCGCTTGTCGGATTCAATCTTAATGACCTTCGTCTCGATCTCCTGGCCAACGCTGAGTGCATCTTCCGGTTTGTTGACTCTCCCCCACGATATCTCGCCAACATGTAGCAACCCGTCAACTCCGCCGAGATCGATGAATGCGCCATAATCGGTCAGACTGCGAACCGTTCCGCGCACAACATCGCCTTCCTTGAGTTCCGAATAGCGACGCTCCTTTTGTGAACGCTCTTCTTCTTCAGCGATTACGCGTCGGTCGACGACGACATCTTCATCAGCAACGTCTAGCTTGGTAATTCGGCAGCGAATCTCCTGATCAACGAGCTTCTCCATTTCGACGGCATCCCGCGTGCCGGTCCGCGAGGCGGGCATGAAGGCGCGCACGCCGATGTCGACGGTCAAGCCGCCTTTAACCATCCCAGTAACTGTTCCAACAATGGTGGCCTTCTGCTCAAAAGCTCTCTGCAGCGACTCCCAATCCGTTGGCCGAGCGATCTTGAAACGGGAAAGCTGGTAATAGCCATCAGGGTCGCGTCCTTTAATTGCGACGAGGATCTTATCTCCCGGTTTGGGAACCTGGCCCGCGGCTTGAAATTCGAGTAGAGGAAGAATGCCTTCAGTCTTGAAACCAACATCGACATAGACTGAATCGGCAGAGACAGCGATGACAGTGCCTTCGACCTGATTGCCGGCATCGTGAGGCCGCGACTTGCCGCGGTCGTATTGCGACAGCAGTCCGCTGAAGGATTCTGTAGTGATATCGGTAGATGTTTCGGGTGCGTCTGGATTGGCGGTCACTGCTGAGTCTCTCGTGGAAGGAGTATTTACTAACGATAACATTTGGCGAGAGTGAATGAAGATCGGACCTGCGGCCGCCCTCGGCCGGGTGTTGGTTGAGGGAAATAGAGCGATTCCGCAGATCGAACTTTTGGAATAAAGAATGAAACCCGCGCGAGGGCGCGCGTCGGTCCGTTGTCAGAGCTATTTCAATCCGAGGGCCTTCAGCACACGATCGTCCGGGACTGAGTTAGCCCCCTCTTTTGTGACTACTCCAAAGCCGCCTCGGTAGTCCCACATCGTCCATCCAATGTTGTTCTGCTCGAACGAGGTGCGAACGTCTTCTATCCAGCGAGCGCGAGCCTCAGGATCAGAAAAGTTCCTGTACACGCCGAATTCGTTACAGGTCAGAGGCACATGATGCGCTTTCGCCCAATCTCCCGCGAAACGCAGTTCGCCAGAGATGCGATCGCGGTTCCAGTGTCCGTAAGCAGCTTCTGTAAGTTCCCATTTCGGCAGGGCGTCATCCTGCTCGGAAACTGCCTTGCCGACCGACTCCGGCGTAAGCGGATACGGCACATCCCGCAGTTTGATCCAGAACGGCACACCCCAGCTCGCGCCCTGATGTGTGAACAGGTGCGGCTCGTAATAATGGAAGTTGTAGATCAGGTTCTCGTCATTGATCTGCGGCAGCAGGACGAGATCGCCGATATCGGAATACTGCATTCCGGTCACGATGACCGTGTGTTTCGGAGCGTGGCGTCGAATTTCCTGGAGCGCACGTTCCTCGATCCCGGACCAGCGATAAGGATCGCGCGTTTCCGGTTCATTCATGATCTCGAACATCACCAGCTCAGGATCGGATGCAGCGAAGTGTTCCGCGATCGATCCCCACAGCAGACGGAATCGCTCCGCCGCAAAATTGTCGCTGCCGAGCTGGCGTTTGTAATCGCTGCTCGGATGCAGATCGATGATGATAGCGAGATGTTCGCCGACCGCCTTTGCCACGACTGCGTCGAGCATCTTGACCGTGTCGCAACCCTGCCAAGGACCTCGGCATTCGAAGATGGCCGGATCAATGCTTAGGCGCACGTGATCGAAGCCAAGTTTGGCAATAAGAGCTATGTCATCGAGCGTCGTGTACGTTGAGAGTCGCTGCACGCTATAGTCACGCGATTGTGCGAACCACTCGCTGGCGTTAATTCCATGACGAAGGTGCTGCGCGCGCTTCCAGGCCGGAGATGACGGTGGGTCTTGCGCGACAAGAGAAGAGCAGATCAGGAGCGGTAAGAGTGCGCAAATCGAAGCAGCTGTTTTCATCGTGCAGGATTATAGGCGTTCGTTATCGCGGCTGATTAACTGGAAATTCGCGTCTTTGTCTGCAAACTTTCTTGACGCCATCTCAAGCTGGCAGATGTTGTCTTGCGATAAAAAAAAACGCAAGGTCCTTCGTCCGCCTCAGGCGGACTCAGGATGACACGGTTTTTTAGCTTGCCGCGAGTATTCGCGCGTTCCGCGGTTCCGTCAATAGACCCGTGTCATGCTGAGGCGCGCTTTTCGCCCAAGCACCCTGCGTTTGTTTCTGCGGTTAGCTTGCGGTGGAAAAGGAACGCGGCTCGGAAGAGTCCGAAATTATTGTTTCTGTTCCTTCGCGAGTTCCTGCGGCAACCGATCGTAAACTCGCCCCAACTCGTGCAGGCGCTCAGCAGTATTTTCGTTGAGTGCTTCTCCTCGCAGCCGCCACCGCCAATTGCCGGTTGCTGTTCCGGGCGTGTTCATGCGGGCTTCCGCGCCGGCGCCGATCACGTCCTGAACGGGAAAGATGACGGTGTCGGCTACTGACGCCATGAGGGTGCGCACGAACACCCAATTGATATCTTCGCCGTCGAGGTGAAGATACGCGCGCGTGAATTCGCGCTCCTTACGAATGTCGTCTTCTGTGCGTATGCTTCCCTGCCCCGGCTTTGAAGTCCACCAGCCGACGATCGTGTCGTTGTCGTGAGTGCCGGTGTAAGCCACAACGTTGCGTGGATAGTTGTGCGGACGAAAGCTTGGACCTTGCGGATCGTTCCCAAAAGCGAATTGCAGGATCGCCATTCCCGGAAAACCGAAGCGGTTTCGAATGGCCTCAACTTCAGGCGTGATAACTCCCAGGTTCTCGGCGAGGATCGGCAGCGGGCCGAGCTTCGCTTCGACCGCAGCAAAGAGCTTTTCCCCAGGTCCTTTGATCCACTTCCCGTTCTGGGCCGTTTTTTCCCCGCCCGAAACCTCCCAATATGCTTCGAAGCCGCGAAAGTGATCGACGCGCAGCATGTCGAAGATGCGGAACGCCGAGCGAAAGCGCTCGATCCACCACGAGTATCCGTCGGCGGCCATGCGGTCCCAGCGGTAGATTGGATTTCCCCATAGCTGGCCGGTAGCGCTGAAGTAATCGGGAGGAACGCCGGCGATCTTCTCCGCATTCCCATTCTGGTCGAGGCAGAAGTACTCAGGGTGCGTCCATACGTCGGCACTATCGTGCGCGACGTAGATTGGCAGATCGCCCATCACACGAATGTTCTTCTCGCGGCAGTAATTCTTGAGCGAGCACCATTGATCGAAGAAGACGAATTGCAGAAACTCCTGCGCACTGATCTCCCGCGAAAACTCTTTGCGAGCGCGCGCAAGCGCCGCCGGCTCCCGCTGCACAAACTCACGGCCCCACTTCGGCCATGCGACTCCTCCGAATTTGTCTTTCAGCACCCGGAAGAGCGAGTAATCGGGCAGCCACGCCTTTTCTGCTTCCTTGAATTCATCGAACTTCCGTTTGGTGTCCTCCGGAGCCGACGCGGCGAAATGCTGAAAGGCAACGCAGAGCTTTTGCCGCTTAAATTCGTTTACGCGCTCGTAATCGACCTGGTCGTTCGAGAACTGCGGAAGGTTGTCGATGTCGCGGGCGCTGAGCAGTCCTTCATCGACCAGCCGCGCGAGGCTGATCAGCGCAGGATTGCCAGCGAACGCGGAGAAACACTGGTATGGGGAGTCTCCGTATCCGGTCGGACCAAGCGGCAGCATCTGCCAGATCGATTGCCCGGCAGCGGCAAGAAAATCAGCAAATTCGTAAGCGGCAGGTCCGAAGTCACCGATGCCGAAGGGCCCAGGCAGCGATGTCGGGTGCAGCAGCAGTCCACTCGATCGGGGAAAACTCACGGTTCCGGTCCGAGGATTTCCAGTATGCCCACGATAGGAATGCGCGCCCACTCCGGCCGATTCTGCAGATCGGAGAGCACCTCGATCATTCCACGCTCCAGCAGGTAGGCATCGAGGAGGATATGCAACTCTTCGCCTCCGAGATTCAGCAACTGCGTAAGACCGGGCGTGCTGAGATATCCGTGTAGGTACGAAGCTCCAACCCAGCGATACCAGAATCCGGCCCAGCGATGCAATTGCGCCGCATCTTTCTGCGGAATAATGCCGGGCACTTTTCCGTAGAGCGCCGCATGGGCCGCATAGTGGAAGGAACGCAACATTCCGGCGACGTCGCGCAGGGGCGAGTACTTGATGCGGCGCTCGCCAATTGAACGGTGTGGATCACCTTCGAAGTCGATGAAGACAAAGTCTTTGCCTGTGAAGAGTACCTGGCCGAGATGCATGTCACCGTGAATGCGCGTGCGGATGGTGGGAATGCGATGATCACGCAGCGGCTTGAGTCGGGCGCGCAGCTCGTTTTCTCGATTTAACAACTGCTCTGCGTCTGGCCGAACGTCATCAGGCATATGCCGCACTGTGCTGCGAAGGCGTGTAAAGCAGCGTGTGGCGTGTCCCAGCATCCCGTGGTAGAGGCCCTGGCGATAGAAGTCGGTGAACGGCTCGGGTATGAATGCCGCGTCTTCATGGTTGCGTGAGAGCGCAATGTGCAACTCGCCCGTTCGTTGTCCCAGCAGACGGGACATCTCCTGGAACGATCCAACCAGGTCGCAAACCACTTGCGGGGCCGTTTCTCGTTCGAGATCGACAGGGGTACCGGATTTCAACTGCGCAAGACGCGGATCATCCTGCGCCGCCAGAGCGCGTTCGAAGAACAAGCCGAGATTATCGAGCGCATAGTTCCATCCGTTCGCTTGGTGGACGATGTAAGACTCGAGGATCGCGGTGGTCGTCACATCGCCCAGGCTGTTGCGGTACTCAATATGCCCGGCCAGATGCGGAGCATTGTTGAAGCCTTCCGCCGTCAGCCACTCCAGGATCTCCTGCTCGGGATTCGGCCCCGATTCGAGACGCCGATAGACCTTCATCATCAGCCGATCACCGAAGAAAATTCCGGTGTTGTTCTGCGGCGATGGACGCGGCACCGAGGCTTCCAGGCTCGGCCGCTCCGGGCCAAGGATTCGACGTAATGAGCGCGTATGGGAGCCGGCTAATTCCCCGTGATGCGTACGCACACGACGCCGGCGCGAAATCATGCCCAACAATGAATCTGGGAAATGACGATCCCGGAATGCGCTGTAGAGCAGGCCTCTGGTACCGTCCCCAGATTCGAGATGCGCGAGGATGAAGTCGGATAGGGTGGCAGCAACCTGTTCCGTTTCGGCGCCGCGGGCAACCGAGAGTGGGAGCTGATAAATCTCCGGTTCGCCCTCATCGAACTCTACCCGAATGAGCACGAGATGAGAGTTGGTATCGGGAACCTGAATCACATCGGCAAGCTCAGTCGTGCGAATGCGGCGACTGCGGCTGAGGAACCATGGACGCCCTCGCAGGAACGACGGCAGCAACCGTGCCAAGGCAGACTCCACGGCACCGGCGAAAACAGTATCCCATGAATGAACCCGGATGGGCCGATCGCGGTGTTCGCCGAAGCGCGATCCAACGGCCGTCTCGCCAACATTCTGCTGCGGTTCCAAAATGAACCAGTAGAACGCGTGTGGACCGAGAGTAAGCAAATATGGGCCATCGCCGATCCTGGGAAATTCTGTGCCGCCGAACATCTCAACAAGTTTGAATCCCGTATAGCTGCGCAGATCTAACTCCACCGGCTGCACGAAGCGCGAGAGATTCGCCACCACGAGAATCCGTTCATTCTCGTACTGACGAACGAAGGCAAGCACGCGGCGATTTTCGGGCGTGAAAAACTCCAACGAGCCGCGCCCGAAGGCTTTGGAGCGTTTGCGCTGCGCGAGAATGCGGCGAGTCCACCAGAGCAAGGAATTGGCATTGTTCTGCTGAGCCTCAACGTTAACGGATTCGTACTGATACTCGGGGTCGATGATGACCGGCAAATAGAGCTTCTGCGGATTCGCGCGCGAGAACCCGGCATTGCGATCGCCGCTCCATTGCATGGGCGTGCGCACGCCGTTGCGATCGCCGAGATAGAAATTGTCGCCCATGCCGATCTCATCGCCGTAGTAGATGACGGGTGTGCCCGGCAGCGAGAGCAGCAGCGCGTTCATCAGCTCGATCTTGCGACGATCGTTTCCGAGTAGCGGCGCCAGTCGTCGACGAATGCCGAGATTGATGCGCATCGGACGATCCTCGGCGTACATGCGGTACATGTAGTCCCGTTCTTCATCCGTGACCATCTCCAACGTAAGTTCATCGTGGTTGCGCAGGAACAGCGCCCACTGACACTTCTCAGGAATTGCCGGCGTGAGTTGGAGGATATCGGTGATCGGATAGCGGTCTTCCATGCGCAGCGCCATGAATAGCCGTGGCATAACGGGGAAATGGAAGGCCATGTGGCACTCGTCGCCAGTCCCGAAATAGGCAATGGCATCTTCTGGCCACTGGTTGGCTTCGGCCAGGATCATCCGATCCCGGTATTTTTCATCGATGTGCTTGCGAATCTCCTTCAGAAAGTCGTGCGTTTCAGGCAGATTCTCGCAGTTTGTTCCTTCGCGTTCGTACAAGTACGGAACTGCGTCGAGGCGCAGACCGTCGACTCCCATATCGAGCCAGAAGTCCATCGCTTGCAGCATGGCTTTGCGCACAGGCGGATAGTCATAATTCAGGTCTGGCTGGTGCGCGAAAAAGCGATGCCAGTAGTACGCCTTCGCGATCGGATCGTAGGTCCAGTTCGACGGCTCGAAATCC
This sequence comes from uncultured Terriglobales bacterium, assembly GCA_964399125.1. GTDB lineage: Bacteria > Acidobacteriota > Terriglobia > Terriglobales > Acidobacteriaceae > Gp1-AA112. The sequence goes on from CAYNPS010000036.1 coordinate 21,718, forward strand.
TTAAAGATGATTCGAGCTTCTTTGTACTTCTCCGGCGTGTCGCTCCATACGTAGAAATTGCGCCAGTGCGAGCCGGGCTTGGCACGGCGCGAGCGCTGAAACCATTGGTGCTGGTCGGAGGTGTGATTAAGAACTAGTTCCGTAATGACGCGCAGATCGCGTCGATGCGCCTCGCGCAGAAAAAGTTCGAAGTCGCGCAAAGTGCCATAGGCCGGGTGCACATCGGTGTAGTCGGAGATGTCATAGCCATCGTCCTTCCACGGCGAAGGACAGAACGGCAGCACCCAAATAGCCGTGACACCAAGATCCTGGATGTAGTCGAGCTTCTTGGTGAGACCGGGAAAATCGCCCATGCCGTCGTCTACCGAGTCGTAGAACGAGCGGACATGGACTTCATAAATGATTCCGTCTTTGTACCAGAGCGGATCGCTCACGACGACTGCAGTCTCGCGCTTCGGAGACGGTTCAGTCCTCAAGGCCGTGGTCTCGAGCTCTCCCGGCATTCCAAGTTCCCCGTGTGCAAACTTAGTTGGATGCAATAACCAAGCCACGGTCTGCATTGGAAAAACCGCCTCTCTTCAATGCACAAAGCTCCAGCGCGCCAGGAGAGTCTTGATCTTCAATAAAGTCCACTCTGGAGAGAGCGCGTACGAATGTTATGCGTGCGTCGTCTTGCCGAACCGAAAAGGCCGCACATCATGATCAGCCTTCCGGGAGGCTTTGCCACGAGCAATTATCTCTGTAGCCGAGAAGCGACAGTGCTTTTAGAGTGAAGTGCGGTTTAGTCTGCGGAATGCACGCTGTCGGCGGTGAGCAGGGTGAAGTTGCAGGCGTCCGCGGCTGGGCTGCACATCAAGATTCCTCGCCGGACAAGTTTGACTGAGGTACTCTCAGGCAGCTTCACTGCAAAATCTGCGTGTTCCAGCACTTTTTCTGCTAGCTTGAGGTCTTCGGCGCCGCTGATGAATTTCACGCTATCAACTTTCACAGCCGGGATATCGGAAGAACTCGACGATCGAGCAGAGGCGTTGAGTACACGAGGACCATCGGACGTTGTGTTCAGATTACCCGGCGAGTTGCTGAGCAGCACCATGAACTCGGCGCTTTCCAACTTGTTGCTTGTTCTCGCCGAAAACGGGAGATGCATCGTTCGCATCTTTCCTAGAGCTGCACGTGGATCCCAATCACCCAGTTTCTCGGCAGATTTGGCATCCTGGACCGCCTGCTCCCGTGTGAGCAGTACACCATCGCGATCCGGAGTCACGCTCGCGAGCTGTTTGAACTGTGCTGCTTTTTCCGGTTCATGAAGCTGTTCGTACACCTTGGAAAGGTGCTCGGCGATAGTCGCGTTTTGGCGCAGCCACCACGCCGCATTTAGATAATTTTGCGCGTTGCGGTATTCCCTTTTTTGGAATTGGATCCATCCGAGAGTGTCCCAATACATCGAGAGCTCTCGCATTAGATACAACTGGTTGGTATCCAACTTCGCGAGATTCAAGTTCTGAGTCTGGCGCTCAGCGTAATCGACACTCGCTCTCGACCATTCCTCTGCTTGCACGATATCGACGTTTTTGTCGGCCAGCTCATAGGCGGCATTGTTTTGAAGAAAGCCCTTCTGTTCCGCTGAGGCCAAAGCAATCGCCCGCTTGTAGTGATCGACCGCCAGCACATTCTCATTGCTGCGCAGGTAGGCCGTGCCGAGATAGAAATGGAAGGCACCTTCGGTCGGGTTGTCTTTAATCGCATTCTCAAAAAGCTCGATCGCCTGCGAAAGCTTCTTGGCGGCAATCAATTGGCTGCCATAAGCCTTGATCGCCTGCGGATCTTTCGGCGTAAGCGCCACCCATTTCTGCAGAATGGGAATGGCTTCATCTCCCTTATGCATCTGCACCAGCATGCGCGCGAAATTCGCGAATGCGATCGGCACATCCGGAGTCTCTTCTGTTTGCCGACGCATATTATCGAGGGCTCGGTTGAAATCCCGCTTCATCCAGTAAGCTGTCGCCATCGAAGCCCAAATTCCCGGAAGTTTGGGATCGCGTTGCGCAGCTTCTTCGAGCTTTGCCAGAGCACCATCAGCGTTTTTTTGCTGATGCAGCAGCACAAGCGCATCGCTAAATTCGCGACCTGCGTCGGTATTCGGGATCGGCGGCCACTTAAGCGATGATTCCCCCGCCTTGTTTGTCGTTGACGCGGCCGTTTTACCCGCTGCGGTGAACAGTATCCAGGCCCCTTGATCGTCTCCCACTTTGTGTTCAAAATCGCGGTAACTCGCGAATTTCGCTGCCGGCACTTCCTTCATCAACACTGTCATTTGCCGCTCGGCATGTAGAGTTCCATCTTCTAACGAGTATCTGGAATGGTATTCGGCGAAGTCCGTTTTTAAATCGAGATTGACCGGCAGTTGCGGAGTGTAGCCATCTGGCAGCTTGATCTCCGCTACATAATCCACCTTTCCGGCTGATCCTAAGTAAAGAGGCTGGCCGGATTTTTCGTGTTCATCGTTCAGGCTGGGCACGCTGATGGGCAGCATCGGCACGGTGATGCGCTTATTGCTGGCCCAATCGGAGAAGTCGGTGCGGTCGTATGTGTAACTGAACCGGAACGGCTCCGCCGTTTGTTCTGGCGCAGTTGCGGTAACGTCGCTCACCGTGCCTGCAAATCCCATGCGGTACGAAAGGGTTTGCACGACATCTTTCCATTTTGGTTCCGGAACGCGGTGGAAGACGCTGCGCATGACAATTTCGCTGTCTCCCCGCAGCTCATTTTGCATGGAGGCTTTCAGCTCGCCGGTATTCGAGAGTGTGCCGGTGATCTCGGATTTCTCGAATGCGTCTACTCCGGGTTTGTCGGGAGTCTTCACCAACGAAGCAGAGCCGCCGGGAGCAATCACCAGAGCTTGTTTGTCACGCAGATTCACCGTGAGCATGCCGAACGGAGCGACTTCGCTTGTGGCATCAAGCCATAGCAGTTCATTGCCGCGATGCACCGCCGTGATGACATGGTCGAATTGCGCCGGAGAAGGGACCTCGGGATCGATCTCGTGCATGGAACTGATGATCGCGGGCGAAGCTTGAATCCCAACCGCCTGCAGAAGCGAAGCAAGAAGGGTGTGTTTGTCTTTGCAGTCACCGTAAGAGTTGTCGAGAACATCAGTGGCGGAATGCGGCTGATAGCGTCCGATCCCAAACGCAACGCCGATGTAGCGGAAGCGAGTGGCTACGAAGTCGTAAAGTGCGCGGATTTTCTCGTCATCGTTCTTCGCATTTTTCGTAAGCTCCAGCGCCTTGGCCTTCACTTCTGCCGACGGCGTAACGCGATCGCGCTGCAGTTCGTCGTACCAGTGCCCGATATCGTCCCATGATTTGAAGGTCGAAATCTCGATATCCGGCTGCGGCAGCTTGTATGGAAGCCCGAACTTGATTTTGGGATCTTCCTCTTCGCGCTTCAATTGCGAGCGCTTCCACTCGTAAATCCGGCGGCCCGCTTCCACATGTACTTGCGGTTGCTCCGTGCTGCTCTTCACCTTTACGTACATGTCTTTGGGCACGCTCAGCCGGAATTCTTCATCCAGGATGACGGCTTGTTTTGTGAACTGATAGCGCGCCCAAAACTGTCCGGGAGCGACTGCTTTGAACGTGTGTGTCACCGAACGCCATTCGACAACATCGCCGACTTCGAGACTCTTTACCGCGATCTGTTTTTCGCGCAAGTCGCTGTAGAAAGGCGCGGCGCGCGTGATCTCGGCCTCGATATCTTGCACGTTGTCCAAAGAAGTATTAACTACAGTCCCATCGGGCTTGCGCACCCGCACATATTCAAAGTCAGCAGTTTGAAAGTTCTTCTCATACGGCAAAGTCAGCAGCCCAAATTGCTGTACTCCGGCTTGCGACTGCACACGAACACGCGAAGCGCTCTCATAGGTTCCGGTTCCGTCGGTCTCGTAAGCTTCCGCGGTCGAGCTTTGTTCAATGATGAAGGCTTCCTGCTGATTGGCCGTTTTCTTGACCTCACTCGTGGCTGGCGAGTGAGGAGACACTTCTGCCTGCGTAGCCGGTGTCTGCGCGAAGAGCTGGAACGCAGAAATGAGGAGGAAAATTAGAAAAATGTTGCGAAACATACAACCTGAGGACCGTCGAGACGTGAGTAGCACCACCTTACAGAGTAGGTGCCCCTCAGAAAAGGTTGCAATCAGAAAGACTTCGTAATCCGAACTACGGGCGTTGGAACTCGAAGGCAGCAGGACGCAGCGGAGGCTGCAGCCGGCCATCCAACGAGGGTGCGACATGTGGATCGTACCGCCAGGCAGCAACCTGCTCACCAGCGAAACCACCACACCGGGAATGCAGCTGAGAGCGCTGCGCCCAATTGCAACGCAAGAACCAGCAGTCCCTGTTTGAAATTCCTCGGAAGCCACTTAACAGCAAAGAACGCTATGACAGGCACCTGTCCTGCCATGAGTAATTGCCACAGGTGGGCGGCAGTTCCTTCGTCAGGTTGGCGAGCTAGGCCGTAGATGGCAGCGTAGCCGCACACCACTGCGAGGGCGGCTATCGACATTGAAATTGGAATCAGAGCACTGGGTCGCTTCAGCAGGGTGCTGTCCATGGCGGGCCCTCCTCGGCACGTTATAGAGTACTTTATATAACAAAGATCACGCCGCGTCAATGTCTGAACCTCACACTTTGCGCATTCGCTACCGTGAACGTCGTCTCATAAAATGCGAACACCCATCATGTCGATCATTGCCCAACCCAGAAGGCCGGCAGTCACGAATCTGCGGATCTCCATTTGGTCTGCCTTCCTGCTCGTTGTAGCTGCTCCTCCGCTGTTCGAGCGCGCCGGACATCCGTATTACGGAGCCGCGTTGCTCCGCCCCGGCAGTTGGATTCTGGCGAGAATGAGTCCAGCGATGGCAAGTAATCGCGCCATTGTTATTCTGAATTTTGCGATTTATCTTCTCGTGATTTATGTGCTACTTCGGCTGGTACGTCGAAAGGCGCCACAGGCCTGACCTCCGGGTGCATTTTGTAGAACAATTCCCGATTTCCGCATTACGTTTACATTTCTCCCCGGCTCTGGAGTCGCTTAGATGATCGGCAACACTGTTGGACATTATCGGATCGTCAACAAGATCGGCGAAGGCGGCATGGGCTCGGTATATCGCGCGCACGATGAGCTTCTGCAGCGCGATGTTGCGGTGAAGTTTCTCACGCGGGAGATTGCCGACAAGGTTGGACGAGAGCGTCTGCTGGAAGAGGCGCGGATTGCGTCTTCGCTTAGTCATCCCAACATCTGCACCGTTCACGAAGTTGGCAAGTTGGACGACGAGTTTTACGTCGTCATGGAGCTGATCGATGGGCAGCGATTGAGTTCTCTCATCGGCAACGCAGGGCTGCCCTACGAAGCTGCGCTGCGATATTCGATCCAGATCGCCGACGCTCTTTCGCACGCGCATGAGCGCGGAATCATCCATCGTGATCTGAAAAGCGCCAATGTGATTGTCACACGCGAAGGGCGCGCCAAGGTACTCGACTTTGGTTTGGCAATGAGCCTGCGTAAAGAGCAGCTCGACGATGTCACGCGCTCTGTCGTCGACTTCGGCAGCGGCAGCGAGCTGGTGGGCACGCTGGCCTATATGGCGCCGGAGATCCTGCGAGCCGAGCCGGCGACGCAGCAGAGCGACATCTGGGGACTGGGTGTTCTGCTTTACGAAGCTGTGTCAGGCAAGCTTCCCTTTTCGGGAAACACCGGGCTGGAGATGGCGTCGGGCATTTTGCATGAGCCGCCTGCTCCGCTGCCGGCGTACGTTCCGCCGGGATTCGTTGCGATTGTCCAGCGCTGCCTGGCGAAGGAAATCCCACTCCGGTTTCAGCGGGCAGGCGAAGTGCGCGCCGCGCTCGAGGCGTTGCAGTCTGCGTCGATTGTTGGGCAGCCGCGCGAGAATGCGCCTGCAGGACCGCGAACGGTTTTCTTTCGAGGTGTGCGGCACCTGGCAATCAAGAATGGCGATGTGGTGTTGTCGGTGGGTACCAATAAGGGACTGTTCCTGTTTCGGTCCTCACGCGAGCGGAAACAGTGGAACATGGCTGGTCCTTACTTTCACGGACGCGCAGTCTATTCCTCTGTCTATGACAACCGCGATGGGCAGCATCGGTTGTGGACTTCAGCCAACAGTTTTTGGGGAAGTTATCTACATTCCACCGACGATTTCGGGAAGACGTGGACCACGCCGGTCGAAGCCAGCATCAAGTTTCCGCAGGACTCGGGCGCCGCGCTCAAAAACATCTGGCAGATCGCGCTCGGCCCGGCGGACGAGCCGAATGTCATGTACTGCGGAGTGGATCCGGCCGCGCTCTTTCGCTCATGCGATGGCGGAGATTCGTGGTCGCTGGTGCGCGGACTCTTTGACCATCCGCATCGGCCACGCTGGCGGCCCGGGAATGGCGGATTGTGTCTGCACACGATCGTGCTCGATCCCCGCAATAAGCAACGTATGACGGTCGCCATCTCTGCGGCCGGCGTGTATCGCACCGACGACGGAGGCCAAAGCTGGCAGGCGCGCAATCGCGGCGTACGCGTGGTATTTGCTCCCGAACGTTTTCCCGAATTTGGCCAGTGCGTGCATAAAATCGTGCTGCACCGCAGGCATCCCGAGCGCATGTTTTTGCAGAATCATTGGGGACTGTATCGCTCCGACGATGCCGGCGATTCCTGGACCGACATCTCACATGGCGTGCCGTCTGACTTTGGATTCTGCATGTTGATGCATCCGCACGATCCCGACTCGGTGTACATCATTCCCGTCGAGTCGGACGAATTTCGTTGTGCGCCGGAGGGACATTTGTGCGTCTTCCGCACGCGCAACGCGGGTTCATCCTGGGAAGCCTTATCCAAAGGTCTCCCTCAAAATGATGCGTATGAAACGGTGCTGCGCGACGGGCTCGCAGCCGACTCGCTCGATCCGGCGGGCATTTACTTCGGAACGCGCGGCGGCAAGCTTTACTGTTCCCGAAACGAAGGTAAGACATGGGAGAAGCTCGCCGACGGATTGCCGCAGGTCCTCAGCGTTCACGCGATGGTTGTAAATGAGCTGAGTAGCGTTGGTAACGGCAAGCCCGCGCGAATTTCCCAAAAACGAACCAAAGCTCCGCTTGCAAAAAAGAAGCCACGCAGGTCCGGCAAGGCGGCGCGAAGGCGCTGATGGCGGTCACATTCCACATTCCCGGGCCGCTGCAGTCGTTCGCAGATGGAAAACGCTCGCTGCATCTTGAAGTCTCACCCGCGACACTCGGCGAGGCGCTCGATGCTCTGTTTATGGTGTATCCAGGAATTCGCGATCGCATTGTTACTGAACAGGGCGCTGTCCGGGAGCACATCAATGTTTTCGTCGACAAAGAAGACAGCCGGTATATCGGAGGTCTAGCGGCGAGATTGGCCGATTCAGCCGAGATTGTGATCGTTCCGGCGGTGAGTGGTGGGTGGTTCGAGTAAGCGTCAGTACTATTAGCGCGTCAGTACCGTTCGCGGTAGCGAATGGGTTGGCCAGTGACTCACCCATTCCCTACCGGGAACGGTACCGACCGATGCGTGCTATTGCGTGGGACGGCGCTCTACGAATTCTTTCCGCAACACTCGCTCGACCAGGCGCTCAACCTGAGGCATGAACGGCTCAGGGCTAAGGACAGCCACCTTGCCGCCGTTGTGTCCCATTTGCAGAGCGATCTCGTTCCATCGCAGCAGCGGGGAGGTGAGGGGAATGTGGACTGACTCGCCCGAGGGCTCGGGCTTCAGAAGATATCCGGCCCAGATGAGCAGACAGGCGTAGTAGCCCATCGGAAGCAGTTGCGACCAGAACGGGAGCTTACTCATGTGGGCAGTGGCTATTGCGCTATACACGATGAGTCTGCACAGAGCATCAAGTCCGAATCCGAGCGCAAATCCAAATACGCGGTTCCGCATGGAAAGGCTCAGGTGGTGAGAGCCGATGAACAGAAACCCGAGTAAGGCACACTCCATGATTCCGACGGTCCGTTCGAAGTCGTGAACGCTCACCGAGAGCCAATGGTGAGGTCCGCCGGCCGAAGGTCCTCGGCTGCTCATGAATACGACGAATCCAATAAATAAGATCGCTGCAGTGGCCCACTTGAACGCGATCTTCGCTAGATCTTGCAGACCTGCAAAAGCTTTGAATGCTCCACAGAAGATCTCATACAAGACCGCGATCGCAGCAACGTTTGCCACGGCCGTCGTGACCCAATACACCGAGTAGTAAGTCCAGGAAGCCAGTCCAGACTCGCGATAGCAGATGAAGCGAATCGCATTCAGGAAGGTGTTGAGTAAGAGATAGGAGGAAAAAAATGCATACTGCTTTAGCAGCTTACGGCGATACAGCAGATAGACACACAACAACTGCAGAATCGGGGCGGACGACCATATGAGAGCCGCTTGAAGTGTCAGGCCGGGCATGGTGCACGTCGCTGCGAGGAGGATATTCTCTTACCCGGCCCGCCTTCAAGCAGAAAGTGGGGACCGATTCCGACTTGGGAAGGCTATTGGCTAATCACACATCCATCGGGCGGACAGATAGGCACTGGGTCCGCGCCGGAGGAACCTGGCCCCTTCTGAGAAATGCCGGCGGCGGCCACCGTTGCCGCGAGAATCATGCTTCCGATCAATAAACGAAACGACTTCTTCATGATGTTCCCCCAATCAAGGACAGTAACCTGAACCTGTCCATTTCTAGTTACCTTGATGCGACAATACGCCCGAAGGCGCAGATTCCCAACAGCTTTTTCTCCGAGAATCTGGTTTGAAAAGCCGGAAGAGCATGTCCGGCTGGGGCGCCAAAGTAGGACATTTTTTGGCGGCAGTCGCCATACGCGAATACCCGGCGAATGAATTGCTCAGAGTTATTTCGAGTGGCAGCACACAGTCACAATTCGTGACAAAAATTCCCTGCAGCCTTCCCTGTTCCTGAATCTCCTCGGTCAGACAATCACTTGTAAGCTGATGGAAATCCGAGGTTTACGCCCCAATTCCCTAAATTCCCTGCAAGGTTCCCTGGTTGACGATAATTCTCGCGATTTTTGGGCAGAAAACCGGGATTGTTGCTTCTCGCAAAAAATTTTCGCTGCATTTTTCCCTGCTACGGGAATTTGTCTTTCTCCTATTTTGCACGTCGAATCGTTTCTCTACCTTCTTTGACAAAGGGCGAATGCTCATCTACTTTCCTGTACATTCCAAAAACTGAAAACGATTGCAATCAGGCTGAAGGTGTTCATGGGGGATCTGAAAAAACTGCGCGAGGAGGTGCTGGAGGCGAATCTTGATTTGGTTCGTCAGGGGCTGGTTTTGTACACGTTTGGCAACGTGAGCGGCGTTTCTCGCGAGGATGGCGTAGTGGTAATCAAGCCTAGCGGGGTGCCGTATGAGAAGCTGCGTCCGGAGGATCTGGTTGCGACTGATCTGAAGGGGAAGGTGTTGGGCGGCACGCTGCGTCCGTCTTCGGATTTACCAACGCATATCATCTTGTACAATGCTTTTCCCGGTATTGGCGGGGTGGCGCATTCGC
>CAYNPS010000037.1:0-3611 GCA_964399125.1 uncultured Terriglobales bacterium
ACCAGCGTGCGACACTCGGCCACGGCTGCACAACCGGCCACCAGAATAGAAGTCCCGCCGTGAAAAAACACGCGTGCTCGACTCCATGCCACCAATCCGACTGCAAACCCAACTCAAACAGCGGAGGATAGTGCCACGTAATCACGGCGAAGCTGGCAGCAAGCAAGCAAAACACTGGGTGAGTAGCAACACCTACGAACCATTGCACTGCCGGATCGCAAGAAATCTTGCCAAGAACACGAACCGAGGGCCGAGGTAGTCCATGCAGCAGGGGCATGAGAGGCGCTCCCGCCAGAATCAGTGGAGGAGCGACTGCCATCAGCAGAAGGTGCTGCAACATGTGGAAAGTGAGCAACTCATCGTCAAGTGCATTGACAGGAGATCCCATCGCAATCCACAGCGCCAACAATCCGCTCATGAAAGCAGCCAACTGCGCAACCGAAATTCTTCGAGGGAAGGCTTTTCGAAGATGGAGCCAACCGCGTGAGTAGAAACACGCTATGAACAACAGTGCGAGCGTAAGCGACACTGGGAAGGTCCACGAATCCAAGGCGGTTCTAACAGCAAATAACATTGAGGGGACCTATCTCTGTGTCGAGGAAGATTCCTCGCCGCTGGTCCCGAGTGCGACGGTGCGAGAAGCGTCACGTGCCGGCGTCTGTCGCATCGGATGGAGTGTCTTTAGGAATGCCACCAGCGCAGTTGTTTCTGCAGGGCTCAAGTTCTTACCGTAAGCCGGCATATTGCCTCCGCCCTGGATCACCTGGCGAATAAGTTGATCCTCCGTAAGGCGTAGCGCTACATCGTCCAGCGCTGGACCCCGCTTCCCTCCAGCATCACCGATCGAATGACAGTTGTGACACTGCTTGGCCTGGAAAACGAGAGCCCCTCGGCGCTCCAGGGCCGTGCGTCCTGCGAGATCTTCTGCTGGGACCGGAAGGCTGCTCCACGCATTCATCACCGGACTCCATGGCGTGTGTTCACCTAAATGCGTCATTGTCCCCAGTGCCACCGCAATTACCAGAATCGTTAGTACCGCGATTGGTCTGCGTTTCCAGCTTTTCTCACCTTCACCCGCCACAAACGGAAGTGCCAATAACACGACGATCGCTATGATCGGCCCGATCAGCAATATTGGTGTTTCCGCAGCGGGAGGCAGGAAAGAAAGGAGTGCGTAGAGCCACAGGAAGAAGAAATCTGGGCGCGGCGCCGTCTGAATAATCGTCGGATCGGGTTGGCCGCCGGGACCGAAGGGCCCCAAAATCAAAGCGCAGGCTACGATCGCAAGCAGAATAAAGCCGGAGAAGAACAGATCCTTCCATACAGCATAGGGCACAAACGCCGTGCCACTCTTATGCGTCAGCTCCTGATATTCGCCCACATAAGTGGCTCTTCGAACTATGCGTCCGGGCGTGGGCCATTCGTTGATTCCCAGTTTCAGCACCAGGAGCACGTGTACGCCGACAAATGCGATAAGCAGACCCGGTACCACAAAAACATGCAGCGCAAAGAAACGCGAAAGAGTTGCTGCTGCGATAATCGGCCCACCGAGCATGAGATTTACAACTGCGGGACCAACCACAGGAACTCGACTGGCGATCGACGCTCCGATTCCCAATCCCCAGTAGGCATCCTGATCGAAACGAAGAACTTGACCAGTGAAAGCCATGCCCAGCGTCACCAGCAGAAGGAAGACACCGATAATCCAGGTTAGCTCCCGGGGGAACTTGTATGCACCGAAAAGGAAAACCTGCACCATGTGGATGAGCACGATGGCGAGCATGAAGTTGGAGCCCCAGCCATGCAACGCTCGAATAAACCAACCGAGGGCGACAGTGTGATTGAGAATCTGAAGGCTATTCCAGGCTTCTCCCGCCGACGGGACGTAAATCAGCGCTAACAGAATTCCAGTGACAATCTGCAGTAGAAAAATGGTCAGCGCCGCACTACCGAAAACGTAGAACCAACTCGCGGTCTCGCGTGGAACGGGGTGTCCAGCCGTTTCGCGAATCGCAGTCCCAACTTTCAGGCGCGCATCGAACCAAGTCGCAAGTGTTTTGATCACACGCATCTGGATTTTCCTCCAGCGATATTCGCAGCGCGACCGGGCGTTGGCATTTCGCCAGCCTTGATGAACAGCTTCCCATCTTCAACCTTGTGGCTGTACTCGAAGAGTCCGCGCTCCGGAGGACCAGAGGCACGAGATCCATCCTGGTAGTAGGCGCCGCCATGACATGGGCACATGAATAAGTTCGACTGGGGGAACCAGCGGACGGGACATCCCAGATGGGCGCAATTGATAGCAAACACCTGAAAGCTCTGCTCGTCCACATTCCGAACCCAGCAGGGGATCTCTGCTGTTTCACCATCCGAAGCAGTGACAATTGGATTGCGAAACGTCGCGAGCCGCGTTTGCCCTGCGGGGAATTGCTCCAACGAGCCAAGCGAAAGCCACGATTCGTAACCAGTCTTTCTTTCTCTGATCACGGGAGCCAGAACATAGCGAAGAATCGGAGCCGCTAGAGCTGCAGCTACGAGCCCATTGAAAAGTAGTCCGACCTTAAAAAGCATGACACGTCTTGTCATGCCGGTTTCTTCGGGCGTAGAGACCTTGTCGTCACTAGGTCTTAACGATCCGGCAGGTGCAGTCATGGATGTTCTCCTTTAGCGGGGCTCGAGGATGAAGTAGGGTACGGCTGGCCGGGAACGTTGGACCGCTGCGCCGCAAGCCACGCGACAACATCAGAAATTTCCTGACCTGACATTGGCTTGCCACGCACGTCGCCGCGCCAGTCAGGCGCACCCAGCTCTGGCCGTCCGATGATCACGTTGGTTCTAAGATCTTGATCGCTCACCAAGGCGAGATACGAGCCATCGACAATCGAGCTGGCGTGCTTGCTCCCTTGACCGCCTGAGCCATGACACGATGAGCAATATGTTTCGTACACCGCAGCGCCGTGGGCCGGATCGCCGGGAGCCTGCGCCCGATAAGCGGGCGGATTAGCATCGCGAAGCAGATCAGGTTTCGACCAGCGAGACCCGATTCCACGGACGATCGCATCGATCTGTTTGTCTGTGAGCATGCCACCGGCACTCTGCGCGAAGGCGGGCATTGGAGTGCCGGGTACTCCATTGCTGACAACGCGGCGAATCGTTGCATCATCCGCGATCGCCAGGAAAACGGGATCGGACAAAGGAATCGCCGCTCCTCCTTTTCCCTGTGAGCCGTGGCACCCTGCACAGTTCTCTCCATAGAGAACCTTGAAGTCCAAAATCTCCGTGGGACGGACGACCTCCGAGTCCGATCCAGACCGGTCCGGCAAATTATTGCAACTGGCACAGACCAGCACAGTGAAGAACGCCATGATGAAAGCGAACGACGGCTGCTTCATTGTTGCCTTTCCTCTGAGATTTTCTCGGTTATCGCGCCTGGTGCCTCAATGCCTGCACGGATTGCGAAAGGAAGGTGTTGCCACGTGCGCACTCGCTCTTGTCTTAGGACCACAGCGCCGGCAACAACACCAAACCCTACTTGGCAAATAACGAACCAAAGCCAGTCGATACGCTGGTTGAGCATGGGATTGACCTCTGCGAGAAAGCTATGGATCAAT
>CAYNPS010000037.1:3711-31068 GCA_964399125.1 uncultured Terriglobales bacterium
GTCGATACGCTGGTTGAGCATGGGATTGACCTCTGCGAGAAAGCTATGGATCAATACAGACCAGAGGATGGGTGCAATCAATCCGCCTAATAGAATCGGTCGGCGCGGAAACATCGGAAGCGTGGCACCGTAAAGCAGCCCGACCAGTGACGAGGCGACGAGGTGAACAGTTGAAGCGATGATCAACGCATCCAGATGAAAGGCCGCTATCTGCTCAGTGGTCTCGCGGGCGGGAAAGAATCCAGCCGCCAAGAGATTGATCGGGTACCAAATACCGTGCCCGCTCACAATTCCGTAGGTCATCGCAAGAGCGGCCATGACCACGCTTCCGGCCAAGCCCCCCTTGACGCCGGCAGAAGCTGGGTATATCTCAATCGGCAGTTGCGCACGGTGCAAATCGCGGCCCATCCGTTCGACCCGGGCCACTTTCGGTCGGGTTGTTACGAGCTCGACCGATTCAGGCGAAACAGATACGGACTCATGCCGTTCGTGCGGTAGTACTTGGCGGAACCATCCTACGCACCCGCTGACACACAGAACCGCACCGAGAACGCTGACCGAAACGCTAGTAACCAATCCGGCAAAGAGCAGGGTTATGCCGAGAGCCAGAACAATCGGCCACGCTGTCGGCGCGGGCAGGTTTACAGTTGATGTCTGTCCTTCGATTTGTGTCGGTAGATCGGATAATTGCGAAGCCATCTGTAATCCCTTTCCTCAGCGTCCAATCACATAAACAACGGTAAACACCACAACCCACACCGCATCCACGAAGTGCCAATACAATGACAAAACATCGACGCGCTCAGCGTGTTCCTGCCTCACTTTTCCAAACAGCGTGAACGCTAGAACGGCGCCGAGACCAAACAGACCTGCCGTCACGTGAAAGGCGTGGAGTCCGACGAGCGAGTAGTACGTCGTTCCGAAGAGATTCGTGCTGATGGTCAGCCCTTCGTCATAGATCAGGTGGTGCCACTCGTTCGCGGTTCCGTAAAGGAAGGTGGCGCCGAGGGGAAGCGTCAGGAACCACAAGGTACCGAAGACCTTCATGCTTCCATGGCGGAGCGCCCTTGTGGCCAAATGAATCGTCAAACTACTGGACAGCAGACAGATCGTGTAAAAGACAGGCACCCTGAGAACTTCATTCGGTGTGGGGCCTGTCAGACTCTTGCCGAGATAGAAGAGGTACGCCACAACAAAAATAGTGAAAATTGCGCTTTCAGCGGCGATCAGGCTTAACATGCCCACACGTCCGCGCGAGGGAAGCTCCCACGTGAATCCAGGCTGCGGCACTGTTATGGAAATTGAATTCATCGCGGCTCCTCCACTATTCGTACTTCCAGTCCGGATCGTCTGGGTGCTTGAGATCCCATAGCGGGCGCCGGCTTCTCACGGTTGGAATGACGGCAAAGTTATATGCGGGCGGCGGCGAACTGGTCGACCATTCAAGCGTCCACGCATCCCATGGATCGCGCCCCGCATACTTGCCTTTGAAGTAAGACCACACCAGGTTGGCGACGAAAACCAGGACTCCGGCAGCCTGAAAGAGAACACCGATGGTGGCCAAGAGATTCCAAATCTCCCATCCCCGTCCCGGCTCGTAGGTGTAGATTCTCCGCGGCATCCCCAACAGGCCGGGAATGTGCATAAAGTCGAATGTCAGATGAAACCCGATGAGGAAGAGCCAGAAATGCAGCTTTCCCAAAGTTTCGCTGCACATTCTGCCAGTGATCTTTGGATACCAATAATAAAATGCGCCGAACAGCGCAAACAGGATTCCGCCCACAATTACGTAGTGGAAATGAGCGACCACGAAATACGAATTCCCCAGTTGCCAGTCAAATGGTGCCGCACTCAGCATGATCCCTGTGAGTCCGGCGACCAGGAACTGGAATAAGAACCCGACGCAGAACAGCATCGGCGTTTTGAATTCAATCTTTCCTCCCCACATCGTCGCGAGCCAATTAAAAATCTTGATTCCAGTTGGGACTGCAATGGCCATAGTCGACAGCACAAAGAAGGTGTTGGCATTTGAACCCATACCTACGGTGAACATGTGGTGGGCCCATACGCTCATCCCAATGAACCCGATGCAGATGGTTGCCGCTACCATCACCGGATAGCCGAAAATTGCCTTGCGGGAAAACACCGGGATGATCTCCGAGACGAAGGCGAATGCCGGGATAACGAGCACATAGACTTCCGGGTGACCAAAAATCCAGAAGAAATGCATCCAGATAGCCGCGGAACCGCCCGCTTGGGTATCGAAGAAGTGCCCACCGAGGTAACGGTCAACCAGCAACATCATTTGCGCGGCCGTCAGTGGACTGACCGCCAGCACCACCAGGCCCGCCATGACAAGGTTGAGCCACACAAGAAGCGGCATTTTCGCTAGCTTCATGCCGGGACAGCGCATGCACACGATGGTGGTGATGATGTTGATCGCCGTCCCAATGCTGCCGAACCCGGAGACCAGCAGTCCCAAGGTCCAGAAGTCGGTGCTGTGACCGGGAGAGAACGTCCGCGCCGTCAACGGTGCGTAGGCAAACCATCCCACATCCGGAGCGGTGCCCGCACCATAGAGGCCATTCCCTCCTAGAAAGCTGAAGTAAAGAAGCAGCCCGCCAAAAGCTGTTAGCCAGAAACTGAAAGCATTGAGTCGGGGAAACGCCATATCGCGTGCCCCAATCATGAGCGGGATTAAATAATTGGCGAAACCGAACATAATGGGCATGGCCACAAAGAAAATCATTGTGGTGCCATGCATGGTGAACATCCGGTTAAATACCTGGGGTGAAACAAAATCGTTATGCGGACGGATGAGCTGAACGCGCATGATCGCGGCTTCGATTCCGCCGATCACAAGGAAGAACAGCGCATACACGATGTACATGAGGCCCAGCTGCTTGTGATCTACGGTTGCTACCCATTCGTGAACCCTGTCGCTCAGCGGGCGAGATAATGTCTGGGCTATAGGCCATGTCATTGAATCACTAGACATCGGGGCGTTTCTCCTCAAAGCACCTATCGAAGCGTTTCCAGATATGCTGTCAGCGCGTTCATATCCTGATCGTTCAGACCCATCGCCGGCATTAGGGATCCTGGTTTGATCGCATTGGGATCCTTAATCCAGAGACGCAGATTTTCTGCCGTATTGGGCGCTGCTCCGGCGGCGATTGTGTCGCGGCTCATGAGATGTGTCAGATCGGGGCCGAAACGGCCATCTGCATTCGTGCCGGCCACGGTGTGGCAGTTGACGCATGCCGTCTTTTCGAAAACACGCCGGCCTTCCGCAACTGCACCACTCACGTGCGCTGATTGTTGTTGCGCCTGAACCCAGCGATCAAACTCTTCCCGAGGCTGAACGTAAACACGGAGCAACATCTTCGCGTGTTGCGTTCCGCAATACTGGGCACACTGTCCGAGATACAGGCCTGCTTCATGCGGGTCGATCCACATGCTGTTTTCGCGGTTTGGAATCATGTCGGTTTTGCCGGCTAGGCGAGGAACCCAAAAGCTGTGGTCCGTATCGGCCGACAGCAGCTTGATGAATGTCGGGGTGGGGTGTGCGGGATCACTTACCGGCACGTGCAGCTCATTTGCGGTTACAACCTTCAAACCGGGATATCGAAATTCCCACCAGAACTGATGACCGACCGCAGTCACTTCGACTGCATTAGGCGGTGGAACGGCTTTCTGGATTGTGGCGATAACCTGCGCTGTTGCCAGGAACAAAGTCAGCACGATTAGAACTGGAATGACTGTCCAAGCCAGTTCCACTTGATTACTTCCATAAACCTGCGGCGGCTCGTGGCCATCATCCCCGCCTTGCCTTCTGTACCTAACGATCGCGTACACCAGCAAAGTGAAAACAGTGACGAATATCGCCGCGGCAACGACGACGACAAAAAGCGAGAGCCCAAAGATTGAGTTTGCTGGCGTCGAGACAGGCGCGAAGATATTCGTCGGACTTAGTGACTCGGCTGAGTGTGCAAAGGCTGCGGGGCAGCAAATTAGGAGAAGCATTCCTGGCAAACGAAGCTTCACAAACACGCTAACCGCGATGAGGACTTGCGAGCGTTCACTCACAGCTGTACCTCTCGTCCACAACTCCGGGTTCTCGACTGTTCTTAAGTCCATGCTGAATGGTGCGAAAAGAATCGCATCGCTCTCCGCATAGACTTTCAACGCAATCCCTGGACCGAATAGCGCCAGGCGAGCACTTAGTCCGCAACTTGTTGACTGTGAAAAACAGATCGAGTCCGCAGAAGCGTATTCGCTTTCCGGCACTCAGTTTTAAGTGGTGATTAGCTGGCGGCTGCCAATTGTCTGGCATGCGCGTCTACACGAAAAGAGATTGGCTTTAGCTCTGCAGTTCCGGGTGCCCCTAAAGTGTCGAAAGCAGCGATTGTTGAATTTTGGCTGATAAACTGCACTCCCGCAGCGCAAAGGTAAGTTGTCCAGGCAATTTGCGAAAATCGGGGAGACTATGACTACAAAAACGACCGAGATTCCAGCACTGGCGCCCGATGGCACCTCAGGTGGTTCCCGCTCGCTAACGGCTTACGCCTGGGGCACACTAGCCTTTAATGTTGCCGTTATACTCTGGGGCGCCTATGTCCGCTTCACTGGATCCGGTGCTGGATGTGGAAATCAATGGCCGTTATGTGCTGGAGTCACTTCTTATCCCAAGATCCAGACTCTGATCGAATTCGCACATCGTATGAGCAGTGGGGCCGCTCTGGTGAGCGTGCTGTGCTTGTGGCTCTGGACCCGACTCAAGATGCCCCACAAGCACCCTTCTCGTTATGCCGCGGCTGCCGCATTGTTCCTCATTGTGAACGAAGCTCTCCTTGGTGCATTTCTGGTCCTCTTCGAGCATGTTGCACAGGATAAATCGCTGGCACACACCGTTTCCCTCTCACTACATTCTGTGAACACAATGTTGTTGCTCGGCGCGATTACCCTCACTGCGTTCTGGATTGGAAAACCGTCCTCTAATTTGATTCATTGGTCCCCAACAAACAAAACCCTGATACTGCCCTTGCTATTGATAGTGCTGCTCACGGGAGCAACCGGCGCCGTAACAGCCCTGGCAGACACGCTCTTCCCTGCTGCATCTCTCAGTTCTTCGCTCGCGCAAGATTTCTCGTCAACAAGTCATTACCTCTTGCGACTACGTTTCCTGCATCCAGTTATGGCTCTCATAGCAACCTCGCTGATGGCCTGGCTTCTGGCGAGCATCTCGAGATCCGAAAACAAATCGCTCCAACGGCTTGCTATGTTGGTAAGCTTCGTCTTCCTCTTCCAACTCGCGCTCGGTATCTTCAACATTATTTTGCTGGCGCCAATGTGGCTTCAGATGACACACCTGCTCACAGCAGACCTTCTATGGATTACCCTTGTGCTGCTGACGGCGACGTCGCTTTCGACTCCAGGTACTCGTTAGCACTGGAGCACATGGTGCAGTCGTTCAAAAGAAATTGGCAGTGCACTTTCTATAAGCAAGCGCTCCCACCACTTCGTGCTCACCATCGGCTGTTAACTTATTCCTGGCGTTTTAGGAAAACCACGCAGATCCCATTCCAATGAGAACGGCCGACTCCCTCGGGAGGAGAGTTTCTCATAGAAACAACTCCTACCTTGCTCGGATCGAGTTGAAACCGGTGTTGCAGGTATTCGCGGACAAGAATGGCACGATTCCTGGATGACGACAGTTCATCCGCTGTATCGGCTCCATCCGAATATCCTTCAATGACTACGGGATGGTTGAGTACCGCGTCTCCGTATTCGCCGATCGCGGCATTCAACTGTTGCTCACCACTGGCCGACAGTATCTCTGAGTTGCTGCCATCTTTTCTGAAGAGCTCTGTCGCTGGCAGCCATGCTCGCTGATTGGCAGGGTCGGTGAAAGCGCGGTCCTTTCGATAAGTGTCCGGAGGGAGGTTGGCCAGGTTGTAGTATCCGCGACGGTGGAAAAATCCACGCAGGAAAAGGTTATGTTTCAGAGCCTCGGTATCGTCAGCCATGTTAGCCGACGCTGTATTCACGTTGGACAGTGACTCTCTCACGTTCGTACCGGCGTCAACTCCCTGCTCGTCTGGCGCTGTTGCCTTGGCAATCGTCTGGTGAATCTGCTTTGCACTCTCGTCGATATTCGCGGTTGCGTCCCGAGCAGAGCTGATAGTTTCGTCAACCTTACCTGTCACTTCTCGAGAGCGAAGATCTGATATCAGAGCATTGGCCTGACCCGATGCATCACGAACATCGGCAGTCGCCTGGTGCACATTTGCGAGCGATTGCCGGATCTCCGAAGCCACAGCCTGATCTCGGAGCAGCATCCCTGCGGTGCCGCGACCCTGTTTCAGGCCGGTAACAACATCATTCGCGTTCGCAACTGTGGTCGTAACTTCATCGAGTGTCCCGTTCAGCTTGGCTCCGACCTGATTCAGGGTTGTGTCCGCATCCTTGACCAGCACCATCCCCCGATCAAGCAGCTTCGACATGTCAATGGGTTCCTGGCTCGGAAGCGTAGCTAGCGGATGTGCGGCAAGCGCATTTGAGCTTCCTGGTTTCACTAACAGATAAGTGCCGCCCACCACTCCCTCGGTGGCGATCGTAACGACAGAATCGGCACGCACCAAGCCGTGCAGACCTTGATTGATTCGAAACTTAATGCGAAAGCGCGATGAGGGATTGTCGGGAATGCCGACCTCAACGATTTGGCCCGCATCCATTCCCGCAACTTTCACCTTGGAGCCTTTGGCAACTCCGTCCAGATCCTTGAATTCCGTATAGAACTCGATATGGCGTGCAAATGCTTCGTGCCGGTCTCCGACGAGGAATATCCCCAACGTAAACAGTGTTAGTCCGACCAAAACGAAAACTCCGATAAGTAAATTACGACTAGGCATCTTGTAATCCTTTGCTCTGATTGCGAGCACCTCCATTTCTCGCGAGGGCACAACTCAGTACGCTAGCGATATGAGCTCGCGAGCAGTTTTGTTATCGCTGTGCTCAACCTCGGCCGCCGTCCCATGGGAGATCAACTGCCCCTTATCAAGCACTACGAATTGGTCCCCAACGCGCCTCGCGCCATGCACATCATGGGTAACGACGATAAGCGTTGTCTTACGCTCGGTCTTTTGTTGCAGCAGCAACTCGTCAATTTCCGAGGCTGTGATCCGATCCAAACCGCTGCTGGGTTCATCCGCCAGCAAGATCTTTGGTTCCAGTACCAGTGCACGTGCGAGTCCGGCTCGCTTGCGCATGCCGCCGGAAAGCCCCGAAGGCATGGTTTTCTTATCAGCGGCCAAGCCAACTTGACGGAGCACCTTGTCAACGATGAAGTCAATTTCCTCTTGGGATTTGTCCGTCAGGCGAAGCAGGGGAAGTGCAAGGTTTTCATAAACCGTTATCGAGTCGAACAATGCAGCATCCTGAAAGAGAAATCCCATCTTGCGGCGCACCCGCGACAGGCCCTCTTCTCTGAGGTTCGAAATCTCGTCCTGCTCAATCCATATTTTGCCTGCGTCGGCTTTCAAGAGCGCAATGATGAGCTTCAGGGTCACGCTTTTGCCAGTTCCGCTTCGCCCAAGAATGCACAGGGCCTCACCAGCAGCGACCTGGAACGAAACATCGCTTAGGACTTTCTTAGCCCCGAACGATTTCGAAACACTTTCAAAGGAGATTGCTATCCGGCTGTCATCATTCATAACGCACTTCCGGGAAAGGCAAAGGCGATGCCCTTGACGAGAATTACATCGGACAAAATGAGTAACAACGAAGACAGCACCACGGAATTCGTGGCTGCCTTTCCAACGCCTTGCGCACCCTCATTAACTGTGTAGCCAAAATACGCAGAAACGGTTCCGATGATGAATCCAAAAACAGCTGTCTTTAGGGTTGGGGGTATGAAATTCGCCCAATCTAACGAGGCAAACGCACGCGTGACGTATAGCTGAAACGAAATATGCGACGCTGCATACTCGGCCAGAAAGCCCGCCAGAAGCCCCGAAAAATCCATGAACAGGGTCAAGAGCGGCAGGGCAATCACACACGCCACGACACGAGGCACAACCAGGAATTTGAAGGAATCGATCGAGAGAGATTCGATTCCATCAATTTGTTCCGTAACCCTCATATTGGCCAAAACCGCTCCGATACCGGAGCCCACGCGGCCAGCGAGCAGCAACCCCGCTACCAGGGGGCCGATTTCAACAAAGAACGCTAGAGATTGCACCGTTGGAATCTCCGCCTCCGCACCGAATGTAACTAACGTGCTACGCGTGTGGAGCGTCATCACGGCGCCTAGAGCGAACCCAGAAACGACTACAAGAGGGACAGACCTGGATCCGATCTCCGCCAACTGGCGTCCTATTTGTCCCGCCTCAAACGGAGGGTGCAACAGGTCAGTGATAACCCGAAGCCCAAAGAGGCTGACCTTACCTATAAATTCGAGTATCTTCGACAAATGAAAAATACCTTCCTCACGATTCTTCCTGGGCGTTCGCCGAGATCGCCGAGGGTTGCAGTCCGCGTAGAATGTGCCCCAGCTTGTTTCGTTTCGTCATCAGATAGTTCAGGGTCGAAGCTGACGGAGAGATCTCAAGTGGCAACCATCCCTTCACCGACAGCCCATATCCCTCGATTGCTACGAGCTTACGAGGGTTGTTGCTCTGGAGCCGCATGGAGCGCACGCCAAGTTCGCGCAGAATCTGCACACCAATTCCATAATCTCGTTGATCAGCTTTGAATCCTAAGCGCACGTTCGCCTCTACGGTGTCTAATCCCCTGTCCTGCAGTCCGTATGCACGAATCTTGTTCACCAACCCGATCCCCCGTCCTTCTTGGTCGAGGTAAAGCAACACGCCGCGCCCTTCCATAGCGATCCGCCGCATTGCCTCATCGAGCTGCGCGCCGCAGTCGCAACGCATCGAGCGAAACGCATCACCTGTAAGGCACTGCGAGTGCACGCGAACGAGCACGTCCTGTCCACTCCCGATGTCGCCACATACCAATGCGATGTTTGTCTGTCCGTCGATCTGATTCTCGAATGCGTGGAGACAAAACTCTCCGTATTCGGTTGGTAGTTTCGTCGAGGCTACGCACTTGACCACTGACTCTGTGCGCAGCCGATAGTTGATCAGGTCTGCAACAGTGACTAGCACGATGTGATGACGACGCGCAAAACGACGGAGTTCCGGCAGTCGTGCCATGGTGCCATCCTCGTTCATGATCTCGCAGATCACACCGGCAGGTTGAAGGCCGGCGAGTCGAGCCAGATCCACGGCCGCTTCCGTTTGCCCGGCGCGTGCCAATACTCCAGCATTCCTGGCACGCAGGGGAAACATGTGACCCGGACGAATTAGATCGGAGGGCTTCGTCGCCGGATCAATTGCCGCAAGCACTGTAGCGGCACGATCCGCGGCAGAAATGCCGGTGGTTGTTCGCTCCTTCGCCTCGATACTGACGCAAAACGCTGTCTCGTGTCGCGACGTGTTCTGCGAGACCATCAACGGAATCTCCAACTCATCGAGCCGCTCTGGCATCATCGCGAGACAGATTAATCCGCGTCCATGCCTCGCCATAAAATTGATGGCTTCGGGTGTAATCTTCTCGGCGGCAATGGTCAGATCGCCCTCATTTTCCCGATCTTCATCGTCAACGACGATCACCATCTCGCCAGCGCGTATGGCGGCAACGGCGTCCTCAATGCGGGCAAACTCCTCAGGGTGTTTGTCAGCTGCATTCGCGATTTGAAGCTGTTCGATCATGTGCCCTCGCAAGAGTCAAAAAACTCGAGCCCGCTCTTGTCAGCTCACTGCCCTTTCTTGAAGTGCCCAAAAACGTTCACGCAGAGCCTTCTTGAGGGTCTTGCCCGAGCCATTTTTCGGTAGCTCTTCGTCCGAGAACTCGATTCGGCGTGGGACCTTGTAATTCGCTAGAAATTGCCGGCAATGACTGATCAGATCGTTCGCGTTGAGAGCTTTTCCAGGCCTCAGCACCACATAAGCCATGACCAATTCGCCCCATTGAGCATCAGGTATCCCGAAGACAGCCGCCTCACGAACGGCCGGATGCTCATAAATAACTGCTTCGACCTCACCGGAATAGACGTTTTCCCCTCCGGTCACGATCATGTCTTTCAACCGGTCCAGGATGTAGACATATCCGTCGCGATCCTGGTGACCTATGTCCCCGGTGCGAAACATCCCATCTCGAAATGCATGCGCCGTTTCTTCCGGATTGTTCCAATATCCGCGCATTACGTTGGCGCCCCGAACCACGAGTTCACCAGGCTTTCCGTTTTCGACTGGCTTGCCCAACTCATCCGTGACCTGGATATCGATTCCGGGACAAGGTCTTCCACACGACAACAGCTTCCCTTCGACATGCTCATGGTCTTGTAGACCAGTAAGGAATTCGGTTTCGCTCAATCCATAGACTTGAAGAAGTTTCACGTTGGGTAAGAGCGTTCTTGTTCGATGAATTAGTTCAGGCGCCATGGGAGATCCGCCATATGCCAGAACCTCGAGACTGCTCAAGTCATAGTTGTTGGCCGCCGAAGACTGGACCAGCATGTTGATCATCGTCGGCACCAGAACGGTGTGACTCACAGGTTCGCGCTCAACCGTCTCGCAGAAGCTTTGTGGATTGAATTTGGGAATCGTGATCTGGCGTGCACCAAAAGCCGGTGCCGCAAACATCGCGGGAAAGTCGGCGATATGAAACATTGGCGCCGCATGAAGATAGACTCCACCTTCTTTGTATCTCATCCAGTAATTGAAGTTGTGGACATTAGCCAGAAGGTTGGCATGAGTCACCATAACGCCCTTGGGTCGGCCTGTTGTTCCGCTCGTGTAGATGAGGGCGAGAATCGCCTCCGGATCGTAAATGGCATCGGGAGGAAGATCGTCTCGAATTTCCAAGGGCTCTTCGTCGAGCACCCGCTGCCACGAGAGTTGCACGGTCGGGGCCGGTAAGGAAGAGTGCCGCACGAGACCGTGCGGACTTGCATCTGCGAGCACCCGATCTATCTCGGCTGCAGAAAGCCGTGTGTTTAGCGGAACTGAGATTACTCCCAACCAGGCGCAGGCATACAGCAGCTCGATGTACTCTGGTCCATTAGGGAGGAGGAGGGCGAGTCGGTCGCCGCGCCTAAAGCCATCTGCGCTCAGTGCCGCGGTTATGGCCCCAACGCGTGTGTGAAGCTCCCGAAAATTTAGATTAGAGCCGCCTTGAGTAAGGGCCGCCCGATCCGCATAGTATCGGGAAGCCCTGCCAAGAGAGTGAATGTGGATCATCTGTTTCTCCAGTTATGAGACCGCGCGCAAGTATTCAGCCTTTGTATCCATCGGATCAAGACACCTTCTCGGGTCTTGTCGTCTCCCGTGTCCTCGTGAAGTCCGGCGGGCGCTTCTCAAGGAATGCCGCCATTGCTTCTTTGGCTTCGGCCGAGCGTACTCGCGAGGCGAACTCCTCGTTCTCAGCTCGCATCGCGTCTTCGACCTGCTGGCGTGTGGACCACTTCATTAGCGTCTTGCTCGCCTGAAGCGCGCTGGCGGGCTTTTGTGCCAACTTGTGTGCCGTTTCGGTCGCTGTAGCGAGTAGCGTCTCGTCCGGTATTACTCGGGTCACGAGTCCGAACTCAGCAGCCCGTTTGGCGTCGAAAGGTTGTCCCAACAACATCAGCTCGGCTGCGCGTGTGTATCCGATACGCGCTGGAACCAAGCATGTGGATCCAAATTCCGGAACAACGCCCAGGTTGACGAACGGCATTTGGAACTTCGCACTCTCGCCGGCGTATACGAAATCGCAGTGCAGGAGCATCGTGGTCCCACCCCCAATGGCCATTCCATGTACGGCTGCGACTATTGGTTTATGAAAATCAAGCAGCGCGTACATCAAGCGGGCCTGCGGGCTCTCGTCTCGCCCAGGAGGATTCTTCACGAAGTCTTCGATGTCGTTGCCGGCCGAGAACGAGTCTCCTGCGCCGTGCCAGAGGACGACGCGTATCTGGTCATCCTTTGCCGCGCTATTCAGCAGGTCCGCGATCGTCAAGTACATGTTCGACGTCATTGCGTTTTTCTTCGCAGGACGGTTCAGTTGAATCCGCAGGATGCTTGCAGACCTCTCGGTGACGATTTCACTCATTTGTATACCTCTCTTCAAAGAATGGAGCCTCAGGCGTGCACAAATCGTGCACGCCTTCTTGGAGTTCGAACACCGCATGGCTATGCCGCGGACGAAGCTTTTTCTTCCTTTGCGCGCGTAGCGAGCAATTCGAGTAGCATCGCGTCACGTTCGTGCTCTAGCTCCTCAATCGAGCGCTTGTCAGCCTCCTTCAGTACTCCGTCGACAATCGTCTGTTTGACCTGCGGGCTGAAGTCGGTAATCGTTCCAAGGTCTTTCCACCATGTGGCGACTGGGCCGGAGAGGTGTTCCATGAAGTGCTGAATTCCGCCCGCACCGCCTGCCAGATGGAAAAGAAGATTGGGGCCCATTACTCCCCAGCGCAGTCCAGGTCCCCAGCACACAGCGGCATCAGAATCAGCAACGTCCAGTACTCCCTGCTCGATGAGATACACGATCTCGCGATATAGCGCCGCTTGGAGGCGATTCGCGACGTGCCCGACAACTTCTTTTCGGACATGGATCGGCTTTTTGCCTACGGAGGTGTAAAACGCCATTGCCCGTTGGACGGTTTCCGGTGAGGTCTTTGCACCCGCAACGACTTCGACCAGAGGAACCACATGCGGCGGATTGAACGGGTGTCCGATCACGCAGCGTTCGGGATGCTTACACGCTGACTGCATCGTGCTCATGGTCAACCCGGATGAGCTCGATGCGATGATCGCATCTGGCGCCGTTGCCGCATCCATATCTGCGAAGAGCTTGATTTTGAAGTCTTGACGTTCGGGTCCGTTTTCTTGAACAAAGTCGGCGTCTGACAGTGCCTTCTTTATATCCAGGGTGAACTTGAGATGCTCGCGCGAGGCGTTAGGAGAAAGACCAATTGCTGTTAGGTCTTTCCAGGCGTCATCGACATATCGACGTAAGTTGACTTCTGCGTTAGGCGCCGGGTCAGTCGCAATGACGTTAAGTCCGCGCGCGAGATATAGGGCAGCCCAGCTTGCTCCGATAACTCCGGTTCCTACGATAGCGATGTTACGAATTTCTTTCTTTGGCATTTGAATCCTCACTTCGTGATTTCACTTCTGTTCCGTTTCGTTGTTTTTTGTTCCAAACTCTTGCCTATGCTGCTGGTGTAGCAGGCGCACGTTCCGCTGCTTTCATCGAATCTGACGCGTGATGATTCACAATGAGCTGCGAACCCCGCCGCCCTGTTACATAGGTCCACACCCATTGCAGGAAGACGCTCAACCGCAGGCTCGATGTCGCGAGGAACTGAAGGTGTACGGCCGCCCAAGTGAGCCATGCCGTAAATCCGCTCACTTCGACCTTGCCACTTTGCAGCACCGCAAAGCCCTTGCCCGCGACAGCGATAGTCCCTTTGTCAAAATATCGAAATGGACCTGGTGGGGTACTGCCGGTGATGCGGCTTTTGATAAGCTTCGCTGCATACCGCCCTTGCTGTATTGCCACCTGCGCAACACCCGGCAGCGGCTTGCCGTTCTCGTCGAAGGATGCCGTATCGCCGACAACAAAAATCTCCGGATGTCCGGGCACCGTGAGATCCTTTCGAATCCGCACTCGCCCAGCTCGGTCTGTCTCCGCGCTCAGCCACTTCCCTGCCGGCGACGGAGCCACGCCTGCAGTCCAAATCACGGCCTTGCTCGCGATACGTTCGCCCCCGACCACGACACCGTCAGCGTCGATCTGATCAACGCTGTGTCCGAGCCGGACCTCGACGCCCAACTTTTCTAACCGTTGCTTGGCCGCCTTCGAAAGCTTCTCGGAAAAGGGGGATAGGACTCTCGGCGCCAAATCCACAAGAACGATTCTTGCGGACGCCGGATTGATCCTACGAAACGCTGATTTCAGTGCGGTGCGGACGAGCACTGCCAAAGCGCCGGCCATCTCCACCCCGGTTGGACCTCCACCTACCAGAACGAATGTCAGCAGGTCTCGGTGTCGACTCGGATCCTCTTCAGCTTCGGCTTGTTCGAACGCCTGCAATACCTTGTTTCGGGTTGCCACGGCATCAGCTAGGCTCTTTAAACCCGGCGCATACTTTGCAAATTCGTTATGGCCGAAGTAACTGTGTGTCGCGCCTGTGGCCACAATCAAGTAATCGTAGCGAACGGGCACCAACTCGCGATCTGCATTGCTGACTAAGACATGCTTCCGCTCTGTGTCCACACCCGTGACTTCTCCCAGGATCACCGTGGTGTTCTTCTGATTCCGAAAAATCTCGCGGATAGGCCATCCAATCTGGCTAGGCGCGAGCGCCGACGTCGCCACTTGATAGAGCAGAGGTTGAAACAGGTGGTGGTTCGTGCGGTCAATCAGGGTTATCTCTGCTGGCGTATTCCTGAGGGCCTTGGCAGCCGTTAATCCGCCAAAGCCCCCACCGATAATGATGATTCTTGGCAGGTCCATTTGCTCCTCAATCTGCTTCAGTCCGCCGCAGCTGATGTCTGTTCCAGAGGGATAGTTTTGCTCGCCCGCAATCCTTCGATCTCGTTGCCTGTGAAACCAAGCTCCTTTAGCACTTCTTCGTTATGCTCACCAACGCGCGGAGCTCGTCGCGCCGGTGTTTTAGTCACGCCATGCACTTGAATAGGGCTACTGATCGTTGACGTCAGCTTTTCACCGGCTCCTTCGAGCGGCACGATGATGTCATTTGCTCGTAATTGCGCATCATTAACCACTTCCTGCGGCTCACGCACGGGGCCGAAGGGCACGTGAACGCCGTTGAAGACTTCATACCAATGCGACATTGGCTGTGAACCAAAAATCTCATCTAGTATTGCCGTCAGCTGCGGCCGGTTCTGCGCGAGCTTGGCAGGATCCGAGAATCGCGGGTCCGTAAGGATATCCTCACGACCCATTGCTTTCAGAACCGGGGGTATCTTGTCCGGGGTAGCTACCAGAACGAACCAGATGCCATCGGACGAGCGATACGTGTTCAAAGCTGCATTCGCGGGATTTGTTCGATCGTGCAACCCATAGAAATTCGCACCGCATAGAGCGGCCTGGATAAAGACACTGGCCGACCAGACACCTGACGCGAGAAGCGAAGTCGTGACGTAGGATCCTTTGCCTGTGCGTTCGCGACGATAAAGCGCGGTTACAATTGCTGCATAAATGCAGACCGCAGTCGCATTGTCACCGCTACCTGCCACCGGCCAGGTCGGCGGCTCTCCAGCATCGCGCGTCATGAATAACAAACCGCTCCGCGCCCAGTAGGCCGTGAGATCGAATCCCGGAAGAGCAGCGTCCGGACCTTTCTCGCCGAAGCCAGTGAGATCGGCATAGATCAGACGCGGATTCCATTGCGCGACATCGTCATATTCGAGCTTCAATTTCTTGCGCGCGGGATGCGGTGTGTTGACGATGAACACGTCGGCCCACTTGGCTAACCGCTCGAGAACCGGCTGCGCGCTCGCGGCTTTCAGATTGAGCGCAACGCCACGCTTGTTTCGATTAGCCATTTGGAAGGGATACGGCTCTTCCGAATACGGCTGCGGCGGGATCTTCTGCCCGATTCTCCACATCTCCCCACCGGGTTGCTCGACTTTGATGACATCCGCGCCGAAGTCGGACAGAATCGTCGCTGCAGCCGGACCGGCGATAAAACTCGACAAGTCCACTACCTTCAAACCGAAAAAAATATTGTCCGTCGCCATAACACTCCTTTAATTGCAGATTTCCTGTATTTACTTACCGTCCCTGGAACTGCGGTGCTCGTTTCGCCAGGAAGGCGGCTGTGCCTTCTTTCTTGTCTTCCGAACCAGCGCAAAGCGCAAAGAGCGAGGCCTCGAGGAGTAAGCCTTCCGCGAGGCTCGTCTCCATGCCTTTATTGACCGCTTCGAGTGAAAACTTCAGACCCAAAGGCGCGTTAGCAATGATCTGGGTCAGGATCTCTTCGGCTCGCACCATTACGTAGTTACTGGGGAGGAGTTCGTTGACGAGACCGATGCGATAAGCTTCCTCTGCCTTGATCATCTGGCCGGACAGGATGATTTGCAGTGCGCGGCCTTTGCCCACTAGACGTGGGAGCCGTTGGGATCCACCGAAGCCTGGCATGATTCCCAATTTCACTTCTGGTTGCCCGAACCTCGCCGATTCGGCAGCGATCCGAAGCGTGCAGGCCATGGCGAGCTCGCATCCACCGCCGAGGGCGAAACCGTTGACGGCAGCTACGACGGGCTTTCCGAGATTCTCAATCAGGTCCGTAACGGATTGTCCGAAGCGCGTGCTCTCTTCCGCTTCGATTGCTGTTTGATTAGCTACCTCGCTGATATCGGCGCCCGCGGCAAAAGCTTTGTCGCCGGCTCCTGTTAAGATCACGCCGCGCATATTCGAATCGTCACGAGCGTCTTCGAATGCGTGTTTCAGGTCGGCCATGGTCGCGCGGTTCAGCGCGTTCATGACCTTGGGACGGTTGAGCGTCACGTATGCGATAGGCCCCTTTTTTTCGTAAAGAACGTTCTCGAGTTTCAAAGCGGAAGCTAGCAAAGCCATTCCATTCTCCTTATCAATCCTTAATGTTTGGTGGCGTTTGTTATTACGCCGCAGAAATTTCGGCGTATGCGATGCCGGTCAGGTTCCCCTCCGCCGCAAGCACGGTCTTTTGGTTTGACCCATCGAGATTCGCGCTATAGACGGATCCACCCAAGTCGGTCAAAAACATGCGGCCCCCTTTCAGATCCAAGGCGATACCGATTCCTTCCATCAAATGTTGGAAAATAATCTCCGGTTCTTTCTTGCCATTGCCCTGAGCCGGATCCATCGAGGCCCGGTTTACTGTGTTCCCGCGGGGAGGGTCGCCGCGGTCGGTCCAGTAGATCATCCGGTTGATGAGGTCGAGTTCGAGGTCGATTGGTTCAGGCAGATTCTCGTACAGAAGCTCGATGTCTTTGCGGTTCCCTGGAACCTGCCCCTTGGGAATTTCGAGATTGGCGCGAAAGATGCGTCCCTCACCGGCGTTGTCCGGGCCCTTCTGAGTCCAATAAAGCTTGCCGGCTTCGACGTCGAGCACGATGCCCACGCACCATTTCTTAATGTCTTTGCCCGGACGCGCGTCACCTTCGCTGGTGTCGACAAGCGTTTCGATGTTGGAGCCATCCAAGTTCGCGCGCATGATTCGCATGCCCTCGCGATCCGACCAGTAAAGCTTCCGGTTCTTCTCATCGAGTTGCAGTTGCTTGGGAGTGAAAGTGTCGCCCGGACGAACAATGTGGATGACGTTGCTTCCGTCAAGATTCGCGCGCTCGATGGACCCATCGTTGGAGCTGGGGCTGCCCATGTTGGTCCAATAGAGGTGACCGGCCGCGACGTCCACAACGATGCCGTCCGGAAGTCGCCTTCCCTCGCTCACAATGACCTTGAGGTCGGAACCGTCAGGGTTCGCGGACAATACTTGGCCGCTGCTTGCACTTAGAAAAAACAACCGGGCCTTCGCGGCGTTTGCTGTAGTTTTTCTGACTTCTGATTGAGAGGACTTAACAGCCATGAGTTTTCTTCGCTCCTTGATTACTTCAGCTTTTGGCAACAGGTTGGATAAGAAACCGTAGTTGGCTTCCAGTCCGCCTTTCGTTCCCATTTGGAGTTTCAGTTCACCGAAAATCTTGTTATCAATGACATTGCACACTGCGAGACGGCTCAGACAAGTCTGAGATTCCGTTCCATCGTCTTGATGACCGAGTCCATCCTGCCGCCCAGTACCTGCTTAGCAAAGCTCAGTGTGAAGCCCTTCGCTGTGTGAAACGGAACGTGCGATGGCATGGCCAGCGCGAATGGATCTACAACGGCATCCACGACTACTGGGCCGCGCTTGTATGCAAGAGCCTCAGTAAGTGCATCCACACACCGCCACTGGATTTCCGGTCAAATAAGCTTCGGCAACTGCGGCGAAAACTCCATATTCTTCGTGACGGACGTGGATGAAATCGATACCGGCGTTCCGGCGAAGAGCGTCGATAACGGGATTGAGAGCGTCCCCGACGATGCCATAACACCGTTTGACCCCCGCCTTCGCGAGCATCTCCCATAGAAGATCTGCAACTTTTATCGACAAAACAAAATCTCCTTCTCGGCTAACATTCCCGTTTAGCTAGATGTCGCGAGCAAATCCGCCACTGCTTCGTGGCGCCTCATTAGACGAAAGCACTGAACCCAGTGATCGCTTTGCCGACAATGAGGTTCTGCATCTGGTACGTGCCTTCGTAGGAGTAAAGTGCTTCGGAATCCGCGAAGAAACGTCCCACGTTGTAATCGGCGGCAATGCCGTTTCCGCCCAGCAGCTCCCGAGCCCACGCAACTGTCTCGCGGCATTTAGCCGTGGTGAACGCCTTGGCGAGGGCCGCATGGGCGTCGGTCATTTTGCCTTCAGCCTGCAGTTGAGCCATGCGAACAACCATGCATTGCGAAGCGGTGATATTGGCGAGCATTTTGGCGAGCAGGTCCTGCACGAGTTGGAACGAGCCGATCGGCCTTCCGAACTGCAAGCGCTCCTGGGAATACTTGAGCGCATTCTCGTATGCTCCCATCGCGCATCCGGTGGCTTCCCATCCCACGAGATAGCGCGTCATCCGCAACACTCTCGCTGTATCGCGGAACGATTTGTCTTCCTGGAGGCGGTTCTCTTCCGGTATCCGGCAGTTGTCCATCGTTATCAACCCGTTCTGGACCACTTTCAGCGCGATTTTGTTCTGAATCTTCTCCACACTGAAGCCGGGCGTAGTCTTGTTCTCCACAATGAACGCCTTGACTTGATTGTCTTCAACGTCGCGTGCCCAAATGACCGAGACGTCGCACCAAGGGGCGTTCCCGATCCATTTTTTCTGACCGTTGATGATCCAGGTGTCCCCCTCGCGCTTCGCGGTCGTCGTCATGCCGCCGGATGTTCCCGAACCCACAAGAGGTTCGGTGAGGCCGAAGCAGCCGATCTTTTCCCAGCGCGCCATCGGTGGAAGCCACTTCTGTTTTTGCTCTTCCGATCCGCCAAGATAGATCGACCCCATCGCCAGGCCATTGTGGACACCAAAGAACGTCGCGATGGATGCGTCGACGCGCGCCATTTCCATTGCGATCAGTCCAAACAAAAGTGTGCTTCCACCTCTGCAGCCATAGCCGTTCATGGCGACACCACCGATGTTGAGCTCCTTTATGCCTGGCAATAGTTCAAATGGAAAGGCATCTTCAACCCAGTACTTCGTAATGATGGGCGCAACCCTGGTCTCCATGAAGGTGCGTACCTGCTTCACAACCGCAAGTTCATCGGCGGACAAGGTCGCTGCGAGTTCGTAGAAATCACTATTCGGTGCAGGCAATTGCTTGGGCTGTATAAAAGGCCTTCTGGTTGACGGCGTCGCGGGTTCGGCTGGAGTCTTTGCTGTTACCAATTCAGTCTCCTTCTTAGAGGTCCGGTTGAATCAGGCTCGTTTTTGCGTCCGACTGTCCGGCTGACAGTGAATAGAGCACGGTGGATGCCGTTTTCGTGGAAGGCTCTGTCGTAGCCAAAAGCGCTAGAGACTGAGTTACATAGAAGAGGACGCCACGAAATCTGCTCTTTTACTTCAAGAAATTCCAGTGCCAGCGGGTTGTCCCTAGCCAACCAGTTGGCAGTGGCGTGCTAGCTAGACGACAGTTTGCAATGGCGAGTGGAAGCCAAGATCCAGATCCTTGTCACAGACTGGATCGTAGTAGATCGGATCGTGACCAATAGAAGTTAGGACGCCGCAGACATACAAAGCTGATGTCGATGAAGGCGATGTTGCCTGGCTCTTTGTGCGGTGTGTTCAGCGAGCGAACTCGCTATCGCGAAATTCTCAGTCAGGTATTCTTGGCGAAGTCTTCCCTCTCACAGTGGCGTATCACTGCCACTCCCATCCGCAATGGCAGCGGACGGAATCGCACAACCGTAGTTTGATCAGGAGGGTCTTACACTTTGCACACGATCTCATCCACATAATTCTCCTTACGGCTGAATAGTGAATATGCCGGCTCACAACTTCAGCCAATCCTAGTAGTGCAAGAGCCATGCCAAATCGTTGGCTCAGCTGCAGCCTTTAAAACGAGCGGCTACAAAGACATCGTGGTGTGGCAAGTTTCGCGATGTTCGGCAGTCGCGCCAAAAGCTATCACCGATGTCAACTCATTGCCGTTCAGACCGTCGCAGCACCAACCCAGGCTCAAACACACACCTTGTGCTGCGCTTGGTTTTCCTAGGAAACACCGCCCGAAAGTTTCTTCAGACGCTGCTCGCGCAACTCTCCCAGCCTACGAACTCGGAATTTACGAAGCTCGTAAATTTACGTGTCCTTCGTAAATTCGTGATTCCTGCAAATCCTTTCCTCTCAAATGCGTGGCGTAATGGTGGTCGCGTTGCATTACAGGTCTCTATGGAAACGGATCGTGGTCTGGAAGAAAGGCTCTCACGATGCTAAAGATTGTTAGAACGACCGAAAATGAGTCAGTGATCTTGACTCTATTTGGTCGAATCGCGGAGGGGAACCTGGAAGAGTTGAAGCGGGTTGTCGGGCTAGAAACAAGGGACCACAACCTGGTTCTCGATTTAAAAGATGTAACCCTGGTCGATCAATCAGCAATTCGCTTTTTGGCGCGCTGCGAAGAAGAAAGCGCAACCCTCGAGAACTCTCCGGCATACATTCGCGACTGGATTGCGGCTGAAAAGAACAGAAAAAGGGGGCGGACGCCCTGAGGACGAGGTAGTAACGACGAAGAAATCATTGGTGAGGTGGATCGTGGCAAAAGTAATCGAATTCTACAAACGAGAAGACTGGAAGGCGGAGCGCGAATCGATACCTGAAGGCCAACTGGCCAAGGTAATCATGTTCCCCAATACGACAAGCAGTATTCCGAGGATGGCCGGAGTCGTTCCGCTAGAGAGGATGACCTAATGGGGAGTATCTACATGAAAGATATCGTCGCGCCGGACGCCGTCTTCGAACAAGAGGACTGTGCTGAATCAGGCTTCGCTGGAATCATCGGTCGCAGCAACGCGCTTCAAAGCGTGCTGCGTGAGATTAGAACGGTTGCTCCGACCGATTCGACGGTATTGATTTATGGCGAGACCGGAACCGGTAAAGAGTTGATCGCTCGCGCTATTCACGAACTCAGCCCTCGCAGCGCAAACCCATTTGTGAAGCTGAATTGCGCCGCTATTCCAACCGGATTGTTGGAAAGCGAACTTTTCGGGCACGAAAGAGGTGCCTTTACCGGAGCCATCGCGCAGCGCCTCGGCCGGTTCGAAGTTGCAAACCATGGCACCGCATTTTTGGATGAGATCGGGGAGATTCCGCTTGAGCTTCAGCCGAAATTGCTCCGGGTGCTGCAGGAGCGGGAATTTGAACGCCTGGGAAGTTCGCGGACGCTCCATACCGACGCTCGGTTAATCGCCGCGACCCATCGTAACTTGGCGGCGATGGTTGAGGAACAGAAGTTCCGTTCTGATCTCTATTTCCGATTGAATGTTTTCCCGGTGCGAGTTCCACCGTTGCGTGAGCGTCGTGACGACATACCTGCCCTCGTGTGGCATTTCGTGAGGCAGTTCGCTGGGCGCATGAAGAAGAGCTATGAGAGTGTTTCTCCGGAAACGATGAGAGTGTTGTGTGAGTACGACTGGCCGGGAAATATCCGCGAACTACAGAACTTAATCGAGCGCGCCGTAATCCTTTCCCCCGGTCCAGTCTTGCGAGTACCGCTCCGCGACCTTCATCAGCGCAGGGTTACCGTTCCGAATAGTGGGCGACATCAAACATTGGAAGAGGCCGAGCGGGCTCACATCTTGCGGACTCTCCAGATGACAAAGTGGGTCCTTGGCGGGCCTAACGGCGCTGCGGCGCAACTTGGGATCAATCGGTCGACTCTCCAGTTCCGAATGAAAAAGCTCGGCATTGTGCGCCCCGGTCGCGAAGATAATGCCGTCGCATCACATGCGCACTCGAATACTGAGTGGCAGGCCTTGGCCGGGTGAGATGCAGGAATGCGCAACCCACATCGCCGGGCGGCAAACGGATTAGCTTTGAGATGCGCCGTGAATTGCGCGACGCGGTCCGCTGAGTCGCCAAGAGCAGGCCACTTTGTCTAAGAGGCCCACCGTTGGGTTCACATGCCGTCTGGGCCGAGTGCTCTACGAGCGGTGTTTCATCCCGACATTTCAGACCAGATGTCGAGGGCGCCATGTGATCTGGTCGGGGAAGCATTGAATAGCCGGCAAACCGGAAGCTAGGCGCCCTCAGGCTGTTTCTTCCTTCCGCATCCGCGGGATGTCAACGTCGACAAGCCAATCCACAAGCCAGTCAGGAATTGGAACAGGCGCGAGTCCGTTACCCGTGCGAGTTTCACCCGTGTCAGGTCGGAGTTGACCTTCGGCGACGACTTGTCCGCCAGCACCGACACCGATGATGTCGTACCGTCCAGAGAGATGGACCTCTTTCTTCCATCGCTCAATCGAGTGAGGCGTTTGAATGAAGAAAATATGTCGCTTGTGGGGCGCCGTTGTGGGCCGGCTCTGGACGAAGTACGTTTTCGGGAGGCTTCTGCCCGTTTCGGCCGTCATCCTTTCGAGGACGCCTTTCCCGTCAATATCCCATACCAGATACTTCAATCCGCGTTTCATCACGATGCCGACTTCGCAATCCGGGAACTCATCAGCGAGGTCTCGTAAATCGGTGAGCGTTCGTGAACGGCACCAAGTGTTGTACCTCATCAATCGCGGCTTCTTGTCACGAACGGGAGTGACCCACTCGAATCCGCGCTCTCTCGCGGCGAGCGCTACTCGAAGGAATGGGTTGTCACTAGCCGTGTCCGGTGGAACTGCAATGAGTTCGTGAGTCGGTGTTGGCTGCATTCCTTTTCTTCCTCCTGACAGGAATCGTTCCTGGTTCCGAAGTCGCAGGTCAGATCGACAAATTGAACTTTGCCGCATTTGTGTTTGTCTTAAGCAACAGCGGCCGGCTGAAATTTCTCTGTGCCTAGAAAGTTCGACCACCCTATCCACTCCGCGTAATACTTTTGAGGGGCTGCAGGGACTCCGACCTTGTGATTCTTGACCCAGCTTGAAAACTGCGCAGCTGTCTTCAAACCAGCCGACCTCACTATCCGAGAAGCCTCGTCATACGAGACCCAATCCTGTCGTTCATTCCCGTTATTCAGAAGCTTCGGCCAATTCTCCCACCCTCGCCCAGCGTAAGTATTGTGAGGCGCAGCAGGTATTCCCAAATCCGCATGACTCTTAATCCATGTATTGAATTCAGTTACCGTCTTCACACCCGCAGCCCTCACAACGCGGCACGCCTCATCGTAAGAGACAAACTTCGAGGCGATTGGCTCACCTTCCCTCAGGAACTCCGCCCAATTCTTCCAGCCCTTCCCAGCATAGATTCGGTCGGGACTTGCGGGAATTCCTCGATAAATCTTGGCCTTTCCTACACCGATAAGGATTTCGTCCAGGCAGGTACCTTCCTGGAGCCACAGCCTTCTCTCCGACGATTGTGTCCCTGGTTATTGTCGAAGTCCGCTAGTTGCGCCGGAGTAGGGTTCCACCGAAAAAACATTTCTACGCTGCACTCATTCCCCGGACTCGCAGGAGAAAGATGGTTGCACCGCCGTACTCGCGGGCTATGAAGTTACTTTCTGCGACAGCGACCACAACAAAGAAGTCGGGCTGCTAACCTCGGGGGCGTCGGTGGCCGAGAGCCCTGCGAATTTGGCAAAAGGACGCCGATGTAATCCTCTCCCGCTTACCCAACGATGATGCAGTTCGTAACGTTTATCTCGGGCGCGAGGGTATCCTCGCCAGCGCACGGCCAGACCAGGTGGTGCTTGAAATGAGTACGATTTTGCCCAGCACCTCCCGCGAACTCCTTGCAGTAGGCGCCACTCTCGGCGTCAAGGTCTTGGACGTCGCCATCTCAGGCAGCACCCCTGCGATCGAACAGGGCACCGTCACATTACTTGCCGGCGGCGATGGCGAACTGTTTGAGGCTGCAGAGCCGATTTTCCAGGCATTCGCGAAGCAATATTTCTTGATGGGGCCCTCGGGGTCAGGAAAGAGCATGAATTTAGTCGTGAACACTCTGCTCGGCGCCCCGCTCGCCGGACTCACTCCCACCACCTGCGGCGAGCGTTTGGCGCTCGTGCAGCTCTACCAGGCTCTCGGCGGCGGATGGCAACAGCAATGGCATTCGCGGAGGTGGTCGTGTCCAGGAGCCAAGCGACTAGTCAATCCTTACCGATCTCGGTATTGGATCTAATACCCTCGCGGGCAGGTGAGCCAGCGAGCAACGCCATTGCGCAGTCGGTGGAATTGGCGCGGCACGTTAAGCAATTGGGTTACAAGCGCTAGTGGGTGGCGGAATATCACTCCATTCAGGGACTGGTTTGCTCAGCCACGCCGGTACTGATCGGACACATCGCGGCGGCGACCAAAAAGATTCGGGTGGGCAGCGGTGGAGTCATGCTGCCAAATCACGCACCGCTGGTGGTAGCAGAACAGTTCGGAACTTTGGAATCCATGTATCCCGAGCGAATCGATCTCGGTTTGGGACGAGCTCCGGGGGGAGACTTTCAAACCGTGCGCGAGAGTTGCGCACATACTTGGGACCTGAAAGACCTGGTCAACTTGTAAAAGCGATACCTGGACAAAACAGCAATGTGCCGATCACGTTGCTCAGATCGAGCGACTTCAGTGCTCAATTGGCAGCGGCGTTAGGCCTGCCATTCGCATTCGCGGCACATTTTGCACCTGACGCTTTGTACGCGGCAGCGCAGTTTTATCGAGAACGTTTCCAGCCGAGCGAAGCATTACAAACTCCGTATCTGCTCATTGCCGCACAGGTGATTGCAGCGGAGACAGATGCGGCAGCTCGACGATTGTTTACTACTCCACAACAGCGTTTCCTACGACTCATTCGGGGCGAGCCGGTGGAATTGTTGCCTCCCGTTGATTCAATGGAGCCCCTATGGCATGACGGGGAGAGATCGACTGTGAAAAGCCGATTGAGGGCGGCTGCCGGTCTTTGCAGAACTCCAGTGAACGTTGGGTGTTTCGCTACGGACGCTGGGTTTGTCACTACACTGCGGTCGGTCCGGTGTCGCCTCACATCATTGCCGCCACGAAGAGAATCAGATTGTAAGCGGAGTGCGCCATTGCTGGTGCGGTGGTTGTGCCGGAGACAACTCTGATCCAACCATACGCGATTCCGGTCAGCACAAATGAAATCCAGTGCGTCAGGTCGATGGGGCCGTGGAACAGAGCGAAAGCGCCTGCTGTGAGAATGACCGCGAGCGCATTTCCCGCGTTTTTGGCGATGAGCGGCAAAAGGCATCCCCGAAACAGAGATTCTTCGAGAACTGGAGCTAACAGCGAAGCGAGCAAGAACAACCTCAACGATGGATTGAGCGGGGCGCCATGCAATTTGAAGTGCTGATACAGAACAACCGTGATGCCCAGTGTCACGCCGATAGCCACGGATGCGCCGCTTTGCGGCGGCGTCGGCCGTATCCATCCGAGTGGTACCAACACCGGCCGGCGATAGCGCAGCCTGAGAACCGCATACAGGCTCGCGGTTAAGTAAAGGACAACCGCCATCTGAAGTCCATCGCTAGGATGAGACAGTTGGCCTTTCGAGAGAAGGTGTAATCGCGCCAGGAGATGCAGGCCCAAAGTCAGCACAGACAAGGCGAAGAGGACAACACCGAGATCTCCGTAGCCCCAGTACGGCCCCTCAGGCACCATGTTCGCCGAGAGCGACGTCATGCGAGTTTCGTGAGGACCGCTGCGTCCAGGCTGATCACAGTGTCTGCAGATAGCGAAACTCCGGAACCACATTGAACGGGATGCTCGGCCGCTCAACACTCTCTCCCACCTGTTCAATCAGTTCAGTTGCTGCGTTGCCCAGGAAGCGCGCTCCTTCGCGAATATGGATCACCCGTTCGGGCTGGAATCCCATCAGCCGCGCACAGGTCGCGTCGGCCGCAACTGGATCGTCTGCGAGCACGATCTTTCCGAGAGTGCGTGGCGTGCCGTTCAGCGGTCCATTGCCCTCCATGGCGATGATGCCATCTGCGATGACAAAGTGAATGGGCACCGTCGCGCAAAGATCGAGAACGCTCTCCTGAATGCCTTTCCAGTGCAGTATGTTTTTCGGCCAACCGTAGCGAGCGCCGGGGACTATGCCAAACATGTTCTTCATGCTCAGCGTGACGCCCGACCAGTGGTGCGCCTTGATCTTCGGCATCGATACCAGGTAGTCAGCCTCCAGTACGGTTCGCGGCAGCCATAGAGTCTTCATCCCCGTGTACCCAGCGCCCAGCTGTGTACGGATGAGTTCATCACGGTTGAGATCAACGAAACGAATCGTCTCCTCCCGCAGGAGCGACTGGTAGCCGCTCTCTGAGAGTACTAGTTGAGTGTCGCGTTGATGGCCAGGTCCCTCGGCCACAGTCACGGACGCCGCCCCCATCCGGCGAAACGCCTGGGCTGCAGCAAGCACCAATGTCGGATGCGTGTTGATCGCGTCTCCGGGGAGGTAATCGACCAGATTAGGCTTGAGAACAACCCGCTTTCCCCGAACATCAATCGCGAACTGCCGCATCCCTTCCTGAAGGAGTTGGTCGATATGCCCGGAATAGCTGTCAGTCTTCAAAACGGCAACGCGTGAACGCTTCGTCTGCCGCTGCGAAAGGTACTTCGGCAGAAAGAACGGTGCAGTCACGAAAGAACCCGCGGTCACGGCCACACTTCCGACAAGAAAATCACGGCGGCTGAACTTCATAGCTTTACTCCTAAAGCCGCCAATGCGCGCTGATGATCGAGAGCCAGACACGATACTGCTAGTGTGCTGATGTCCTCGGACGCAGCAAAGGACAGAAGTGTGCCAAGCCGCTGCTGGAGCGAGGCGAATGGGTACTTGTATGCGGCCAACGCCAAGATGGCCCAGGCAAGACTCCAAGGCGAATTGAGGGTTGGCGCAACGCGCTCCAAAAAGGCGACGGCTCGGGTCACGGCGACCTCTTGAGATTGAGCACGCAAGGCTAGCAAGGCAGCCGCCGTATCATCCGCATGAGCAGGAAGGGGCTCTCCATAGACGACACCGTTTCCGGCATTCCATCCTCCAGATGGGCAGGCGCGATCGAGCAGCATCTGAATCCCGGCTTCAATTCGCACCGGAACTTGTTCCAGTCCACCACAGCTACACGGAA
>CAYNPS010000038.1:0-9219 GCA_964399125.1 uncultured Terriglobales bacterium
TTTTCACATTCAAGAGGTTTCAAGAAAAAAACCGGCCGAGGGCGGCCGCAGGTCCAAGATCTTCGGCTCCCTTTATTTCCCCTTCCACATCAATTTTCGGACCGATTCGGACCGACGCGCGCCCCCGCGCGGGTTTTTGTTCGGGACATTGAAGCAGTTTTTCACATTCAAGAGGTCTCAAAGGAAAAACCCGGCCGAGGGCGGCCGCCGGTCCAAGTTTTTGTTCGGGAGACAGTGAAACAGAAATTTTCACATTCAAGAGGTCTCAAAGGAAAAACCCGGCCGAGGTCGGCCGTCGGTCCAAGTTTTTGCTCGGGAAACAGTGAAGCAGATTTTCACATTCAAGAGGTCTCAAAAGAAA
The DNA here is from genome assembly GCA_964399125.1 of uncultured Terriglobales bacterium. Classification (GTDB taxonomy): domain Bacteria; phylum Acidobacteriota; class Terriglobia; order Terriglobales; family Acidobacteriaceae; genus Gp1-AA112. Next base: position 362 of record CAYNPS010000038.1, read on the forward strand.
AAACCCGGCCGAGGGCGGCCGCCGGTCCAAGTTTTTGGGCTCCTCTTTATTTTTCTTTCCACTGATATGCATCGTCCTGCGGAAGGCCAACGTGCGCGAACACACGATAGGCGAACTGCCGCGCCATCTCTTCGAAGGATTTCGGATGATTGTAGAAGGTAGGAATAAGCGGATAGATCGTCGCTCCCGCATCTGCCGCACGATACATATTGCGAATGTGAATCTTATTGAGCGGCGTTTCCCGCACACAGAGTACCAGCGGACGTTTTTCTTTCAGACAAACATCCGCCGCGCGCTCGATCAGGTTTCCGGCAAGTCCATTCGCCACGCGCGCCAGCGTGCCCATGCTGCAGGGCATCACGATCATCGCGTCGGTCGGATACGAACCACTGGCGACATTGGCTCCGATGTCGCTGTTCCCTTGCTGACGAATCTTTTTGCTTGATGCGCCAAGCAGTTGCAATACAAGATCGCTGCGTCCGCGAATCTCCAACTCTTCCGCAAAGACGCGCAGCGCATTGTCTGAGGCGATGAAGTTCACGGTTGTGATCCGAGCATCGGCCTCGACTACCTTCAGCAGCTCTCGCAGGAACAGCGCCCCACTAGCGCCGGTGGCTGCAACCGTCAGATTTTGTGGCACTTGCGCCATCGTTTCTAAAGAGCATCCAACATAGCAGATAGCAGAGAATCTGGTCGCCGACAAAGGTAGGTGAATGCAGAACCCACGGACCGACGCGCGCCCTTCGCGCGGGTTTTCGTTCGGGAGACAGTGAAGCAGGTTTTTACATTCAAGAGGTCTTTACAAAAACCCGGCCGAGGGCGGCCGTCGGTCCGGGTTCCCCGTTCTGTTTATGGTTTTGGTGAATTGAAACTTATCGCGCGGGTTTTCGTTCGGGCCCAGAGCATTGTGTTCTGAATTCAGACCGGATGCGTCAGGAATCAAAAACCCGGCCGGGGGCGGCCGTCGGTCCGTCCACATTTCGCGCACGCCGCCGCAGCGCGGCAGAGAAACACGTACTCGCTCCTCTGCGCCGCGAGATCGGCGCGATGGATCCGCTCAGCCGGCGCAAGTACGTCCAGGAATTCTCGCAAGCCTTTCAGAGCTATGAGCGGGCAATCTCACGCGACACTCTGCTGCGCTTTTGCGCTGAAGCCGACACGCTGCTGGTGAGCGACTTCCATGCGCTCGATGCCTGCCAGTTCTTTCTCTGCGAATTGTTGGAAGAACTAAGTGATCTCCGGCAACGTTCACTGGTCCTGCTGCTGGAGGCGGTGTTTACTCGCGATCAGCACATCATCGACGAGTGGCAGCGCCGGGAAATCTCCGACGATGAATTGCACCAACGGCTGCACTTCGAGATCGAATGGGGGTACGAGTGGGAACCATTTCTGCACACACTGAAGGTCGCGCGCCATCGTGGCATTCCCATTTTCGGAGCAGATTGCGCTCCGCGCGGCAGCATCCGCCGAATTGCTCAACGAGACCGTCATGCGGCCGACACGATTGCCCGGGTTCGCAAGGAGCATCCCGAAGCTCTCCTCGTCGTACTGTTCGGCGAGTCGCATCTCGCGCCAACTCACCTGCCCCGAGAGCTGCGGCAGCGAATGCGCAATGAATGCATCCGAACCGTTTTGCAGAACATCGACGAGCTCTACTTTCGTGCTGCCGGAGAGCTAAGCGATCGCGTGACAGCCGTGCAGGTGGACCAGGACACTGCAGCCGTGTTCAACGCGACGCCGGTCGAGAAGTGGCACAGCTATCGCCTGTGCATCTCGCGCTGGCGCGATGAATCGCGCAGAACTCCGGACTTCACGCCGCTGATTTATGACTTGATCGATGCCCTGCTGGCGTTCCTCCACATCGATCGATATGCCGATGACGACAGCGGCTCGCGGTATTTCGTCGATTGCTACCCCGAGGTTACGAACGCGGCCTCGATCGCGCGGGTCGAAACCATTCTGGCTCGCAAACCTCTGCCGCCGACGCGACGCGATGCGATCCTGGCGCAAGTGGTCGAGCGAGGCAGTTGCTACATTCCCGAATTGAACCTCATGATCGTTCACCGCCTCCGGATGCGAGCTGCTACATGCGATGTCGCTTCGTTCGTCCATCATGCCTGCCGCGACTTTGAAGAGTCGGCGCCCCCGGCGATCAGCACCCAAGACTCGCTATACCTCCCTGCTCTGGAGCATGCGCTGGTTCACTTTGGCGCACAGGTTCTGTATCCCTCCGAGATCGCAAGCGAAGATGAACTACTCTCGCTTTACGCGACGCCGAAAGAGGAAATCGAGGCCGCAACGCTTCTCTCTTACCGCGAATACCTGCGAGTAATTGATTGCGTAATGTTGCATCGCGATTACGAATGCCATCGTCGCAGCTATGCCGGTCCCCCGGCTCTGCTGCGGAATTTATTATCGTCGTCGCCTGCAGCGGGCGTGCTCGCGATGCAGCTCGGTCAGCTTCTCGGAGGCGACCTGTATCGAGCTTATCTGGCTGGAGCGGTGAGTAGGCGCGCCATTCGCTCGCTCTTCTTTCGCAAGCTGGGCGGCTGCAGGGCGCGAGAGATCTACTTCTCGCTTGCACGAGTGGTCCGCTCGCGTCGGCTAACGAACTCACTCGCAGCCTAGCCTGATCCTGACTGAATTTCAGTTCCTGCCTTGTTACACTCTTTCTTCACTTCTCTCCTGCCAGGAGTGTGCTGTGAGGTCCCTTCGTCTCTTATTACTTTTCGTTTTATTTTTCGTTTATTCGCCTGCATTTGCCCAGCAGGCGACTCTGCCGTCCATTCCGGAGATCTTTGCTGCAGGGGGCGTCACTGGCCGAGCGCCGGAGACGGTTAAGTGGAGTCCCGATGGCGCGCGTATCTCGTACGTGCTGCCGGACGATTCCGGCGAGCACAGCCAGCTTTATTACGTCGACGTGACCACGGGTAAGCCGGCGGTGCTGGTTGCGAGCGAGAAAATGGCTGCGCTGTCGCCTCCCGAGAGCCGCGGAGGCAAGCAGGCCAAGGACGATCGTGATCGCGATCGACGTTCCCGTTATTCGATCGCGGGCTATCACTGGGCGCCTGATTCCAAGCATCTGCTCTTCGACTCTAAAGGACAGCTTTGGTATTACACGCTGGAAACCGGAACGGGAATTCAAATTACATCTGCGCCCGAACCGAGCGGCGATCCTAAGTTCTCGCCCGACGGCAAGCGCCTCTCGTACACGCGCAAACACAATTTATATGTGCGTCCGTTGACCGGGGAATCACGGGAGACGCAGCTCACATTCACCAGCGACGACGATGGCGACAACGTGCTGAACGGCGAAGTCGATTGGGTCTACGAAGAAGAGCTGGATGTACGCAGCAACTATTTCTGGTCACCTGACGGCAAGCACATCGCATATCTGCAGATGAATGAGACGCAGGTGCCCGAATATCCGATTACCGATTTCATCCTCGATCATCCCAGCGTCGATCGTCAGAAGTATCCGTATCCGGGAGATCCAAATCCCGAGGTCCGCGTCGGCGTTGTGGACTCGAATGGCGGCAGAACACACTGGATGAACATCTCCGGACTCACCGGAAAACAGAGCAAGACCGACTACTACGTCCCGCGCTTTGGCTGGGTGAATAAAGATGTGCTGTATGTCGAGGTGCTCAATCGCGATCAGAACCAGCTTGATCTCTATTTCGTCGACACGCCCAGCGGACGATCGCAGCTTATGCTCTCAGAAAAAGACGATGCCTGGGTGATGGTGAACGATGACTTTCAAATTCTGAAGCCTGGCGATAAATTTCTGTGGAAGAGCTGGCGCGACGGACACAATCATCTTTATCTCTACAGCTTCAACAAGAACAATCCACTAAGCGCGCCTGCCGAACTCGTCCGGCAGATCACGCGAGGAGACTTCGAGGTCACAAGCGTCGACGGCTTCGACGAGCCTACCGACACCATCTTCTATCAATCGAACGAAGGCGACGATCGGCAACGCAACATCTGTTCCATCAAGCTCGACGGCAGCGGCAAACAGCGCCTCTCACGCGAAGATGGAAGTCACAAAGCCAGCTTTGCCGACAGTGCGAAGTACTACGTCGATACTTACTCTGCGCTGCTCACTCCTCCGCGCATGTCGGTGTGCTCAGTCACCGGTAGCTGTAACGTGTTCTGGTCCTCAAAATCGATTACATCGTTCGATGTCATCAAGCCACAGTTCGTGGACTTTACCGCAGATGACGGCACCATGCTTCACGGACAGCTTCTGCTCCCACCCGGTGCTTCGGCGGAGCAAAAGGTGCCGGTACTCATGAATCCTTACGGTGGTCCTGAAGCGCAACAGGTGCAGGATCATTGGGGAGCGGCGAACTTCTTCTTCGATCAGATACTCGCCCATGACGGCATTGCCGTGCTCCGCATCGACAATCGCGGTATGGGCTTTCGCGGTAAGAAATTCGCGACTGCATTGCGGCATCAATTTGGAAAAGTTGAGCTGAACGATCAGCTCACAGCACTCGATCAGGCGCTGAATCGCTTCCCTCAGCTCGATGGCAATCGTCTGGGATGGTGGGGATGGAGTTACGGCGGCTTCATGACCAGCTACGCCATGACGCACGCAAGACGCTTCAAGGTCGGCGTGGCAGTCGCTCCCGTGACAGACTGGCACGATTATGACTCGATTTACACCGAGCGCTACATGGGGCTGCCCTCGGAGAACGCCGCGGGATACAAATCGGGATCGGTGCAGCAGAGTGCAGCCAATCTGAGTGGACATCTGCTCCTCGTCCATGGCACAAGCGATGACAACGTACACATCCAGAACACCATGCAGCTCTCGCAGGCGTTTATCAATTCGGGAAAGCAGTTCGAACTTCTGCTATTTCCGCGCAAGACGCACGCGATTGCCGGGATGGCCGCCCGTACCAATCTTTACGAGAGAATCCGTGCCGAATTTGACTCCGAGCTGCTCGGCTGGCCTCAGGAGAAGATTGCCGCTTCAAATCCACCATTTCCAAGCTCCTCCACCTCCCAGGGTGGTGGACATTGACTGCCGCCGACCGGCCGACGCGCAAATTAGGCGACTTCGAACTCACGATCCTCTCTGACGGAACCTACTACCTGGATGCCGGAGCGATGTTCGGAGTCGTACCCAAAACACTCTGGGAAAAGAAGGTCAAAGCCGACGAGTTGAACCGCATGCCGTGTGGTACCAATTCGGTACTCGTGCGCGCGTATGGACGTTGGATCCTGATTGAGACCGGCATTGGCAACAAACTTCCGGAAAAATTGGCCCAAATCTACGATGCGAAGGCGCAGTTGCTGGGTGAACTCGAGAAGACCGGAGTTCGCCGACAGGAGATCGAAGTCGTCATCAACTCGCATCTGCACTTCGATCACTGTGGCTGGAACACATTTCGCAATGACCGCGGAGAGATCGAGCCGGCATTTCCGAACGCGACCTACTACGTTCAGCGTGGCGAGTGGGAGCATGCCTCGAAGCAGCTCGAGCGCGATCGCGTGAGCTACATTAGCGACAACTACGATCCACTGCTGAAGAACGGGCAGATGCGCCTGCTCGAAGGCGATGGCGATGTAATGCCGGGAATATCTGTCGCTCTATATCCAGGGCACACACGCAACATGCAAGCCATTATGCTGGAGAGCGAAGGAGAAAAGGCCTGCTATATCTCCGACCTGATTCCCACAACGAAACATCTCGATTTGACGTGGGTGATGGCATACGATCTCTTTCCGCTGGAGACGATTGAGAATCGAAAACGCTTTTACAAGCAGGCGATTGCAGAGAAATGGCTAACGATCTTCACACACGATCATGAGACGCCGTGGGCCTATTTGGAGCACGATGAGAAAGGGAGGGTTGTTGCGAGAGAGTAGGCCTACAAAAACACGACGGATCACACGGATTCTACGGATCGAACGGATGTAAGAAAATCAACTTAGCAACCGGTAAATGCCCGAGAATTCAGAAACGCTCTTGCAATATCCGTGTAGTCCGTATCATCCGTGAGATCCGCGTCGTGTTTTTGGTTCTTGGCTGAACAGGCTATCCGATGTCCTCGTTCCAATTCTCGAGATAATTCCGCACCGCGACCATGAACTTATCCGCATCGGCGCCATCGATAATGCGGTGATCGTAGCCGAGAGTAAGGCGGATGATGGAGCGGATCGCGATCAGGTCGTTCCCATCTTTATCGGTAATTACGACCGGCTCTTTGAATAAACCGCCCATTCCCAAAATGGCGACCTGCGGCTGCATGATGATCGGTGTGCCGAACTGCGGGCCGAAGATTCCGGGATTGGTAATCGTGAACGTGCCGCCCTGCACTTCATCGGGCTGCAGTTTCTTGGCGCGGGCACGCTCGGCGACGTCATTGATTGCGCGTTGCAGGCCGACGAAGCTGCGCTCCTCGGCTTGCTTCACGACCGGCACGATCAATCCCCAATCGAGTGCAACTGCAATGCCGATATTCACGTTCTTGTGATAGCGGATGCTGTCGCCTTCAACCGACGAGTTGATGATCGGCATCTGCTTGATGCCGGCAAGCACGGCGCGCGCGATGAACGGCATGTAGGTGAGCTTCACCCCGTTACGCGCCTCAAATTTGGAGCGTTCGCGATCGCGCAGCTTCACAATGCGCGTCATATCGACCTTGAAGACTGTATGAACGTGCGCGCTGGTGTGCTTCGACTCGACCATGCGCTGCGCGATGATCGAGCGCATCTTGGTCATCGGTACGACTTCCCCCGGAGTTGGCGGAGGCAGCGCCGGAGCCGGAGCTGCTGCCATCTGAGGAGGAGCGCTGGGAGCTGCGGCAGGACGAGGAGCCTGAGCAGCAGCCCCGGCAGGCGCGCCAGCGGGATATTTCTGGATAAAGCCGAGGATGTCTTCCTTCGTGATTCTTCCGCCCATTCCCGTTCCGGGAACCTGGGCGAGATCGACATTGTTCTCTTTCGCGATCTTCCGCACCAGCGGGCTGGAGCGCACGCGCTCACCTTCGCCTTCGCTGATCTCCGTTACTTTCGATGGTTGCTGTCCGTAGCCGGCGGGAGCGGTTTCGGTTTCCGTCTCATCCTTTGCCTGAGGAGCCGGAGGCGCAGGAGCGGGACGCGATGGACTATTGGTGCTTGCCGCGCTTGGAGCGCCGGCGGTTTTGGCCGGTTCGGGAGCACCGGACTTGGCGGGAGCTGCAGCAGCGCCTGCTCCGTCGCCATCGATGATTCCCACGACGGTATTTACCTGTACCGTCGTTCCTTCCTTAATTTTTACTTCCTTGAGCACACCGCTGGCGGGAGCGGGAATTTCGGCATCGACTTTATCCGTCGAGATCTCGAAGAGCGGTTCGTCACGCTGAACTTTGTCTCCAGGTTTCTTCAGCCATTTTGTAAGAGTGCCTTCGAAGATGGATTCGCCCATCTGAGGCATGATCACGTCAGTCGGCATGCGGTCCTTCCACTAGTAGGAATCTTGGCGTAAAGGCAACCGAACATTATATCTGTTCGCAGCCTTGCCGAAGCCTGGCGCGAAGATGCTGCTCTAATGGCGTGATCTGAAATCCGAACTCGCGCGCGAACCTGGAACCATCGGCAAGAGGCGCAAGTGGACGCGTTCTGCCGGTCAGCTCGATGTGAGTTTCTGGAGCGATCGACTCGACGGAATGCTTCAGATCCGAGGCCGTGAGCAGCTCCGCGGGAGTGTTGTAGATGGTGTGCTGAATGGGATTCGGCTGCGTCAACGTCACAAGCATTCGAGCGACATCGTCAACGTGCACGACGGTGAGCAGATCATTCTTCGCATAAGGCAGAGAAATTCTCTGATTGCTGCCAAGCTTCTCGAAAATTTCAGCGCGCCAGGGAGACGAGGTGTTCCGAGCGCCGGGACCGATGACCGTGGCGATACGCAGCGCTACAAACTGGATTGTGCCGTTCCTCTGCAGGTTCTCGCCGACAATCTCAACCGCCTGTTTCGCGGCGCCATAAGCATCGATTGGCGCTGCGGCGGCGCTTTCCGAAATGGGAGCGCTGGTTCCCGCGGCGCCGTAGACGCTGCTTGAACTTCCAAAAACGAATCGCTGCACTCCATGACGGACTGCACGGTCAAGCAGAGCCATGCTGCCAGTGACATTTACCTGTGTTGCGCGAATCGGATCTCTGGACGCTGCTCCGGGCAGCACTGCAGCGAGATGAACGATTGAATCGAAATAATGGGAAGCGAAGACCGCATCGAGCGCCGCGGAATCGGTCAGATCGCAGGTGAGAATTTGAGTTCCGGCGATTGTTCTTTCCTGGTCAGGAGAGCCTGAGTTTTTATCAATCGCGATACAAGCCACACCGGACTTACAAAGAAGGCGGTGAACGGCGCGCCCGATGAATCCCGCTGCGCCGGTGAGGAGGATCCTAGGCATGCATATTCAATTTAGTTCAATTTCGTGCCGCGCCTCTGGCGCGCTCTGGCTCTAAAAATCTCCACTCGACCTTATGACCGGCGAACCGCCTGGTGCTATCCGCAATGTATTGAATGATTTGCGACCGCAGCCGCGGTGGCGTGGGGTTGCGGTCTACTGACGTTCGATCGCGAGCCGCAATCCGAACGCGACGAGCACCGCTCCGGTGAACGCTTCCAGTCGGCGTTTTACGGAAGGGCGCGTTAACACTGTGCTCATGCGATCCAGCAGCGTCGCATAGCTGCAGAGCCAAACCAATCCCATCAGCACATGAATGCTGGCAAGGAATAGTGATTTCCTCAACACCGATTCGCCCGGCGCAATAAACTGCGGCAGGAAGGTGAGATAAAAGATCGCGACTTTGGGATTGAGCAGGTTTGTGAAGAGTCCTTCGCTGAAGCTCCGCAGCAG
>CAYNPS010000038.1:9319-10805 GCA_964399125.1 uncultured Terriglobales bacterium
ATTTCCCTGGTTCACAATTCTCACGCTCAGAGCGACGCGTCGCAGGCACAAACTCGCAGCGAGGAAGATAAGCGCAGCTATCGCTCGGCGATGGAGGAGGCCGATCAAAAGATAGCCGACGAAGTGAAAGCGCACTCCGAGCTGGTGAAAAATCTCGAGTACCTGACCACGGAAATTGGAGCGAGGCTCACCGGGTCGCCGCAGATGAATCGCGCCAGCGAGTGGACGCTCCAGCGCTTCAAAGACTACGGGGTAGATGCGCATCTGGAGACGACGGAGATTCCCCACGCCTGGACTCGCGGGCCAGACATGGCCGAGATCACTGCTCCGATTCAGAAGGAAGTGCAGATTCGCTCGGTAGGTTGGAGCAAAGCGACCAATGGTACCGTTTCGGGAAGCGTGTTCGTTCTGAATCTCGATAATCCCAATGAGCTAGACAAGTACAAAGGCAAGCTCAAGGGAGCAATTCTCCTCACACGCAAGCCGACGGAGCTTCCTCCTGATTCCGAAGTTCCGAACAACGCTTACGATGCGGTGATTCCACCCAGCCATGGCATTGCACAGCCGGGCAATCGCGCGCGCTTCCGCGAACGTCAGCAGTTGATGAAGGCTGCCGCCGATCAAGGCGCTGCCGCCGTGTTGATGGACAGCGGCAAGACCGACTCGCTTTTCAATATGGGAAGCTTCAGCCGTTATGAGCCATCGCAGCTTCCGATCGCGTTCGTCACGCATGAAGACTACAGCCTCTTGTATCGCCTGGTGCAGGCTGGGCCAGTATCAATGAGAGTCAATCTGACGGGCACGTTCAGTCCTGGTCCAGCGAAGACGTCGATCACGGTGGCTGGGATCAAAGGCAGCGAGCATCCCGATGAACGTGTGATCATCGGAGGCCATCTCGATTCCTGGGATCTGGGGCAAGGCGCGGTGGATAACGGAACCGGCGCGATGGCTGTTCTCGAAGCCGCGCGCACATTGCATGCGCTTGGCTGGAAGCCGAAGCGCACGATCACGTTCATACTCTTTACCGGAGAAGAGCAGGGAGGCGTAGGCGCAAACCTGTTTGTCACGAATCATGCAGCAGAGATTCCCAAGATGGACGCTGTCCTGATCCACGACACCGGAACCGGTAAAGTGTTCAGCATCGCGCTCGAAGACGAATATGAAACTGCGTCGCTGATGGAAGAGATCTATCGACCGTTGCAGGAGATCTTCGATCTGGAGGCGCTGAGCACCCGCTACTTCGGATCATCCGATCACGTCGAGTTCATCGATAAAGGCGTGCCCGGATACTTCTGCGTGCAGAAGCCGGCCCATTATCGCGAGGCTCATCACAGCCAGACGGACACCTTCGACAAAGTCATTCCCGATGAAATCAATGAAGGCGCGGCGCTGCTCGCTGCATGGGCATGGAATGTATCTGAGATGCCGCAGGCGTTACCGCACCATCCGCCTCGCGAGCGTGGAGGAATGGAGTAGAAGCTCGCGG
>CAYNPS010000038.1:10905-12358 GCA_964399125.1 uncultured Terriglobales bacterium
AGGTAATCGATCAGAATGGTCGAATCGGGCAGGATGATGCGTTCCACGGATGAATGGGAGATGTCACGCTCATGCCACAGCGCGACATCCTCGAACGCAGCCTGAGCATTTGAGCGCACGACGCGCGCGAGCCCGCTGATCTGCTCGCAGGTAATCGGATTCCGCTTGTGCGGCATCGCCGATGAACCCTTCTGCTTTTCGCTGAAATACTCCTCGGCTTCGCGAACTTCAGTGCGCTGGAGATGGCGAATTTCCACTGCGATTTTGTCGAGCGTGCTGGCAATTACGGCGAGAGTCGCAACGAAAAACGCGTGACGGTCGCGCTGGATTACCTGGCTAGAGATCGCTGCCGTCTTGAGTCCCAGTCGCGAGCAGATCTTCTCTTCCAGCTCCGGCGTTAAGTGAGCCAGCGTGCCGACCGCACCAGAAATCTTCCCCACGCGCATGTCTTCTGCCGCGTGTTCAAACCGCTCGATATTGCGTTCCGTTTCGGAATACCAGTTCGCGAGCTTGAGTCCGAACGTCGTGGGCTCGGCATGAATGCCGTGGGTGCGGCCGATGGTAGGCGTGTGCTGGAATTCGAAGGCTCGGCGTTTGAGGACCGTCTTGAGCGCTTCAAGATCGTTGCGAATGATTAACGCCGCTTCGTGAATCTGCAGCGCTTGTGCGGTGTCGACCACGTCGTTCGACGTGAGTCCAAAATGCAGCCAGCGCGCATCGGGTCCAACCTTCTCTGCAACGGCCGTCGTGAAGGCAATTACATCGTGCTTGACCTCAGCCTCAAGCGCCTGGATGCGCGGCAAATCGAAGTCGCCGCGTTCCCGAATAGTCTTCGCAGCCGATTGTGGAACCATGCCGGCTTCGGCCAGGGTTTCGGTGGCTGCGACTTCGACGCGGAGCCACATGCGGAACTTGTTTTCATCACTCCAGATGCGGCCCATTTCGGGCCGGGTGTAGCGTGCGATCACGCGCTAGCCTCGACGATCCGTTGGAAGTTGCCCTAAGCTGCCGGGCGGAGAAGAACAGCAAGAATAGCGTAGAACAGCTGGTCTGCGCGAACCATATCTGCGCGCTATTCCTGCTAGACTTTTCTGTTTGTCTTTATGAGTCGAAAACTATTTGGTACCGATGGAATTCGCGGGGTTGCTGGAGAATTTCCGCTCGATTCAGGCACTGTGTTCGCGATTGGACGGGCGCTCGGCCATCATCTTTCGCACCGCGGAAAGAATCCGCGTGTAGTCATCGGACAGGACACGAGAGAATCCAGCGCCTGGGTCGCCGACACACTGTCGGCAGGATTGAAAGCCTCTCAGGCAGAAAGCTCCTCTGCAGGTGTAATCACGACTCCCGGCATTGCCTATCTGGCACACGAGCTTGGCTTTGACGCCGGCGTGGTGATCTCTGCCTCCCACAATCCCTGGACTGACAACGGAATTAAGGTCTTCGGCGCGGA
>CAYNPS010000038.1:12458-19928 GCA_964399125.1 uncultured Terriglobales bacterium
GTCCGCGAGAAGCAGCCGCTCGATCAGATCGCCGCAGTCAGCTCAGCGATTCGCGCTGCCGAGCAGGAGCTCGCCGGAAGTGGACGAGTCGTCGTGCGTTACTCCGGCACTGAGCCGCTGGCCCGCGTGATGATCGAAGCCGAGTCAAAAGAGAAGATGGAAAGGCATGTAGAGTCGATTTCGACTGCGATTCAGGCGGCAATTGGAGCCTAATGTTCAGGTATTACTCTGAGTTTTTGAAACATGCAGAAAACGCACTAAAAATGCGGCTCTCAGAAGTTTTCCACAAGCGAAATTTTTGTGCTACCATCCGTTGAGTTTCAAATTTTAACGACTCAGTAATGCTCAGCCTCCGACCTTCGATTCGTACGAAGGCTTTTCAGGCTCAAAACGATGAAATCTGGCGCCCGGCAGTTCCCCATCGGTCGCCACCAGCCGCCGTTCGGACACTAGTTTGCCGCTGGCGAACGCGCGGATTGCTTTATTGGAAACACTCAATGTCGCTCTCTACCACTGCTGCTGCTCAAGTAAATCCGTGGATGCGCATCCTCGGAGCCTTGGAAAAGAAAGTCAACCGCCACTCCTTCGAAACCTGGCTCAAACCCACACGCTTCAGCCACGCTGTGGGCAAAGTGATGTTCGTACGCGTGCCCACGCCGGAGTTCCGCCACATCGGAGATAAATACGGCGATCTGATTTTTGAAGCTGTCGATACCCTGGGCCTTGATTTTGAAGATTTTCAGTTCGTGACTGTTGACGAAGATCCCTCGGTTGTCGCACAGCGTCCGCCATCACAGGGAATTCCTGCGCAGTCGGTTAATCACCATTCGATGGGAAATGGATCGGCGGCCGCACCCGCTCGTGCCGCAGCCGTTCCAGGGGCAGGACCCTCGCAGGCGCGCTTTGATTGGGAAACCGCCGCGCAGCTCAACCCGAAATACACCTTCGACGCATTCGTGATCGGCAGTGGGAATCAATTCGCGCACGCAGCAGCGCGCGCGGTAGCAGAGCGGCCATCGAAAGCCTATAACCCACTCTTCCTCTACGGAGGGGTCGGCATGGGTAAGACCCACCTGATGCAGGCGATCGGTCATGAAGTAAAGAAGCGCATGCCTGAGGCGGCTATCTGCTATGTCTCCAGCGAGAAGTTTACGAATGAGATGATCAACTCGCTGCGCTATGACAAGATGAGCAGCTTCCGCGACAAATTCCGGAATGTCGATCTGCTGCTCATCGACGACATCCAGTTCCTCGCGCAAAAAGAGCGGACGCAGGAAGAGTTCTTCCACACGTTCAACGCATTGCACGAATCGATGAAGCAGATCGTGATCGCCAGTGACCGCCCTCCGAAAGAGCTGGCCGATATCGAAGACCGTTTGCGCAGCCGCTTCGAGTGGGGATTGATCGCCGATATCCAGCCGCCCGATCTGGAAACAAAGGTCGCAATTCTGCAAAAGAAGAGCGAGAGCGAGAAGGTTCCGCTTCCGACTGATCTTGCGCTCTACATTGCCTCCAATGTCCGAACCAACGTGCGCGAACTCGAAGGCGCGCTCATTCGTTTGATGGCGTACTGCTCGCTTACCGGCGCGGAAGTCACGCTGAGCACGGCGCAGCAAGTGCTGAAGAATTTCATCGACTCCCAGGCGCGCAGGATCAGCATTGAGTCGATTCAGAAAGTCGTCGCCGAACAGTTTGGACTGCGTCTGCCTGAACTCAAGCAAAAGAACAACTCACGTTCGATCGTGGTCCCGCGCCAGATCGCGATGTATCTGGCCAAGCAGATGACCGATTGTTCTCTGCCGGAAATTGGACGCCAGTTTGGGGGCAAACATCACACCACAGTGATGCACTCCATTGGCAAAATCGATGAGCAACGACGCGCCGATAAAGACCTGAACCGCACCATCAACAAATTAATGGAAACTCTGAACGGCTGAGCCGGAGCTCCCTTCCGGCTTTGCCGTCGCGCGCTGGGCTACTGCCACCGCTGCGGGCGGTAGCTCCATCGACCAGATCGCGCCAGGTCGCATATACATGCTGGCGCGATAAAAACCGCGCGCGTCATAGGCTTCTGGCGTGCGGAAGAAATATCCGCGATCTTTCCAGACCACGTTGTACACACCTTCGGCAGTCTTGAAGGCTTCGTCGCGCATGCCCTCTGAGAGCATCTCTGAGGCCACGCTGAACGTCGTACCCGTCCAAACCTCCTCGACTTGTTCGTTTTCATGCAGCGGACTGCCGTCAGCGGCTATGCCGTTGATCGCACCCATAGTTCCATTCTGGAATTTCATCACGTTGTAATCGAAAACGTGCTTGAGCGCGGAGCGGCGCATTTCTGCCGGAACAAGATCGCCTAGTCCTGTGAGGTTGGCATACCACTGACCCGCGAGCTGCTCGGCCATGATGTCCGTCTTGTAATCACTGCCGACATCGTAGTTGAAGTACGTGCCGTTCCAGAGCTTCTTGATAAAAGCTGCCTGCGCTCGCTTGAAAAGATTCTCGTAATTTTGTGCTGTGGCCTGGTCGCCGAGCTTACGCGCTATCTCAGCAGTAGCGCGCAACGCGGCCAGGTACAAACTGCCGCTGTAGGAACTCTCTCCGCGCGCGACCCAGTTGTCATAAGTCTGATCGGGAAACCCGCCGTTCTCGATTAATCCGTCGCCGTCGGTATCGTATTGCCGCAAGTGCTCCATCGCTAGCTTGACGGCGTTCCAGGTGTAGCGCAGGAATTCGAGATCCTTCGAGCCGCTGAAGACGTAGTCTCGCCACACCATCAGCACATATTTGCTGTTCAGGTCGCGCCAGTTGGAAACGTCTTGGTAGTTGTATTGATTCACGTTCACAAAAGGATCTTCCGTAGGCGAGCCCAGGTCATGCGGGGCAGAGCCGGCGGTTTTGCGCGGCATGAGCGTGAGACTTCGAGTATGTTCTGCTTTCCATGCCCAGACATACTCCTGAGGATTGCTTTCAGGAATGGTGTCGGTATACTCGCGCATCTCCTGCTTCTCAATCTCCGGCCAGAATTTAACGAGAGGAAATGAACCGTAAAAGCGGACGTCGGACGTGCCGTAGTACTTGTAGTCGAAACATTCCAGATAACTGAAGCTATCGGCCAGCTTCGCCGACGGATGCCTCGGATTCCCAAGCCCATGTAGCTCGTGGCCCCACATCGTTCCGCCATCGGCGAGGATATAGAGTTCGTTGAACAGCTCGCCGCGGTACCAGAGTGGCTTTGAGTCGTCGTTGATGATCGGACTCTGCCAGGCGTCAATCTGCGCGCTCCAGCTTTGATCATTTTCGAGCGCTGTTCTAGCTAGCTTCCAAGCGTTGGTGCCGGAGGCATCGAAGAATTGGGTGTAATGCCGCAGCCATTTGCGCCCGCCGCCGAACTCCACAACAGGAAGATCCCAGGAGAGTGCCATCGGTATGAGCTTCTTCTGGTTAGGGCCAAGTGTGAAACGTACAGCGATTGCCGCCGCCATGGGCTCACCGGCGCTTGCGACGTTGGGAGACGAGTTCGGGAGGCGTCCCGATTCGGAAAACGGCGTCCAAACTTCCTGACCGCCGCCAAACGGAAACCAGTTCGTAATGTAGGAAATCTCTACGCCCGAGCCGGCCAGCGCCGCGATCGCGAATTGACCATCCCACTCCTCCTGAACCGGCCCGTTGCGCAAGCGATCGAAGACGATGCCCTGCATATTTCCGCCGTGAATCTGTTCCGAGCGATAGAAATTTTTATTCTGGTTATTGAGCGCGCCAGAGAAGTTCGGCAACTCGTCGCGAAACCAGCCCACCATGTTCGTCCAGGAAAAAAGAATGGAAACTGTGACCGGCTTATCGCTCGGATTCTGCGCGAACCAGTTGTAGATCGCGACCGGATAGCTTGACTCCTTGTAGTTGTTGGGAAGAACCGGAGAGAACTGCTCCAGCGTGAGACTCACCGGCAATTCCGAGGAGCGATACGCAAACCACGATTTCGGATACAGAGCCGCGTACTCGCCCGCTCCTGCCGGATAGCTCCAGTTCCACGCTGCAAGCGCGCCGCCCTGCGGCCTGCCAGCGGCAAGTACTTCCGCGATCGGCTTCTCGCCCTCTCGTTGAACGAAAACAGCAAATTGATTCGAAGGGACATCCTGATATTTGTGGACACCAGCTTTCACATGCCAGCGCTCGAAGTGTCCGCGATAGGAGCGCGAGAACGTCCCAGCGCCGAATCCGCCCACCGGCGCACCCTGCCAGTAGCCGTCATCGATGTTTTGACCCACGAGTTCGGGCTTAGTCGCTCCGGGATTCGCCGGCGGCTGCCCAATAGGGATTCGCCAGGCTACGCGAGGAATGGCGTCGTCGGCTCGGGCGACAACGGCGGCAGCAACGAGGAAGACAAGAGCGCGAACTAAAAGGAGGCAGAAACTCGTAGATTTGTTCATAAATCGATTTACTAGCCGGGTTCCGTTAATGCGCAAGAGTGTACTGCTGAACTGCCGAATGTGCAATCGCATAACTGCGGGGCTTGTACCAATGGACTTTCCCTGTCGGATTCGGTGAGCTTAACCGATCTGAAATGAATCTAAAATTTAGGAATGCGCAAGCTCTTTGGCTGGTTCATTGTCGCGCTGGTTGCAGCGGTCATATGGGTGGGATTCGTATACGTCCTGCCGGCCGGGCCGTCGCAGCAGATGTTCGTCGATTTTAAGAACGGTTCCTCAGCGCGACACATCGCTACAGAGCTGAAGCAGGCAGGAATTATTCGCAGCCGCTGGGCTTTTCTTCTGGTGCATCTGTATCGGCATCGTTCGCTCAAGGCCGGAGAGTACGCCTTCGATCATCCTGACTCGTTGAGCAATGTTTACAACCGCATCGCCCGCGGAGACACATACGCCCGCGTTCTCACCGTTCCCGAGGGCTACAACATTTTCGATATTGCCGCCGAGGTGGAGAAGCTAGGGATCGATTCGCAGCAGAATTTCCTTGAGCAAGTGCGCAGTCAGGTAGCGCTGATCCGCGATCTTGATCCACTCGCGCCCACCCTGGAAGGATATTTATATCCTGACACATACCGTTTCGCGCGCAAGAACAAAGCGCCTGATGTTGTCGCGGCCATGGTGAAGCGCTTCCACCAGGAAGCGCACCAGATTGGCCTGACCAGCGACGTGCATCGCGTGGTCACAATGGCCTCGATTGTCGAAAAAGAAACCGCGGTTCCGGACGAGCGTCCGCTGGTTGCAGGCGTCTTCTATAACCGCCTGGCGCAGCATATGGCGCTCGACACTGATCCGACGGTCATCTATGCTGCACTTTTGGCGAATCGTTATCGCGGAACGATTTATGCGTCCGATCTGAAATACTCATCGCCATACAATACCTACCGCAACCAAGGCCTGCCGCCCGGACCAATCGCCAATCCGGGAAAAGATTCCCTGCTTGCGGCAATGCATCCAACACACACCGATTATCTCTATTTTGTCAGTGATAACGAGGGACATCACAGATTCTCGAGAAGCCTCGAAGAGCATCAACGCAATGTAGCTGAGTACCGGCGAGCTGTCGGCGGCGGACGATAATTGACCGAATTCAAGTTCAACTCACAGCATTTCTCTTTCCTCTCTTGAGCGTCCGCACATCGAATTTCCTAATGCTCCAGCCCTGAACGGAAGCGCTCTTATATACTGAATTTTTCGGCAGTCCTTCGTCCCTTGGCATGCAGATACGATCGGCGGCTCAATCGCTTGCGGTTTGTTTCCTCGCGCTTTCCCTTTCCGGGTGTCTGGTCCACACTCACAAACTGGAACGCCGTCAGGTAAACACTTCCAATCTGCTCACGGCAACACTGCCGCAGCTTGTCGAGCAAATCAATGCCGAGGCGCGAAAGATTCATTCGCTCAGCGCGACGGTCGAGATCGCTACATCTCTCGGAGGAGCGAAGAAGGGGCAGGTCACAGAATTTCAGCAGATCAAGGGCAACATTTTGGAAAGAGATCCGGATCTGCTACACGTCATCGGCCGATTGCCCCTTGTGGGAAGCCGCGCTTTTGACATGGTGAGCGACGGCACCACCTTCAAGCTCTCCATTCCGCCGATGAACAAATTCATTACGGGTCCGGCAAACGAGCCGGCGCAGCCGTCAAAGAACACACTGGAAAATCTTCGCCCGCACGTCTTCTTTGATTCCCTCCTCCTCCATGAGATCAAGCCGACCGAGATCGCATTTCTCGAACAAAGTACGGAGGTTGTCCCCGACGCGCGGGACAAGAAGAAGAGCTGGGAAGTTCCCGACTACATCATTGAGGTTCTCGAACGCGATGGAGATTGGTGGCGCCTGGAACGAAAGATCACTTTTGCGCGCACGGATCTCAAGCCTCATCAGCAGATGATCTATGATCAGAGCGGCGCCATTGCGACGCAAGCTACGTATGAGAACTTCGCCGATTATGATGGAATCAGCTTCCCCTCGCAAATCACAATCAATCGTCCAAAAGAGGAATACACGATCAAGATCACGATTGAGAAGCTTGAGCTGAACAAACCGCTCTCCGACGATCAATTCGTGTTGAATCAGCCACCCGGAACGCAAGTGACGACTCTGAAATGAGCGAGAGTTTATTTGACGCGCTCTTCCGCTGACCGAGATAATAAAAAGTTTGGTATTGCATTCCGAATCAGTGAGGAGAGTTGAGGAACGTGGCGACGGCGGCGCCTCCGAGCGCGGGCTATGAGCAGGAGAGGTGGGAGGGCGTTAAGCCGTTGCGCGCGGGTCAAGGTCACTCGTTTTTGCTGGGCCGCCTGCATTCGCTCAGTGGCATCGTTCCTATCGGCGCTTTCCTTGTCGAGCATTTCGCCTCTAATGCCTACGCAACGAACGGTCCTCATGCCTACGCCACGCAGATCAAGTTCCTGAACTCGCTGCCATTTGTTCCATTTCTGGAATGGGGCCTCATCTACATTCCGATTCTTTATCACGCGCTGTACGGAATCTATATCTGGTATCGCGGCGAATCGAACGTAATCGCCTACCCATGGCAGGGCAATTGGATGTACACGGCCCAGCGCTGGACCGGCATCATCACGTTTGCGTACATCATCCAGCATGTCTATCACCTGAGGTTCAGTGGGCCGCGGCTGCTCGAGTATCCCGGAGCCGGATTCGGCAAGGTTCAGCAGGAGCTGATGAATCCGTGGATGCTGGCCTTTTACATCATCGCGATCGTCTGCGCGTCATGGCACTTCGCGTATGGAATCTGGCTCTTCTGTGCCAAATGGGGAATCGCACAAGGCGAGCGCGCAAGACGCAAAGTCGGCGGACTATGCCTCGCGATCGGGCTCCTCTTTGTGATTGTGGGAATGGTGACTGTGAAGGCGTTCGTCGCCCCTCCCGATCCGGCATGGCGACATATGGGCACTGATCCTGCCACTGCCAGACAGGTGGAAGGCGAGCAGGTGCATTGAGTTTGTTTTCACCACGGAGCCACGGAG
>CAYNPS010000038.1:20028-30839 GCA_964399125.1 uncultured Terriglobales bacterium
ACAGGTGGAAGGCGAGCAGGTGCATTGAGTTTGTTTTCACCACGGAGCCACGGAGGACACGGAGCACCAAAAAAAAATTGTCGCTGCTTTGAACTCTCAGCAATCGGACTTTCACAACAATGTGAGGAGTGGGGTTGCACAAACCCGAGAACCGGAAACCCGGAACAGTTTTAATCTCCGTGTCCTCCGTGTCTCAGTGGTGAAATAGGTTTTAAGGAATGGCGAATCCGAAGATCATCGTAGTAGGCGGTGGGCTGGCAGGACTCTCGGCGACTATCAAGATCGCCGAAGCCGGTGGACATGTCGATCTCTTTTCCATCGTGCCAGTGAAGCGTTCGCACTCCGTTTGCGCGCAAGGCGGAATCAACGCTGCCAAAAACTTGAAGGGCGAAGGCGACACTACCTGGCAGCACTTCGACGACACGATTTACGGCGGCGACTTCCTTGCCAATCAGCCTCCAGTAAAAGACATGTGCGAAGCCGCGCCGGGCATTATCGACCTGCTCGACCGCATGGGCGTTCCCTTTAATCGCACTCCGGAAGGCCTTCTCGACTTCCGGCGCTTCGGAGGCACTCTCTACCATCGCACCGCTTTCGCCGGCGCTACTACCGGGCAGCAGTTGCTCTATGCGCTCGACGAGCAAGTGCGACGCTACGAATCGGAAGGACGCGTTAGCAAATTCGAGAGCTGGGAATTCCTTTCCGCAGTCATCGACTCGCAGGGAATCTGTCGCGGTATCTGCGCCATGGACCTGCGTTCCATGGAGGTTCGCACCTTCCCTGCCGATGCTGTGATCATCGCCACCGGTGGTATCGGCGCAATTTTCGGCAAATCTACCAACTCCGTGGTCTGCACCGGATCGGCGCAGTCGGCGCTCTATCAGCAGGGCGCGTACTACGCCAATGGCGAATTTATCCAGGTGCACCCGACCTCAATTCCGGGCGACGACAAGCTGCGCTTGATGTCGGAATCAGCACGTGGGGAAGGCGGACGCGTTTGGGTTCCTAAGGCGCATGGTGATAAGCGGGATCCCCGCAGCATTCCCGAATCGGAACGATGGTATTTTCTCGAAGAGTGGTACCCGAAGTATGGCAACCTCGTTCCGCGCGACGTAGCCACACGGGCAATCCACAAAGTTGTCTATGAGCATGGCCTCGGCATCGACGGCCAGCCAATGGTCTATCTCGACCTCACCCATATTGATCGCGCCACGCTCGACCGCAAGCTCGAAGGCATCTTGGAGATTTACGAGAAATTCGTCGGTGATGATCCACGCGTCACTCCGATGAAGATCTTTCCGGGGATGCACTACACGATGGGCGGGCTTTGGGTGGACTTCAAACAGGCTACCGGCATTCCCGGCATCTTTGCGTGCGGGGAATGCGAGTACGGGTATCACGGAGCAAACCGTCTTGGGGCAAACTCATTAGTCTCGTGCATCTTTGGCGGTTTCGTTGCTGGCCCGCAGGCGCTCGCGTATGCCAGGAATCAATCGAAATCTGCCAGCCTAAATGGAGCGTTTGACGCAGAACGCAAACGCCAGGAAGAGATCAACGGCCGGTTGATGAATTCGGAGGGAACAGAAAATCCATTCCGATTGTGGCGCGAGCTGGGCGAACTGATGACAAAGAACGTGACCGTCATCCGCTACAACGCAGCCCTACAGCAAACGGACGCGAAAATCGTAGAGCTGCTCGAGCGCTACCAGCGCATCAACCTGAGTGACAAGGAAATGTGGGCGAATACGTCATTTGTCTTCACCCGCCAGCTTTACAACATGCTGCAGCTTGCGCGCGTAATCGCGCAGGGAGCGGCGTTGCGCAATGAATCTCGTGGCGCGCACTACAAACCGGAGTTCCCGGAGCGGGACGACGTGAATTTCTTGAAGACGACGAAAGCGTACTTCGCTCCGGATGCCGATGAGCCGAGGTTCGAATTTGAGCCTGTGGACACCTCGCTGATTAAGCCGCGGCCGAGAAAGTACTGAGAAGCATCTGCCATTCCGAGCGAAGCCCTCCCTGCATTTGGGAGAGGCGGAGACAGGAGTCCCTATGACTCCCATTTTGGCGGCAATTGGGATTCCTCATCCGCCTGAGGCGGATTCGGAATGAGAAGCAAAAATACCTGGAGAACAATGGCCGCAAACGGCAAAACTGTAATCATTAAAGTTAAGCGCCAAGCCTCACCCAAATTCGCTCCATATTGGGAAGAGTTCGCGTTGCCCTGGAAACCGGGCATGAACGTGATCTCGGCGATGATGGACATCGCGGCAAATCCCGTCACGCGCGACGGTAAAGCGTCGCGTCCGATCACCTACGACTCGAATTGTCTGGAAGAAGTGTGCGGCTCCTGCGCGATGCGCATCAATGGCCGCGCGCGAATGGCGTGCTCCGCGCTCATCGATAAACTCGAACAGCCAATCACGCTCGAACCGCTGTCGAAGTTTCCTGTCATCCGCGACCTTGCGGTAGACCGTTCAGTCCTCTTCGAGAACCTCAAGCGAGTAAAGGCCTGGGTCCCGGTGGACGGAACCTATGATCTCGGTTCCGGTCCTCGCCAGAGTCCGAATCAGCAAGAAGCTGCGTACCCGCTCTCGCGTTGCATCTCGTGCTGCTGCTGCATGGAGGTCTGCCCGCAGTTCAATGACAAGACTAATTTCGTTGGTGCAGCGACCATCGCCCAAGTTCGTCTGTTCAACACTCACCCTACCGGGGCAGCGCTGAAAGAAGACCGTCTCCACGCACTTATGGGCGACGGAGGCATTCAGGAATGCGGATATGCACAGAATTGCGTGGAAGTCTGCCCTAAAGATATCCCACTCACGAACGCGATTGCTGAGGTTGGCGGACAAGTAATGAAGCAGGCCATCAAAGACATCTTCACGCGTTAGCCATGACTGCGCCCGGCCCAGAACCCAAACCCGCGATTACGTTCGTCCGCACTGTGCCGATCCTGCGCATCTTCTCTGTGGAGAAAGCCAAGGATTTCTACTGCGGCTTTCTCGGTTTCACAGTCGATTGGGAGCACACATTCGAAATCGACACGCCCGTGTACATGCAGGTTTCGCGCGGCGATTTGCGATTGCACTTGAGCGAACACCACGGCGACGGCTCGCCGGGAATTCACATCCACGTTGAAATGACCGGAGTCGATGAGTTCCACCGCGAGGTTACGAGCAAAGGCTACAAATATCTGCGGCCTGGAATTAAGGACGAGTTCTATGGGGCGCGCGCAATGCACGTGATCGATTCCCTTTGGCAATCGCATCAGCTTCAACGAATTCAAACAGAAGCCGTAAAGTCCCGATTCAAAGATGGAGGTCTCCTCGGCCGAGTGTTCGGTACCCGCAGCGATCACGCGATTCAGGAAACAGCAAGTCACGAAATCGCAAAACCGGGAAACACGAACTCCGAAACATCCGGCCGAGGGCGGCCGGCTCCACGTTGCTGGTTCTAGTCAATCCGAACGCGAAGAAACATGTTCACGCCAATCGGATGATTCCCATACATGGGCTTTAGAGCGTCAGGCACGCCATACCACATGAGCTGCGCTCCGATTGAGGTTGCAAGGTGAGGAATGCGGCCGATCTCGCGATCGTACCCTGTCGTATACGCCTGCACTCGCGTGAAATATCGCTCCTCGAATCCGGATGGAATTGGAGTGGCCCCGAGCAGCAACTCGTTTGTGCGATCCACGTTTTCGATTCGTGTCCACACTGCATTCCGCGAAAATCGGACAGTCGACTCGGCGAGATAGCTGTTCCCTACGTTCCCATCTCCAATGCTCTGGTTGCGGCCCCACAAAAGAGTCGAAGCCCAATTCCCATTTCGGAATGTTCGGTTATACATAACTGACGCTGTCATACGCCTCACGTCCTCTGTGGGCGCGAGGGCCTCGGGGCTGTGAAGCTGTCCGACGGAATACTGCGCACTCCAGTTCTGACCAGGGTTGACTGTGAGCCGTGTGGACCAAGAGTCAATCTTTCCGGAATCGAGATTCCAGCGAAACTCGTCGGGCTCGCGCCCATGGAATCCCGAAGCTTCGATGCGGATGCTGCGATGCGTAACACCGACCGTGATCACGTCGTCTGCGATGTGCGTTGAGTCCTGCAGATGGTGGCCGAGTGTCGCCACGGGATTCTCCGAAGCTGACGCGCGATGCGGATACGCCATTGGTCCCAAAGAAGGGTCGCCCATCGGAGCGAAATAGAAGGAGAGCAGATTATTCTCGCCGAATTTCACGTCGTACATCGCCGCCAATTCCATGAAGAAATCATGCGGATGCTGTCCATCGACGATCGGCCTGCCGAACGCAGTCTCACCTTGCTGAAACAACAATGGATAGCGCCTTCCCGAAACGGTAGCGGGTTCAAAGCTCAGCATCGCACGCACCGTTAGAGTGCCGGGGCCAAAGTCACGCTGGGCCATTGGCATGATCCAGTTTGTTGAAAAAAACTTACTGCCATCGCGCGGGCCGGTCTGCTGCGTGTCACTTAGGAAAGCAACCCCGTGGAGCATGAACATCCACTCGTGTCGCGTGGTCATCAGCATGTTCAGAGGCGTGGAACTCGGCTCAGCGTCGGTGCCGGCAGTCGCGTGCTCTTCGATGAACTCGACGAAACTGGGCGTACCCATGTTCATACTTCCGTGGCGGTTATCGTTGGTCATTCCGGCATGACCGGATGGATGAGAATCAGCCTGAGCGATACAAAAATTGGCAGGCAAGGAGATCACAAGAATTAAAAACAATAGAGTTCGCATTGAGCCTCCGCGAGTTAGTGCGCGAATGGAAGAGAGCGGGACACGCAGTCCCGCGCTTCACCCCCCACGGAAAGGCTGAAATTAGATGCGAATGGGAAGAGCAGACCCAGGAGGACCGGTATCGGAATAGTGACGCGCTTGTGGAATCGTTTCGCGGCTCTCGGTGAGCCGGAGACGCGCAGCGGTCATCGCAGTGACTTCAATCGAAGGAACAACCACCAGCGGCGCAGACCCAACAGCGTGCAGGTGGCCTAGCGCGCAGCAGTCATGATTTTGCGGAACTTGGTCCGCCGGAGCTGACTCCTCATGGCAGGAAGCTACAGAGGCTTGGCGCCCACTATCGGGCGATGACACGAATTGCGTAGCCATCAATGAGACCCCGATAACGAGCAAAAACAATGTCGTGGTGGAGCGCAGCGCCATGCGATGTAATCATGATGCAATAGCCGCGGACCAGGATGCAAAGTTCGTCCCTGCATTCTCGAAATCCTAATGATTCTCACGCAAAGCCGGCGGTTCGGAATGACATCTGCAAGAAAGCTCTCCGTGTCCTCCGTGACTCCGTGGTGAATAGCAAAAAAGAAGCCTCGCCGAAGCGAGGCTTGAGGATTCAGGAGGAGGCTACTGGTTCACTGGAATCTTGATGATCTTCTTCTGAATCGCGTAAGTCACGAGCTGTGCCTTGTTGTGGATGTCGAGCTTACGCATCAGGTTGAATTTGTGCGCTTCCACGGTCTTTACACTGAGGCCTAGAATGACCGCAATTTCTTTGACCGAATTGCCTTCGGCGAGAAGCTTCAGGATCTCGCGCTCGCGAGGCGTCAAAGTCGAAATCCGCGGCCTCATGCGCGTATCGCGCACACGTGAGCGGAAGTCTTCGACAAGTTTTCCGAGCACCTGCGAGCTAAGATACTTCCCGCCTTTGTACACGTCGCGCACGGCCGTGAGCAGCTGCGGAGCAGGCGTGTCCTTTAGCACGTAGCCTGCGGCACCGACCTCCAGGCACTGCACGAGATAGTCCTCGTCCTCGTACATGGTGAGGAAGAGGATCTTCGTCTCCGGGCGGTTCTTGCGAATCTGCCGCGCCGCCTCGAACGACGACAGTCCGGGCATGCCGATGTCCATCAGCACGATGTCAGGACGCAGTTCGCGCGCCTTTTCGACGGAATCGCCCGCGTCGGAGGCTTCGCCGACTACTTCGAAATCCGCTTCGGTTTCCAGAAGGCGTCGGACGCCCTGGCGAAAGAGTGTGTGGTCATCAGTTAGTAAAACTCTAATTTTTGGCATTTGATTACCTGACTTGCGTTATTTACGCCGTCTGCGACATGGCCTCATGGTATTGCCGCGCAGGCACCATGATCTCCAGCCGCGTACCTTTCCCTTTCTCGGAATGGACACGCACCTCGCCATCCAGAGAAGCTATTCGTTCTTTGATTCCCGCGAGGCCAAACGAGTGGCTCCGCGGACTGTTCACCTTCGCCGGCATGCCGATGCCGTCGTCTTCAATCGAGAGATAGACCGTGTTCTCATGGCGGCTCATCTGCACGGATGCCGAACGCGCCTGGGCGTGTTTGGCGACGTTGTGCAACGATTCCTGCACTACGCGATAGATCGCCGCTTCGATCTCCGGCGCAAGTCGGCCTACGTCTTCGTTGATGGCCACGCGCACCTTCACGCCGGTAGCCTTCGCCAAGTCTTTTGCTTCTTTACGAATCGCGGCAACTAATCCCAACTCCTGCAGCAGTAGCGGCGACAACCGCGCAATGATGCGCCGAATGCCCTCAATCGTCCGATCGACGACCGCGACCGTCTCGCGAATCTTTCCTTTGGCAGTTCGTCCCGTGAGCTGCGCTTCGAGCATTCCCAGATAGAGACGAATCACCATCAGGGACTGTCCGGTCTCGTCATGCAATTCGCGGCTGATGCGCTTGCGCTCGTCTTCCTGCACCGCCAGCAAGTGGGCAGAGAGCTCCGCAATGCGGGCTTCGCGTGCCCGTAACTCTTCGGTTAACTGCGCGCGCTCGATCGCCATCACTGTCCGTTCCGCGATTGCACGCATGAGATCGCGCTCATTAGGCAGCCATTCATAAGGACGCGCGAAACCGATGACGAGCGCACCGATTACGGTCTTACCCGTTTTTAGCGGTACTCCCCAAAGCGAGGTCGCACGTTCTTTAATCGCCGGATGCAGAATACGCGGATCGTTGGCGACGTCGAGTACCATTTCAGGTTCGCCAGTCGCGACCAGGCTGCCGCAGAATCCTTGTCCCAATTCGAACTCGGAATCACTGGGAAGCAGACCCTCTACGCCAAGCGAGCTCTCCAGCCGGAATCCATCGCCCTCCGAGCGCCGCAGCAGAATCGCCGCCATCGACGCGCCGAAGTTGGCGCTTGTGATCTCCAGAACCTTCTCGAACATTCCGGAAATCTGGCCGGCAGAGAGTTCGGCATCGAGAACTCGGAGGAGCGTGGCAAACTCGCTGGTTTTTGCGTCGAAGTAGGCGCCGGAAACGGTGATGAACGTCGAGGACTTCAGAACGTCGAGAGTCGCGCTGACTTCCTTCAGCCGCGCGCCAAACAGTCCGCTTAGGTACGGCTCGCACAACTCCTGATAAATCTCCAGCGACCGGGCCACCGCACGCGTGTCGACTTGCAGTTTGGCCAGTCTCATGCCGAAGTAGTCAGCGTTTTCGAAGAAACCAGGCAGATCGTTGTGCGAGAAAAAAGAGTGCGCCGTCTGAAGACTGAGGCGCTCAAGAGCGCCAAGCTCGCGCCTTCCAAAGCCAAATTCCGCCGCAACCTGCTCGCGCCACTTTTCGGTTACGTCGCTGTAATAGGGATTGAGTGCGCCTAGGATTTCAACCAGTAATTCGCGCGAGCTGTCCTTCAGCGAGAGGACGGACGACAAAGCTATACTCCGGGGGATTCCGGCGAGCAGTTCCTAACCAGTAAACTTCACTCCTCGCCACGTTGTCATAATTCTAATCGAGGCCCTAAGGTTTTGTCATTAGAGAGTTCCCATCTTGTTAACTTTTTGATTATACGGAGAATATCTGAGACAGGTTTTGCCAGAGAAAGCAGAGTTGCTGGAAAGACTCGTCTTAGGCGTCGGTTAAAATGACGAGGTTCTCGGTGACCGTAAAAGGTGCCTTCGTACTCCCGCTTTGCGGGATTCGCTCTCCCATGCCCGCTTCCAACAATGCGATCCTCACCCCAGCCCAAGGCCCCGAACAGGAAGCCTCGCTGCTCGAAGTTCTGGACCATGTGCTGAACGCCGGAATCGTCTTGCACGGCAGCGTGGTGATCTCTATAGCTGGCGTGGACCTCATATACCTTGGATTGAACGCGATCCTTACTTCCGTAGAAACCGCACTCAGGCACCTCCACAAAACGCAGCTCGAAAAGTGACTGCCCGCAATGCCGCTGCTCGCGTACTGCATTGTTCTGGACGATGGCGGACGGAATTTTCCTTCTGAGGGCATTCTCGCTTCTAAGCTTCAATCCATATCAGAATCCGGTCTGATCGCACTTTGCTCAGAACTCGAACGAAATTCCATTTCTGTCGGCAACTTTCAGCAGGCAGCACTTGAGTTCCATCACGTCATTCAAGCCGTTTTTGCCGAAACAGCAATCATTCCATTTCGATTTCCCACATGGCTAATGGAGGAGGAAATTAAGTCCAATTTGCGTCAGGAATCAGCGAGATATAAGGACTTCCTTCGCAAACACGCCGATCATGTCCAAATGGAAGTTAGGATTCAGGCACGAGCAGTAACGACCACAAAACCTACCAGCGGCACTGAACATCTGCGGAGACGCGCAGCGGAAATCGGCAGGCTCAACGAGCAGACAAGTGAACTCAAGACTCTGCTCGGGAATACAGTTATCGAATGGCGCAATCGCGAAGTGCCGGATGGCGTTCGACTCTATGCACTGGTCTCAAGGAAGTCCGTTGAAGACTTTCGTGAGAAACTCAGGCTTGGCGGTGTACGCGCGAGCGGTCCGTGGCCTGCGACAGAATTCCTTGAACCCACCCCGCAAAGGACGGAATGAGTGCGAGCACTGACAACCACGGAAGACGGCTAGGCAGCATTGTTCTTTGATGGATTTTGTTCGCGCAATGGGAGTCCCCAACTGAGCGAGGAGCCAAAAAATATCTCGCCCGACGACATGGAGCAAGCCATCGCCGGCCTGAACCAGGAGCTTGCCTCGATCTCGGGTGGTAACACACAGCGAATCGACTGCAATTCCGAAAACATAGAGCAAGGACTGGCGCGTCTGGTGCTGAGCCTCATCGAATTGCTGCGACGCCTCCTGGAACGTCAGGCGATACGGCGTATGGAAGGTGGCGCCCTCGCCGACGCGCAGATCGAAGAGATGGGGCTGGCGCTGATGAAGCTGGAACAAAAAATCCGCGAACTAGCTGGGCAGTTCGGCCTCAGGCCCGAAGACCTGAATCTCGATTTGGGACCGCTCGGGCGGTTATGGATCGATGAAAAGAGCAAGTGAACAGATGAGGATATGAGCGGCAAAGTGCCTGCAAGGTTCCGCCTGACCGCAAGTGAGTCTTGCTTTTTTCGTTCCGTTGACCACCTAAATCGCCCCGTCCACTGTTAATCCATGCCATTTCATGCACTTGCATTGACTGGCGCAATTCGGTTCATTAGTTTTGAAATGGGATAACTGCAAATTCGCGGTTATACTTAGAGACAAGGAATGACCCTGCCAACCGAACAAAAAACCGTCCTGCTGCTCAAGCCGCGAGGATTTTGCGCCGGCGTTGTGCGTGCCATCGATATCGTTCGCATTGCGCTCGAGACCTTCGGCGCTCCGATTTACGTACGAAAAGAGATCGTGCACAACCGTTATGTTGTCGATGACTTGGCGGCTAAGGGAGCCATCTTCGTAGATAGCGTCGAGGACGTACCGGAAGGCGCTCGCGTGATCTACAGCGCCCACGGTGTTGCGCCTGAAGTTCGCGAGGCCAGCAAGGCCCGCAAGCTGAAGGTGATTGACGCGACCTGTCCGCTGGTGACCAAGGTTCACGTTGAGGCGATCAAGTTCGCCAAGCAGGGCAATTCGCTCATTCTCGTCGGACATCGCGATCACGACGAAATTATCGGCACGCTTGGGGAGGCTCCGGAGGTTACGCAGGTCGTCAGCTCCCCGCGAGAAGTCGAGAACCTGCACGTTCCCGATCCGGAACGTGTGGCGTACCTCACGCAGACGACGCTCTCACTCGACGAAGCCAAAGACATCATCGAGGCTTTGAAGCGCAAGTTCCCTAAGATTCACGGGCCCCACGCGCAGGATATCTGCTATGCGACCGAGAACCGGCAGATTGCAGTGAAGAACGTCGCCCCGCAGGCCGATCTGCTGCTGGTGGTCGGTTCGGAAAACAGCTCCAATTCGAACCGTCTTGTTGAAGTTGCAACCCGCCTTGAGACTCCCGCGTATTTGATTGAGAATTGCCGCGCAATCCGTCCGAAATGGCTGGAAGGTGTGAAGACGGTTGCACTTACGGCCGGAGCGTCGGCTCCGGAATGCCTGGTGGAAGAAGTGGTTGAGTATCTCTCCACAAAGGAGGGCTTCAACCGCGTTGAGGAAGTCGAGATCATGGCGGAGAACGTCCGTTTCGGACTGCCGCCGGAGATCGTGGCCGCGATCCAAGCCGCGCCCTCCCAGACTGCCATCGCCGCGGAATAAGTAAATATGGACGAATCCCCCCGTCGCCCTGTGCAGATGGTGTTTGGCAAAATCGATGACATCGCAAGCCGCGTAGCCGCAGCGGTGGATGGCGCGCGTCGATTCCTCTTCTCAACTCAAGATCCGGAAGGCTTCTGGTGCGGCGAACTCGAAGCCGACACCACCCTCGAATCCGACTACATCCTGTTGCATACTCTGCTCGGCACGCGCGACGAAGTGCGGCTGCAGAAGGCTGCGCGCGAGATCATTCGCCATCAGAACGAAGATGGCGGATGGCCGATCTATCACGGCGGTCCTTCGAACATAAGCGCGACGGTCAAAGCCTATTTCGGGCTGAAGCTCAC
>CAYNPS010000039.1:0-30617 GCA_964399125.1 uncultured Terriglobales bacterium
TTCAGCATGGCCCTTCCGGGGCTTCCTCGGGGTGTCGAGGAAGACTTACCGGCTGTTGGGGGCAGCCGGGGTAACGTTTTGCGCCGAGGCCTCGCCCTGCACGTTGGTCATGAGCTGGACATCAACGCGGCGATTCTTGGCGCGTCCTTCAGATGACCTGTTGCTGGCAACTTCCTTGTCTTTGCCGAGTCCGGCAACATAGATTTTGTACGCCGGCACGTTGTACTGCGTCGCGAGGTACTGAACGACAGCCGCGGCTCGCATCTGGCTGAGCTTGTAGTTGTACTGCGCGCTGCCGATCGAGTCGGTCCCACCATAGAGCTGGACTACGTATCCCTTGGTGTTCGGAATGTCATTGCCAAGCTGATCGAGCGCTTCCTTGGCCTTCTTGCTGAGCACAGCGCTGTTGAATGCGAAGTGAACCGAAGTTTCCGCCACCGGACGATAGTTGTCGAGGTTGGCGACGGTGTTCGTGAGAGCGTCAACCTTGCCGGCGGTCTGGTTTGCAGCCTGCTGGGCCTGGTCGGCAGCCTGTCCTGCGGCCAGCGCCTTCTGATCGACGGCTGCGGTCTTCGCGTTTACACCCTGAATTCCCTGCTGCGCGCGCGCATCGACGTCGCGAATATCGCGCGTGTTCTTCGCCGTGAGGTCATCCAGTTCGTTGGTCTTGTTGATGATGGGCGCAGTTTCGTTGCGCACATACTTCTTCGTGGAGCAGCCAGCGCTCAACAGCATGGCCGCGCCTGTAATCCCGACAGTGAATAAGCGGTTCATTTCTATTTCGATCTCCTTAACCCCCTGCAGCCCCGGACCATCAGCTTTGGGGACAAATGGTTCGTCAACGCACGCTGACAAACCTCTCGTTTTGCGTAATAGCAACACCGCTGCCAATCCCGGCGGAGCTGTCCGCCAAGACGGGCCGCTTGTTTTCAGCAAGTTAGCGCGGAAAAATCAGCAGCAACTCTGGGCAACTCTGGCGTGAGCAGCGCGGAAATGCTTCTGCCATAGAATTTTTACTCGGCTCCCATTGCGGGGCCCCGTCAGCAGCTCTCGTTCCCGGAGATCCTCGGCCCTCCTGCCGCTTGACTTCGGCATCTTTTGTGGTTGCGCTCCACCTCGTCTAGTAAAGATCCAGCCGGTTTGGACCGGTTCTTGATCGAATCCATTCAGAAGAGCTTCGGGAGGAGAGACTCTATGCGCATGACTCGTATTTTCGCGTTCGCCGCAATCCTTGCGGCAATGTTCACCATCGCCTGCTCACAGCAAAAGGCCAACGCCCCGGACGTGAGCGATCAGATTAAAGACTCGCTCAAAGCCAACAACCTGGGCGACGTGAAGGTTACGGAAGATCGCAACAAGGGCGTGATTACGCTCTCGGGCGACGTAAAAGATGAACAGGCCAAAGCTCAGGCGGAAGATATCGCCAAGCAGAACGCCGGCGGCCTCATTGTTGCCAACGAGATCGGCGTCCGTCCCGCAGGAGCCGAGGGCGCCGCTAATAAGGTCGACAACAATCTCGACAAAGGGATCGAAGATAACCTTCGTGCCGCCATTACCGCGAACGGCATGGATAACCAGCACATCCATTTCGACTCAAAGAATGGTGTGGTTACTCTGAAGGGCGATGTGGATACGCCGGCGCAGCGTCAGGAAGCGGAGAAGATGGCAGCCAACATTCCTAACGTCTCGCAGGTCGTGAATGAATTGCAGGTCAAGGGAGCCAAAAAGAATCGGCGTCAAGCAGCTTCATCTGGCGAATAAACTCAGCTCTGGCGAAATGCCGTTCTGGGAATCCAGAACGGCATTTTTGTGCGCTCCTGTGAGTTCCTTATCTCAAGCCGCCGGCGATCACTAACGTTTCGCCGGTAATCCAGGATGCGTCATTCGATGCGAAGAACACGGCTGCGGGGGCGATGTCTTCAACCTCGCCGATTCGGCCGAGTGGCGTTTGCGCCTCCAGCTGTTTGCGGAAATCGCCGTTGGAAAATCCGGCGGCATGGACTCCTTCGGTTAGAACCATTCCGGGATTGATCGCGTTCACTCGAATCTTGCGCGGGCCAAGCTCTTTAGCGAGCGTTCTGGTCACGGCGTCAACCGCTCCTTTTGTGCCCGTGTAAACCGCAGAATTCGGTGGAGTAAATGTGCTGACCGCTGAACTGATGTTGATGATGCTGCCGCCTTCAGGTCCGAAATAGCTCGCCGCTTCTTTCGATGCGAGAACCAGTCCGAG
Source organism: uncultured Terriglobales bacterium (assembly GCA_964399125.1). Taxonomy (GTDB): domain Bacteria; phylum Acidobacteriota; class Terriglobia; order Terriglobales; family Acidobacteriaceae; genus Gp1-AA112. The sequence goes on from CAYNPS010000039.1 coordinate 2,231, forward strand.
AACATTAAGATCAAATTGCCGGTGGAACTGCTCTTCGGTCACGCCTTCGAGTGGAGCGAACTCGTACACACCTGCGTTATTGATGAGAATGTCGAGCCGTCCAAACGCCTTCTTGGTTTCTGCAAACAGGCGTTCAATATCCTTCTTTTTTGAAACATTTGCCTGAACTGAGATCGCCTGTCCGCCGCCGGCTTTGATCTCATTCACCACACGATCCGCGCCCTCTTTGCTCGTGGAGTAATTGACCGTTACTGCCGCTCCTTCGGCCGCCAAACTCTTTGCGATGGCCGCCCCAATTCCCTTCGACGCTCCCGTGACGATCGCGACTTTACCTGCAAGTTTCTTTGCCATGATTCCCTCTCTTGCTCTTGCGAGCCATTCTGTACTCCGGAGTACAGATGTCCCAGGTTTGTGGAAAGCTTCACTTTCTAACCGATCGGTACAAAAGCGTTACAATGAGGAGTGTGGCTGTAACAAAACAAAGAACAAGGGAGCTAGGTCGCCCGAGATCCTTCAATATCGATACGGCTCTCGACCGTGCGCTCCAAGTCTTTTGGAAGAAAGGCTACGAAGGCGCTTCCCTGTCGAACCTGACGCGCGCGATGCGCATCAACCGCCCAAGTCTATATGCTGCATTTGGCGATAAGGAGTCGCTGTTCCGAAGAGCTCTGGATCGCTACATGGAGCAGGAGACCCGATATTGGCAAGACGCTGTGGATGCTCCCACAACACTGGAGTTCGTTGAACGGCTGCTGCACGGCGCCGCCGATTCAATGACGTGCTCAGCCAAACCGGGAGGCTGTCTCCTCGTTCAGGGCGCGCTCGCGTGCAGCGCCGAAGCGGAGCCGGTTCGGCGAGAGCTAGCCACTCGCCGACAAGCCGGAGAACTTGGCATCCGCGATCGACTCATACGCGCGAAAAAAGAAGGTGACCTGCCCGCCGGAGCCGATCCAAAAGAGCTCGCAAAATATCTGACCGCAGTGATGCAGGGAATGGCTGTACAAGCCGCTGGGGGCGCTACTCGCTCGGATTTGCGCCGAGTGGCAGATACAGCGCTGCGCTCCTGGTCCGCTCTTTCCGCATCGACTTCGCAGTCCTGCCTGCAGCGAAAATCCCAGTAATATTGACCCAGTTGATCAATATTGACCTATGGTCATGTTTGTACTATGCTGCTTCTGAAAAGCTGACCGTTGGTCATTATGCTGCAACATCACACTAATTCCGAAAACAATGGCCGTCGTGCACGGCGGCGGCAGGAAACGCACACCCGCATTTTCGAGAGTGCGATGCGTTTGTTTGCCGAGCGTGGATTTGCAAACACGCCTGTAGAGGACATCACCGAAGCCGCCGACGTCGCTAAAGGGACCTTCTTTAACTACTTCCCTTCCAAGGAAGCCATCCTCGAAGCGCTGGCCGAACGGCAGCTTGGAGTCGTGAAAGCCGCGGAGGAGCGGGCACGGACTGCCGCGAGCGTTCGCCCCGTAATTCTGGAGATGATTCACGGTCTGGCGGAGCGCCCTTCCCGCAGCCAGCTTCTGCTGCGCAGCCTGATGGGCGTCGCTCTGACGCACAACAGCCTCTCGAACTTTTTAGGGCGTGTGTTGGAAGGCGGACGCGCGCACGTAGCCGCCATCATGAAACGCGGTCAAGACCTCGGCGAATTGCGAGTCGACCTCCAGCCGGTAGAACTGGCCCGCGTCATGCAGCACGCCATCTTCGGCACACAAATGATCTGGGCTCTGGGAAAACCGCAAGACCTGGAGAAGTGGCTCGATCTTACTTTTGAGATCTTTTGGCGTGGTATGGCGGCAGACACGGTTTCGTCGTCGCCATCCGGATCACGCTCTTCCCGCAAGGAGAAGTCGTTATGAAGCGCTGGGTGGCCATTGCAATCGTTGTGCTAGTCGCGCTGGCGAGCATCGGCATGCGCTCGTGGTTCTCACGCGACAACACCATCACTGCGTCGGGCACACTCGAAGCTCGCAACGTGAATGTCGGTTCCAAAGTGGGAGGACGCGTCGCCCAGGTAAACGTGCAGGAAGGCGATCACGTTGCACCCGGCCAGGTATTGCTGACCTTCGAGGATTCGGAGTTGAATGCGCGTCTCCTCTCTGCCCGCGGCAAATACGAAGAAGCCAAAGCTAATTATCAGAAGATGCTGCACGGCTCACGTCCTGAGGACATCGCCGAGGCTCGTGCGAATTCGCAGTACCAGGAGCACTTGGCGGATACGCATCGCGCAGATGTAGAGCGAGCGCAGTCGGACTTGGCCAACGCTGAAATCAACTATCGTCGCGCACAAGAACTCGCCCGCAGCGGCGTAGTCTCCAAGCAGTTCCTCGACGACGCTGAAAACCGCTACCGCTCTGCGCAGGCAGTACTCGCATCGGCACAGCAAGCCGTCGCAGCGTCACAAGGAAGCATCGGCGCATCTGAGGCCGCAAAGAAGCGCGCCGAGCGAGGATTCCGTCCAGAAGAGATTACAGCAGCCAAGGCGCAGATGCTGGCTGCGGAAGGCGATCTGAAAGAAGCTGAATCGCAGTGGAACGAGCGCGAGGTGAAATCGCCGGCCAGCGCCGTCGTTGAGGCGATGGATATCCGTCCTGGCGATCTGCTTCCCGCCAACAGCACAGTCGCAAAACTACTCGAGAGCGATCAACTCTTCGTTGTTGTTTATGTTCCACAGAATCTCATTGGACGAGTCCACCTCGGTCAGGACGCAGAAGTGCGAGTCGATGCTTTCGATAAACCATTTCGTGCCAAAGTGGAACAGATCCGGCAGCAGGCCGAGTTTCTTCCCCGTAACGTCCAGACGAAAGATGAGCGCGAGCACCAGGTAATCGGCGTGAAGCTCCGCGTTGAGAATCCGGAGTCGCGTCTGCGCGCCGGAATCAATGCCGACGTGAAGTTTCTGGAGACGAAGTGATGCCTGCGATCATCGCTGAAAATCTGGTACGCAAGTTCGGAGACTTCACAGCAGTCGATGGCGTCAGCTTTGAAGTACAGCAGGGCGAGGTCTTCGGATTTCTTGGTCCGAACGGCAGCGGAAAAACGACCGTGATCAAGATGTTGACTGGCATCCTTCCGCTTACGTCAGGGCGCGGCCTAGTCGATGGAATCGATGTTTCCATCGATCCCGATGCAGTCAAGCAGCGAATCGGCTACATGAGCCAGAAGTTCTCGCTTTACGACGATCTAACTGTGCTCGAAAACCTGCGCTTCTACGCTCAGATCTACGGTCTCAGAGGTAAAGATGCGGAGCAGAAAATCGAGCAGACGATGCACCAGAACGCGATCGAGCCATACAAGGATCGTTCCGCCGGAAAGCTCTCTGGAGGCTGGAAGCAGCGACTTGCGCTGAGCTGCGCGATGATGCATGGGCCGAAGATTCTTTATCTCGACGAGCCCACGGCGGGAATTGATCCCGTCGCGCGACGGAAGCTCTGGGATCTGCTGTTCGAACTGAGCGGACAGGGAATCACGTTCTTTGTCACCACACATTACATGGACGAAGCCGAGCGCTGCTCGCATCTTGCCTACATCTATTACGGCAAGCTGATCGCAGATGGCACGCCGGACACGCTGCGCGAAATTCCCGAAGTCTCCCCTCCAGGCACGCAGCGCTTCGAAATCATGACCAAGGATGTGACCACTGCACTGCGTCGCGCGCGCACGCTGCCATTCATGCGCAGTGCCACCATTTTCGGCCGATCAATTCACGCGTTGATGCAGGACACAATCACTCAATCCGAACTGCAGCGAGAACTTGAGAGAGTCGGCGTGCACGCTGATGAAATACGTCCACTGATGCCCGATCTGGAAGACGTTTTCGTTGAGCTCACGTACCGCAGACAGGCTGAGATCGGGGTCGGCCAGGCCTAGCCGTGAAAGCTGCAGTCAGAAGAAGGTGAAGTAGACGGAGAGCGTTTTATGAGTTCCACACTTAGTCCTACATTGGAAGTAAGAACCATCAGTTCCGACAAACTAAGTCCTGCGTGGAATGACAATCCATTCCGTGGATTTCGCGCCATCTTCTACAAGGAATCGTTGCATCTCCGTCGCGACTCGATGGCCATTATGTTCGCGCTGCTGATTCCCATTGTGGAAATGATCATTCTGGGGGCAGCCATCGACACCAACGTACGTCAGGTGAAGACCGTCGTGCTCGATCAGAGCGGGCTGATGGAGCACGCCGATGATGTCGAAGGAAGCCAGAGCAGCCGGGCATTGCTTGATCGCTTCCGCAGCTCCGATACCTTCAAGATTTACAAGTACGCTCACTCCGACGAGGAGCTCACACACGAGATGGTCGCGGGCAAAGCCAAAGTGGGAATCAAGATTCCCCTCGATTTCGATCGCCAGCTCCTGCGCGGAGGTAGTGCGCAGGTAATGGTCCTTGTCGACGGTTCGGATTCGTCGGTCGCAGGACAAACTCTGAACGTCGCGTCAGCGATCGGGCTGGATGAGTCCCTTCGCCGCATGCTGCCCGCAGGCAAGCAGCCGGCGATCGATATCCGCCCCAAGGTGATGTTCAACCCGGACTCGCGCTCGCCAAACTTCTTTCTTCCTGGACTTATGACAGTTCTGCTGCTCTTCGTGACGACGATGCTCACCGCGTTTTCAATCGTTCGCGAGAAGGAGCGCGGAACGCTGGAGCAGCTCTTCGTCACGCCGGTGCGCCCGCTTGGATTGATGATGGGCAAAATCATGCCGTACTTCGGCCTGGCGATGATTGAAATGCTGATGATTCTGGCCTTCATGCGTATCGCCTTCAGCGTGCCAATCCATGGCAACGTGCTGCTGCTGCTCGTCCTTGGAATGTGCTACATGTTCACGCACCTGTCGCTTGGCATGCTGATCTCATCTAAGGCTAATTCCCAAAATGACGCTATGCAGCGCTCCATGGGAATCATGCTGCCGAGCATCTTCCTTTCCGGCTACATCTTCCCTCTCGACAACATGCCGTGGATCTTCTACTTGATGAGCTTCTTCGTTCCCGCCACCTACATGATGAACATCTCGCGCGGCATTATTCTGCGTGGGGCGGGCTTTACTGACTTGTGGGTGAACGCGGCGGCTCTTTTGCTGATGGGAGTTGTTGCATTGGCAATCGCTGCGAGAAACTTTAAGAAGATGATTGTGTAACGAACAGCCACGGAGCTGCGAAGCCGCGTAGCCTCGGAGCCTCAAGCATTCGCGAATGTCGGACTAGTTCGTTAAGTCACTTCAATGTGGAAGAGGTGGAGGAGCGCTGGACATCTGCGGAGCTAGTAGCTGTTCTGCCCTCTCGTCCTCCTTCTTATGCAGGGACACGACGGCAGCAAACTCTTTATCAGCTTCGGCTTTATTACCGGTCACCTGAAAGATTCGTCCGAGGCGATAATGCGCATCCGGCTGTGAAGGATCCAGAGCGACTGCGTGTTTGAGTGCGGCAACGGCGTCGTCGTATTTCTTCTGCTCGTTGTAGATCACACCTAGATTGATGTACGCGAATCGAATGTCACTTTTTAATGCAACAGCTTTCTTGAGCAGAGTAATCGCGGCATCCGGGTTCTTGTTTTTCATTTCGATGTCGCCGAGATAGGCAATCGCCTGCGCGTTCTTCGGGTCGATATCCAGTTCATTTTGGAACTCGTTTTTTGCTTCTTCATATTTATGCGACTTCCAGTAGAGATAACCGAGACCAAAATGAACGTTGGGTTCACGCGGCGAAACCCGCGCTGCCGTTTGAAACTCTGCAATCGCTTCGGACGTACGACTCATGCCATCGAGTGCCTCACCCATCAGCATATGGGCGGCAGCCGAGTCAGGCTGGCTTTGCAGAATGCGTTTGAAACCATCGAGAGCGCAGGAAAATCGCTTGGCCCAAAGGCAGCTCTGGGCGAGCATCTGCTCGAGCTCCGGGTTATCTGGATCGGCCTTTGCCGCGATCCCAAGATGATCTGCGGCTTTCGCGAAATCCTTTGCGCCGTAATAGCTGAGTCCAAGCAGCGTTCGCGCTTGTTGGTTGTTAGGATCGGAAGCCACGGTCGCAGTGAGCGGAGGCACAGCAGCGCGGAAGTTTCCCAATTTGAATTCCGCTAATCCCAGATTCATCTGAATTCCCGGAAGATTAGGATTAAGTTTCAGCGCCCGCCGATACGCCGCTGCAGCCTCTGAATACTTCTCTTCACGCGCGAGATCTACGCCCATGCTGGCAAAAGCTCCGGCATCGCGCGGATTCTTCTCGGTAACTGCACGCCATACCTGAACAGCGTCAGCCCAGCGTCCCTGCTGCTCGAGAGCGATCGCGTCTGCAGGATCCGCGCTCTGCGCCGGGGCTAATCCAGAGAAGATCAACGCCGTCGCAACAGTCTGTATGGAAAACAATCGGGGCATCTGGAACTTCATCCTACACGGACTGAGGCGGGCAACTCCCTTTCAGGTCACCAAGCTGCGAGCAAAAAAATTCCCCGCTCGCCGAGTGCTTCCTTGCGAGCGGGGTTGCGTGCGTGTCAAAACCTAATTGTTTAGAAGACCAACTTCGCTCCAAGCTGGAATACTCTTGGATCGAAGGTTGAAGTGACCTGGCCAAAATCACTCGCCGTAGTGCTGGTACTGACGTTCCTAAACTGCCTGTGGTTCCAAACGTTGAAGGCATCCGCTCGGAACTGGAACATACTCCCGCGTGACTCGCTGAACACGAAATTCTTGAAGAACGAGAGATTCCAGTTATCCCGTCCTGGACCACGCAGGGCGTCGAAACCGAGGTTTCCCCAGGTTCCTGCGGCCGGCGTCGAGAACGCATTGGTCGAGAACCACTGCGTTGCAGTTTGCGGATAGCTAATCGTACCGGTCAGGTTCGGGCGATTGGTGCAGGTGCCCAGGGGAATGCTGCAAACGCTATTGCTTCCGCCCTGGGTAACATTGAGCGGCAGTCCCGACTCCATAGTCACGATTCCTGACAGCTCCCAACCACCAAGAGCGGTCTTTAGAAGTCCCTTGTCGCTGTTCTTCAGGAATGGAAGCTGGTAATCGAAGTTAACGAAGACTACGTGAGTTCTATCCAGAATGGAAGGGCCTAAATCGTACTTCCACCCGAGATATGGATTAGATACGTTGGCCAAATCGCCGCCGCTGCCGCCCGTGGTTGGATCGACGGAGCGCGCAAGCGTATAGCCAACTTGGAGCATCAAGTCGCTCCTGACGTTGCCGTGCACATCAACTTGGAGCGAATTGTAATGACCATTCGCCTCATTTTGCGCAAGCGTCAGGTCTCGGAAACCCTGGAACGGTACGACCGTGTTATACGCGTTATTGTTGGTTTGCAAACTCGGTAACAGGTTTATGTTCGGCAAATTGACATTCCGGTAGTCGTTCTGGTGACGCGACTGGCTGCCAACATACGAAGCAGCGAGTACGGCCTTGCTGCCCAACGCATGCTGCATTCCAAAACTGTACTGATACGTCACGGGAGCCTTGTAGTTATCCTTAGCGATGCCGGTAATGCTGGGGACGACAATCGGCAGACCAGTAATTGCGTTCCCAGATTGGATATTTGTCTTCGGATTGGAGAGGAATACGTTGTTCAAACCGGCGCTGGCACTGAACGGGATATTCGTGCCGCCGTTGTACATGTCGTTGCCTTGAACGCGCTCGTACATGGCGCCGAAACCACCACGCAATACTGTGGTTCCCGTGCCGGTTACGTCGTAGGCGAATCCGACCCTGGGACCGAACTCAGCCCAGTGATCATCCACTAGCCCTTTCGGAACACCAGGCTGACCTTCGATTCCAACGCCGTTCAGATAGAACTGGACACCCTGAAGGATTGGATTCGGACTCGTTCCCAATCCAGGACTCGCTGCAGCGCAGCCTGTTGGATTGCCCGGTCCGGCACAAATCTGGGTACCGTTTGCATTGGCAAACAAGGGCGCCTTGGAAGGATCGTACATGTTGGGATAGAAGTTCGACATACGGTTGTTGGCTTCGTACGTGTGCGGAGCACCATCCCATCGCAATCCCAGGTTCAGCGTCAGGCGATTCGTCGTTCTCCAGTTGTCCTGAACATAAGCAGCCCAGGAGACGTTGTTCCAGTGGCCATTGTCGTGGACCGCATCCTCCGAATACGAGTTTGAATACCCGAGCAGGAAATCGGCAAAGTCATTTCCGGTGTAGGAACCGTTGAATTGGAAATTACCTTGGGTTGAAGCGAAGACGTCCTGGATCTTCTTGTAAAGAGCCCAGCTTCCACCATACTTCAGAGAGTGTTTGCCGGATGACCAAGAAACGTCGTCGCGAATCTGATAGTCATCGGCTTTGTTTACCCATGGCTCCCAAGTCACCGTGTAGTTGGTTCCAGTCGAGCCGCTCAACTGAATCGAAGGAATCCTGGTAAGCGCATTTGGGCCAGGGAAGACACGATTGAACGTGAAACCCGAAGGAGCGGTGTAGATTCCCTTCGGGATGATGTTGATGCGATTGCCGTTGTAGTTGAACGCGATCTCATTGAGCAAATGCGGATTGATCATGTGTGTCGCATGGACAACGGCGCTATATGAAGGATTACCAAACGTGTCACCAATGGTCGGAACGTTGTCTCCGCTCCACTGTGCAGTGCCGAAGCCCTGAGAAATCTGCTCCGCGACAAAGTGTCCGAAGACCTGGAACTTGTCGCTGAAGTTGTGGTCAACGCGGGTGATCTCTTCCCTCACGTTCGTGGGAACGTTGTTACCTCCGATGAATTTGCTGCCGCTCGTCGGAGCCGGGAAGATCCCAGCCTTCAACAAGAGTTGGGCATTAGCATCGAGCAACGCTGCCGGAATTGCATTGGCCGCTGTGTAGGGCTGGAATACAGGATCAGTCACTCCCGCTTGCGCCTGGCTCGCGGTAGGAATGCTGCAGCCGCCCGCGGAATTCGGAGTGCTTAAGACCAGCCCTGCACTCGTAAATCGTTGCGCTTGTGCACTCGAAAGCTGATTTGTACACGGCGTATGCAGTCCAGAGTGAAGAACGACGTTCCCGTTCGGATCCTTTGAATCCGCCGGCAGATTGGCGCTGAAGTCTCCGCCGTAAGTGCTTGTAAAAGGCACCGTCTGATTCAGGGTCTGCCCTTGGATCAGGCTGCGCCATTCCATGTTGTAGAAGAAGAATGTCTTGCTGTGATCGCTGTTGTAGAGTTTGCCGAGGGTTACCGGACCACCTACATTGAACCCGTAGGTATTGAACCGCAGCTTCGCAACTGGACTCGGTTTCCTATTGAAGTAAGTGCGCGCATCCAAGGCGTCGTTGCGATCGTACTCCCAAGCGGAAGCGTGGAGTTTCTTGGTTCCCGATTTGAGAACCGTCGTCATCGTCGCCGCCGAGGACAAACCATATTCGGCGCTATAGTTCGAAGTCAGAATGCGAAACTCAGACATCGACTCCAAAGAGGGCATGACGCTGAAGTTGCCCGAGCCACCGCGATCAAGATCCTCGCCGCCATCCATGAGGTAGATGTTGTGGCCCATGCGTTGACCGTTGAAGCTGACGTTTGCGTCACCTCCGACGGGAGTCGGCGTTTGGAAGTCGCCCTGGTTGCCAGAAGCGCCTGGGGTGAGATTGATCAACGTATAGATGCTTCGGCCATTGGTCGCAAGCTGCGAAATCTGCCGGCCGCTGATGACATCGCTCACCTCGCTCGATTCCGACTGAACCTGCACCGCGGTAGCTTCCACGGTGACTTTCTCCTGCGCAGCTCCGACCTGAAGTTGGAAATCGAGACGAGCACGGTCATTCACGTTCAGAACGATGTTCTTCGAGATCTGCTTGAATCCTCCAGATTCGACTTGAACCGTATAGCTGCCGATTGGCAGGCCTGGCGCGACATATTGACCGTCGTTGTTGCTGCTGAAGTGGCGGATTTGTCCTGTATCAGTTTTGGTAACTGTGATGGTTGCGTTTGGAACAGCTGCGCCTGTGGGATCGGTAACACTTCCCACAATCGTCGCTTCTTGCGCAAATACTGGGGTGGCAAATATTCCGACAAGAACGAAGAGCATCGCTGCAAAGCGGATGCTATTTCGTTTTACGCACTGGGCTAACCTCTCTATATTCCTGGGCGAAAGCTTCATGGCCGGCCTCCGGAGAGTCTTAAATTGTGTGCATCCTCTAAATCGATTTAGAGAACGACTAAATCGATTTGGGAATGCTGGCCCAAAACTCTGTCACGGGTTCTAGAGCGTTGTCAATATTTTTTTGCGCGAAACGTCCGAGAAAAATCGGCGGAGAGGCAGAGAAGCTGGGTCGGAGTCGGCAAACAGACCCTTAGAATCAGCAAAAAAATCCCCGCTCGCAAAATGAAGATTGCGAGCGGGTTGCGTGCGTGTCAAAAGTGACTCTCTAGAAGATCAACTTGACGCCGAGTTGCATGGTTCGTGCATCGTAAGCGCTGGTGATCTTACCTACATCGGTGCCGCCAATCGCGCTGTTAATTCCCCCACCATTAACGTCTCCACGGAACTGCGTGTGATTCCAGACGTTGTAGGCCTCAAAGCGGAATTCAGAGTGAAGCCGTTCGGTAAAAGCGATGTTCTTGAACAATGCCATGTTCCAGTTGTCCCGTCCTGGACCGCGCAGGGCGTTCTTCCTTACATTGCCGAAGGTCGCGGTGGTTGTGCCGGGTATGAAGTTGATGGCAAATGCGGATGGATCAAACCATTGCACAGTGTTATTTCCGCTCGATAGCGTCGTCGCGGTGTGCGGATAGCTGATCGCGCCAACCTGATTCGGCCGCACTGCGCAATTAGCAACGGTGCCGCAAATGTTTGAGCCGGAGACGCCGAGATTGATCGGCGCGCCCGATTCCATCGTGACGATTCCTGACAACTCCCATCCTCCGATGGTGTTCTTCAGGAACGCGTTGGAACTGGAGCGGAAGAACGGAACGTCATAGATGTAATTCACGAACGCCACATGAGTGCGGTCGAAGATCGACGGACCCCAATCGTTCTTCCAGCCTAAGTACGGATTGGTGACCGTGTTCAGGTCGAATCCATCTCCGCCGGTGCCGGTCGTCGGATCTTCGGCGCGAGAGTAGGTGTAGGCCGCCTGAATATTCACTCCACCCAACTTTGCCCGCAGCTCGGTTTGCAGAGAGTTGTAGATTGAATTGGCCTCGTTCCGATCGACTTTGATGCTGTGGTACCCAAGGAACGGCAGATCCCTGTTGTACTGTGCCGCAGCAGTAGAGTTCGCCACGAATGTATTCAGCAGTCCAATGTTGGGAAGGTTGATCTCTTGCGCATCGCTTAAATACCGATTCTGATTCCCAACATAAGCGACCGACAGCACAGTTTGTTTGGCCAGTTGTCGCTGAATTCCCAAGCTGTACTGATAGCTGGTTGGATTCTTGTAGTTGTTCGCATCGAGCTCGGTAATGCTGTTTACGGTAACAGGCAGAGATGCGGTGCTGATGTTCGCGTTCGTCTGGTCGATTCCAATATGCGGATCGGACAACGACACGTTATTCAGGGATACCGTACCGCCGAACAAATTGTTGCCTCCAGCTTGATACATGTCATTACCCTGAATACGTTCAAACATGACTCCGAATCCGCCTCGCAGAACGGTAGTGCCATTCCCCGTAAGGTCGTACGCGAATCCGATTCTTGGACCCCAGTTATTCCAATAATTGTTCACCAAACCATTGCTCACACCCGGAGTGATTCCTGGAACCCCGAGTCCGTTGGCGTACTGCAGCAGGCCATTCAGTTGTTTGTTTGGACCAGTTGCCAAGCCAGGGCTCGCTCCAGTGCAGGTTGAATTGGGAATTCCCGCACCTGAGCAAATCAAAGTTCCATTCGTGTTAGCAAACACCGGAGCATTGGCAGCGTTGTAGAGATTCGGATAGAAGTTTGACATCTGGCCATTAATTTCGGCCGTATGCGGCATGCCATCCCAACGCAAGCCCAAGTTGAGGGTCAAACGTTTTGTAGCGTGCCAATTGTCCTGCGCATATCCGAACCACGAAACGCTGTTCCAGTTTCGATCGTCCTTTAGTGCAGGCTCACTGTAACCGCTGGAGAGACCGAGCAGGAAGTCGGCGAAATCATATCCGGTAAAGTTTCCGTTGAATGAGAACGAGCCTTCGGCCGACACCTGCAATGGCTGAAGCTTACGGAAGTTCAGCCATCCACCACCAAACTTCACCTGATGAGCTCCCTTAGTCCAGGAAAGATCGTCGCGAATTTGATAGCTGTTGGCGGAGTTGACCCATGGATTCCAATTCGGGTCATAACGCGATCCGGTTTTTCCCCCAGCGTTCAGGTTGATGATCGGCGTAACGTCGCTCTGGAACCCGAACAGCTTGTGCTGCTGGAAGCCTGTGTCTGAAAGCTTGTACTTACCCAGTGGCAACATGTTGATGCGGTTTCCACCATAGTTAAATGCGGTTTCGTTCAGCAGTGTCGGGCTGATGATGTAGGTGGAATGGATTACCCCACTGTATGACGGATTTCCAAAGGTATCTCCGACTGTGGGCAAGTTAGCGCCGCCGCTCCAGCGCGTCGGGATATCGGTTTGCAATATTTGTTCCGAGATCCAATGTCCAAACACCGAGAACTTATCGCTGAACGTGTGATCTACGCGAGCAAGTTCCTCACGTACGTTGGTAGGCGAATCGGAACCACCAATAAACGTGCGCCCGGATGTCGGAGCAGGAAACAGACCGGCCTTCAGCAGAGCTTGCGCGTTCGGATCTAGCAGAGACGCCGGAATCGTATTGTTTGGAAATGGCTGTCCTGAGGTGAGGCCGGCGGCCGTGAACTTTGCCTGTTCCGCCGTAGACAGATTGGCGAAGTTGGGAACGTGAGCAGTTGTGTTGCCGGAGTTCAAAAGGCCCCCAAAGTTCATAGCCTCCGTCAAATTCCCTCCGTATGTGCTTGGAAATGGAACGTTCGTCCGGAGCGCACCCCCCTGAATCAGGCTGCGCCATTCCATGTTGTAGAAGAAGAAGGTTTTTGGATTGTCGCTGTGCTTAAATTCGACCGGGCCGCCTGCGTTGAAGCCGTAGGTGTTAAAGCGCAGCTTGGGCATTTTGTTTTGCGTGCCGTTTGCATTGAATCTCGGCGTAAAAAAGTTGCGGGCATTGAAGGCATCATTTCGGCCGAACCACCAAGCAGATGCGTGGAATGTCTTCGTCCCGGAGCGAAGAACTGTAGTTACGGTTGCTGATGATGACAATCCATATTCAGCGCTATAGTTCGAAGTTAATTGTCGAAATTCGGCGACGGCATCGATGGAGGGCATTACGATCGCGCCAGAACCGCCGCGATCCGCCGCTTCCGCGCCGTCAATCATGTACAGGTTGTGCGCTACACGTTGGCCGTTGAAGGCAACGTTCTGGTCGCCACCCATCGGGGTGGGAATTTGAAAGTCGCCTTGCAGACTGCTGGCGCCCGGCGTGAGGTTCACAATCGAGTAGAGGCTGCGGCCATTGGTCTCGAGCTGCGTGATTTGCTGACCGGTAATGAGGCTGCTCTGCTCTCCGCTCTCAGTCTTCACCGCGATCGGCGCGGCCTCAACCGTGATCAGCTCCTGCGTGCCGCCGACCTTCAGGGTGAAATCCACGCGCCGGCGATCGCCGACGTTCAACACCACTCCACTGGTGTCCGCAACATTGAAGCCAGTTGCCTGCGCCTTCACGTCGTAGTTGCCGATCGGAAGCGCAGCAGCGACGTACTGACCAACATCGTTGCTCTGCAACTTGCGAACCTGGCCGGTCGCGATGTTGGTAATTGTAATGGCGGCGTTTGGCACCACGGCTCCTGAGCTGTCGGTAACGGTGCCAACGATAGTCGCTTCCTGTGCGAACGCCGGGACGCCAAATATGGCGATCAGCAGAAGTGAGATGGCGAGGAGTTTGTTTGTCTCAGAAACAAAGTGGGTAATTCCCTGCGACAACAGCTTCATGGCCTTGCCTCCTGGTCTTGCACGTACGAAATCGCTAAAACCTTTCAGAGTTCTATCTAAAACGTTTTAGGCTTGCGGCCCAAAACTCTGGCACGGGCAGCCAGTCGTTGTCAAGATTTTTTGGAGCTCGATTCTTGTTACTGGGACCAAGTGGGGTTTGGCGCCGGTGGATTATTGCCGTCGATTATCGGAACAGCTGGCTTGGTTACGAGGTGCGCGTTCTCTGAGTGGAAGGCGGAGGCGCTGTCGATTCTCTGACGACCAGTTTTGGCTCTACTAAGACTTCACGTGATTTTTCGGCAGGGTGTTCGATTCGCTTGATCAGCGTGCGAGCCGCTAGTTCGCCCATGTTTACCAGTGGCTGGCGAATCGTGGTGAGACGCGGAATGTTGAAGGCCGCCTGTTCGATATCGTCGAATCCCACGACCGATATGTCCTCGGGAACATTGAGACCCGCATCGCGGAAAGCGCGAATGGCGCCGATGGCCGATCCATCGTTGAATGCCACTAATGCGGTGAAGTCCGGCGAGCTCTCGAGCAACTCTTTAGCTGCGTGGTATCCCAAGTCGGACATCGTGGTGTTATTGCACTCCGGATATGTCCCTAGTTCTCTCGTTAACTTCGGGGAGATCGTGACGCCGAGTTCGGCCGCTGCCTTCTGCAGGCTCTGCCAACGGTCTTCGGAGTCTCCGTTGCCTTTTGGTCCGCGGAGCACTGCGACCGATTTGTGACCGAGCTTAAGAAGGTGCTTCAGGGCAAGGCTTGCAGCCCGAGCGTTGTCAATCACGATGCTGCTCACGTCAGGAGCTTCGGTAATGTCGGAGACAGCGACAACCGGCACTGACAATGAACGCTTCAGCGGAGTATTGATGAAGATCATTCCCTCCACTCCGCGATCGAGCAGCGTGTCCGGAGATTTTTCGATCAACTCCGGAGCGCCGCGGTGACTGACGACGAAGTAAAAGTATCCACGCTTCGCCAGTTCCTTTTCGATACCGCTGATCAACGAGGCAGAAAATTCATCGCCGATATCAGGCACCAGGACCGCAACGCAATATGTGCGTTTTCCGTGAAGATAGCGGGCGAAAACGTTGGGACGATAATTGAACTCGCGTACCGCTTCCCAAATGCGATCTTTGGTTTTCTGCGCGATGGTCGCAGCCAAGGGCGAGTCGCTGATCACGACCGAAATGGTAGTAGGGGAGAGCTCCAGGTGGTTGGCGAGGAACTTGAGCGTTACTCGCTCGCCATTGCTACCGTTCGTGCCCGGGCGGCCGTTGGCGGTGACTGTTGTTCTCTTTGCCATTGATTTTCGGCGTAATTCGTCTCTAATTGAGCCTTACACATACAAACGGGGCGATCAAGCCAAAAAGGGACCTGTCCTGCTGCCGCCGCACGGCAGGATTTCAATCAATGACACTATAGTAAATCGATTCAGTTGCGTCTACACCACAATGCTTTGGCAAGGTGAAGCGCCTCGCTGTGTAATCCCATTACAAGAAATGGATGATTTTCCTTATTGCAACATCCAAAAACAGGGCATCCATTTTAGCTCCCTCAACGTTGATGTGCCTCACGAAACAGATTCAGATTGGAACGAAGAATGATGTTGGGATTCAGGTACTGGGTTGGGGCCAGCTCCGCGCCTTGCAGGAGGTTTTCAGCCAGACTTCGCACGGCCAATTGGCCCTGAACATAGGGCTGCTGATGGATGGAGGCAGCGATAGCGCCAGCTTTTATGGCTGGAATCATTTCTTGAAAGAGATCAGTGGCGATCACGCGCACCCGGCCGCTCCGCCCCTCGTGAGCGAGGGCGCGGCAAACCGGCAAGCAGTTGACGGTATTTACATAAATTCCAGCGAGACCTGGCACTCGCCTGAGCAAAGCTCGCGTCTTGCTAAGACTTTCGTCTGGATGTTCGTGAGCTTCGATGATTTCGATTACTGCGCCACCCATCGATAGCTCGCGAAAGCTGGCGCTGAATCCCTCCGCTTTCTCGCGGTGATCGATCGTCCTCAGCATGCCCGTAACGATTGCTACTTTGCTGCCGTGAGGCACGAAATCGGCCATAAGCTCGCCGGCAATGAGTCCGTTCAGCCGCGGCTCAACACATACAACTGACGAACGCCGACTCATAGGAGCGTCGGTAGAAAGGCAAACGACGCGTGTGCCTTGCTTTTCCGCTGCATCGATGAGCGGGGTCATCGCTTCCGGATTGCCGGGAGTGAGCAGAATGCCATCAACTTTCGACGCCTGCAGCTTACGGAAGGCAGAGCGCTCTCCTTTTCCCAGTTCAGGAACAGGAGTAAAGACGAATTCGACGCCTCGATTTTGATAACGTGCGGCTTCATCGCGGATACCGGCCCACATTTCGTCATAAAAGTAGGCCAGCTCTTTAGGAACGCAAACACCTATGCGGACGCGTTTCCCTGTCGACAACGCGCGCGCAGTGACGTTCGGCCTGTATCCGATTTCACGAGCGATTCTCAGGACGAGCTTTGAAGTCCGTGAATTGATGCCTGCGCGGCCATGCAGGGCACGATCCACGGTTCCAATCGAGACGCCAGCCAGCTCGGCAATGAGCGGGATGCCGCTCTTCTTCCGCACCGCCCTCGGCATTAGCGCACGTCCAGCGAGACGGAACTAAGATCGACCGAGTTTGGCCCGACCATGATTTTGAACTTCCCGGGCTCGACCACGCGTTTCATTTCGCGGTTATAGAACTGGAGCTCATCCGGACCGATGGAAAAACTCACAGTGCGGGTCTCACCGGGTTTGATGTTCACGCGCTGAAAGCCCTTCAATTCTTTAATGGGACGGGTGACCGAGCTGATCTCATCACGAATGTAGAGCTGGACGACCTCGTCTCCCGCACGATTACCCGCATTGGTTACGTCCACCAGGACTCTGGTTTTGCCATTCACAGGAATACTTGCCGGATCGAGTCGCAGATTGGCATAGCGGAATTTCGTGTAGCTCAATCCGTACCCAAATGGGAACAACGGAGTCGAGTTCGCGAACAGATAGGGACGATGGGCGGAAGGCTTCTGATTGTAAAAATCCGGAAGTTGTCCAACCGAGCGCGGAACCGTAATCGGAAGCCTGCCCGCTGGATTGTAGTCACCGAAGATAACGTCGGCCATTGCCGTGCCGCCCTCCTGACCCAGATACCAGCCGTCGAGAATGGCAGGAACGTGCTCAGCGATGAAGTTGATTGAGTTAGGACGGCCATGTAGCAAGACAACAACGATCGGCTTGCCCGTGGCCAACAGACGCGCAACGAGTTCGTCCTGTCTTCCGACAAGATCGAGACTGTCGCGATCGCCGAGATGCGTCGGCGACCAGGCCTCGCGCGAGGTCTGCTCGTTGTCGCCGACGACCACGATTCCTAGATCCGCTCGGCTGAGGACATCCACGGCTTCGGCCATGCGTTTCTCGTCGAGGGCGGGATCCGGGGGAATGACCTTGTCCTCTTCCCAAATCGGCTTACTCTCGGTGATGCGACAACCTTCCGCATACAGCACTTCCACTCTGTTGCCGACCTTGTTCTTGATCCCGTCGAGAATGCTGACGGCGTGCTTGGGAGTTCCACTGTAGCCACCAAGATGGGGTTCGGCCGCATTAGGGCCGATCACCGCAATGCGCTTGAGCTTGGATAGATCGAGCGGCAGAAGATCATTCTTATTTTTGAGCAGTGTGATAGTTTCGTGCGCCGCCTGCAGGGCGAGCTCGTCATCAGCTTGAGTTCCGGCGCTCTGTACAGCCTTCGGCGGATCGACAAATGGACGATCGAAGAGGCCCAGTTCGAACTTGGCATGGAGCACACGCGCGACCGCTTCGTCGATCAACGACTCTGGAACCTGGTGATTGCGCACCAATGCCGGAAGTGAGCGATAGCATTTTGCGAATGGAAGTTCGATATCTACGCCTGCTGCGATTGCGAATTTTGCTGCGTCATCGCAACTCGTCGCGATATGGTGAATGCTGATGAGCTGATCGATAGCGAAGTAATCGGAGACCGTAAGGTACTTGTATCCCCACTCGTTCCGGAGAATATTTCTCAGCAGCCACACGTTGCTATGGTTGGGGATGCCGTCGAGCTCGTTGTACGAAGGCATCACGGCACGAACATCGCCCTCGTGAATGCCTGCCTCAAACGGAGGCAGAAAATATTCGCGCACCGTGCGCTCCGCGTAGTCGGCAGGCCCGACATTCGTTCCTGCCTGTGGTTGGCTGTGAACGGCGAAGTGCTTCAACGTGGCGAAGACATGATTGCTGTCGATCGCCGGCCCATCTCCCTGAAGTCCGCGGACCGCAGCTACGCCCATCCGGCCGGCGAGATAAGGATCTTCGCCGTACGTTTCTTCTGTTCTGCCCCACCGCGGATCTCGCGCCACATCGACGACTGGCATCAGACATTCGTCGGCGCCACGGGATCGAGCTTCGAGGGCAACAGCGTTGAAGATGCGCTTCAATAGAGCATCATCCCAAGTAGCGGCCAGACCAATTGCCTGCGGATACGAAGTCGCGCCAATGGCGACGAATCCATGCAGGCATTCTTCGTGAAACATCAATGGAATGCCCAACCGCGAATTCTCAATGGCAATGTGTTGCAGGCGATTGGTGAAGTCTGCCATCTCTTGCGGTCCACGGCCTTCGCTGGGACGCGAGACCTGCCCCAGGCCGTTCTTGAGCAACTGTTTGGCTTTGGCTTCGTCCAACACGCCTTTCTCGTCGACGAAGTAATCTTCTGGCGCCAAATCCTGGCCGTGGTTCTGCCATGTGGACTCGAGCTGCGCCACTTTTTCTTCCAGGGTCATCCGCTTGAGCAGGTCTTTGACTCGTGTGTCAATAGGAAGGGCCGGATTCTTGTAGGGCGCCGATTGCTGCGCCACAGATTGAAGTCTCAGAAGAGAAATCAGAAGTAGCAGTACGGGGAAACGGCGAAGACTCATCTGGTTTTCGCTCCAGAAAAAATTTAACTCGACGGGAACGGCAGACAAATCTATACCGTTAACGTACACAATTGATACTTTTTTTTAATTTGAGGTTCAGTCATAATGCCACGACTGCTTCGTAGCAAGACCCCGCTATGAGTTCCTCAGCCAAACTGTTGGGCATTGACGTCGGCACTGGCGGTACGCGCGCTCTGCTGATCGATGAAACCGGTAAAGTACTCGCGTCGAAAACCGCGGAACACCAGCCGTTCGCGTCTCCCGAAACGGGATGGGCCGAACAGGAGCCGCTCGACTGGTGGCGAGCTTGCCGCGAAGCTGTTCGCGGATTGCTTTCCTCGTCAGGAATTTCGGCTGGCAGCATCGCAGCCGTCGGATTCTCCGGCCAAATGCACGGAGCAGTATTAATGGATGCATCGGGAAACGCGCTGCGTCCTTCACTGATCTGGTGCGATCAGCGCACAGCGGAAGAAGCTCGCGAATTAACCGAGCAAGTTGGGGAAGCGCAACTCAATGCCTGGACCTGCAATCCGGCGCTGACGAACTTCACCGTCACAAAGATGCTGTGGGTGCGCAAACATGAGCCTCGTGTGTACGAGAAATTCCGCATGCTCCAGCTTCCCAAAGACTACGTTCGCTTTCGGCTCACTGGCGAATACGGAATGGACATGGCGGACGCATCGGGCACGCTCTTGTTAGACGTCGCGCATCGTCGCTGGTCGGCAGAGATGGCGAAGGCCGCTCGAATCGATCAGTCTGCGCTTCCGCCGCTGTTCGAATCGTGCCAGGTGTGCGGAAAGGTTTCGAAGGAAGGCGCAGATGCTACCGGACTAGCCATCGGAACTCTAGTCGTTGCAGGCGCCGGAGACCAGGCGGCAGGCGCAGTTGGACTTGGCGTAGTCGCGCCGGGAGCAGTTCACGCGACCATCGGAACGTCGGGAGTCGTTTTCGCCTCGACCGATCGTCCCGCCATGGATCCCCGCGGGCGATTGCACACCTTCTGCCACGCCGTTCCCAACCGCTGGCACGTAATGGGAGTCACGCAGGCGGCAGGCCTCTCGTTGCGCTGGTTCAGAGACCAATTTGGGACCACAACCACGAGTGGCGATCCGTACGACGCGCTCACCAAAGAAGCAGCTTCGGTTCCGCCAGGCTCCGATGGTGTAATGTGGGCGCCGTATCTGATGGGCGAGCGCACTCCACATCTCGATCCCGAGGCCCGCGCCGCGCTAGTCGGACTTGCCGCCAGTCATCGCCGCGCGCATGTGGTGCGTGCGATCCTTGAAGGCGTAACCTTCAGCTTGCGGGATTCGTTCTCGATCTTCGAAGAGATGAAGGTCCCGGTGAAAAACATTCGTCTCGGCGGAGGCGGCGCCCGCTCTCCGCTGTGGCGGCAGATCCAGGCTGATGTGTATTCTCATCCGGTAGAGATCGTTGAAGCAGAAGAAGGAGCGGCCTATGGAGCCGCTCTGCTTGCCGGAGTCGGAGCCGGTATTTGGAAGACAGTTGATGATGCGTGTCGTGTGGCTGTGCGTGTAAGCTCGGTGGTCGACCCAAATCGGGAATCATCGGCTATCATGCAGCGGCAATATCAGAAGTACCGTCGCATTTATCCTGCGCTGCGGTCCATGCGCGAAGAGTCATCCGCATCTCATACTGCCTAAATACCTGGAGGATTCATGCCGAGCGGCTCGTACGATCCAAAGCCGGAACATAAATTTTCTTTTGGACTGTGGACGATCGGAAATCGTGGACGCGATCCTTTCGGCGAAGCCGTGCGGCCCACCATTCCCCCGAATGACATCGTTGCGCTGTTAGCGGAAGTTGGAGCGTGGGGAGTGAATCTCCACGACAACGATCTTGTTCCCATCGACGCCACGCCAGCAGAGCGCGATCGCATCGTCCGCGAGTTTAAGAAAGCTTGCGAGCGCCACAAGATCGTCGTCCCAATGGCGACGGTGAGCTTGTTCTTCGATCCCGTGTTTCGCGATGGAGCTTTCACGGCGAACGATCGCGAAGTCCGCGCCTATGCCGTGCAGAAAACGATGCGCGCGATGGACTTAGGCGCGGAGCTCGGGGCAAAGATCTTCGTGCTCTGGGGCGGGCGTGAAGGCACGGAAACCGACGCTTGCCGGCGTCCGGATCACGCACTCAAGAATCTGCGCGAATCCATCAATTACCTTTGCGAATACAACATTGACAAGAAGTACGGATACAAGTTTGCTCTCGAAGCCAAACCCAACGAGCCGCGTGGCGATATCTATATGCCGACCACGGGAGCGTATCTAGGTCTGATTCCCACTTTGGATCATCCCGATATGGTGGGCGTCAATCCCGAAGTGGCACACGAGCAGATGGCTGGCTTGAACTTTGTTCACGCCGTCGCGCAGGCATGGGAAGCAGGAAAACTGTTCCATATCGATCTCAATGATCAGTACCCCGGACGCTACGACCAGGACCTGCGCTTCGCCTCAGCAAGCCCGAAGGCGATGTTCTGGCTGGTGAAGTTTTTGGAAGACGTGGGCTACAGCGGCCCCCGTCACTTCGACGCCCATGCTTACCGCACAGAAGACATCGAAGGCGTAAAGGATTTCGCGCGCGGATGTATGCGCAGCTATCTCATCCTGAAAGAGAAAGCTCGACGTTGGAACCAGGATAAAGAGATCCAGGCGCTGGTGAAGGAGATCAACCCGAATCCCGTCGAACATGTGGGCAAGTACTCCAACAAGAACGGCCAGACGCTGCTGAAGAAGTCGTTCGATCGCGCTGTTCTCTCGCGCAAAGGTCTCATGTACGAGCGCCTCGATCAGCTCACGATCGACCTGCTGCTTGGAGTCCGATAACCCAAGTCTCTCGTTTGTTTACGGTCAGTACCGTTTACGGTAGCAGATGGGTAATGCTCAATCTCCATGTCTCACCCCTCCGCTACCGTGGGCGGTGCTGACTGAGGCCGGGAGGTTACCTTCGGCGTTTCTCGTTGCTGGCCGTGTCTCCACCTCTGAAATTTCGCCTGTTACAATCGAATCGCCGTTGCCATGAAGTGTCCCTTCTGCGGATTTACCAACGACAAAGTAGTGGATTCGAGAGAGACGAAAGAGGGAGAGCTCATTCGCCGCAGGCGCGAGTGTGCGCAGTGCGAGAAGCGCTTCACGACCTACGAACGCATCGACGAGATTCCTTACATGGTGGTGAAAAAAGACGGGCGGCGCGAGAAGTTCGATCGTCAGAAGCTGCTCTCCGGCCTACTAAAGGCCTGCGAAAAAAGGCCGATATCGATGGGCAAGCTGGAACAGATCGTCAACGACGTTGAGGGATTCGTCATCGACTCGCCCGATCGCGAGCGCAGCACCGCGGAAGTCGGCGAGATGATCATGGAGAAGCTCAAGCAGCAAGACAAAGTCGCGTACATCCGCTTTGCTTCTGTATATCGTGACTTCAAGGATGTTCGCGAGTTCGGCGCAGAGCTTGAGCAGTTGATGACTAAAGATTCGAGCGCAGCCAAAGCGAAGTCGACGACCAAACATCACTAGAGATAGCCTGATTTCAGAATGGTCCACAAGGTCACACTCATTCCCGGCGACGGCATCGGCCCTGAAGTCGTGAATGCCACCGTCCGCGTACTCGAAGCTACAGGCGTGAAGTTCGAATGGGAGACGCAACTCGCCGGCGCCGACGCATACGCCAAGACCAAGCAGTACATCCCCAAAGAGCTCTACGAATCAGTAGAGCGCACCCGCCTCGGGCTGAAAGGGCCGGTAACCACTCCAATCGCGGGCGGATTTGCCAGCATTAACGTCACCTTGCGGAAAAAGTTCGAGTTATTCGCGAACTTTCGGCCCATCAAGAATCTGCCGAACATCAAAACGAACTATCCCGGAGTGGACCTTATTATTGTCCGCGAGAACACCGAGGGAGAGTACTCGGGCATCGAGCATGAGGTTGTGCCGGGAGTCGTCGAGAGCCTCAAGATCATCACCGAGAAGGCTTCGACCCGCATTGCGCGCTTTGCCTTCGACTACGCGCGCCGCGAGCGCCGCAAGAAAATTCACGCCATCCACAAAGCCAACATCATGAAGTTGACCGACGGCCTATTCCTGCGCTGTTGCCGCGATACAGCCGAAATCTATCCTGACATTCCCTATTTCGAACACATCGTCGATAACACCTGCATGCAGCTCGTCACCAATCCTTACCAATATGACGTGATGGTGATGGAGAACCTGTACGGCGACATCATCTCCGACCTGTGCGCAGGATTTGTCGGGGGATTGGGCCTTGTTCCGGGTGCCAATTTGGGACATGAGTGCGCAATCTTCGAAGCCGTACACGGCTCGGCGCCGGATATAGCCGGAAAAGACCTCGCGAATCCCACCGCAGTAATGCAATCGGCCGTGCTCATGCTGCGACACATCGGCGAAACCGAAGCTGCCGATCGCATGCATTCAGCGTTGGAGCAGGTCTATGCCGAAGGTAAAAATCTGACGCGCGATGTAGGCGGGAAAGTCGGCACGACGGAATTCGCCGATGCCGTGATCGCGGCGCTGGAGACCAGCAAGGAAGCGGCGCTCAGCCGATAAACAAAACGTAGAGCCGGGCGCCCTCGCCCGGGTGTTTAGGGATTTCGCGATTTCCTGATCTCGCGATTTCGTGATTGCAAATCACACACTTGACCTCATGTCAGCAACTCCAGAGTGTCGCGTATCCTGAAGAGGCATGTTTCGGAATCATGGAATTCTTCGCGCGTACATAGTTCTTTATGTTTCGCTCTTTTTGATTTCCTCTTGTAGCCAAAACACCCGGCCGATGCCGGAGAACAAAGCTCCCGCCCAATCTTCGGCACAATTGACGACTGTCGATCCCGCAACCGCTGCCAGCATTCACGGCGTAATTCACTTCACCGGCAGCGCGCCGGCTCCGGTGCAGATCGATATGGGAATGGATCCGGGCTGTACGATTGAAAACCATCAAGCAAACTTTTCGCAGCAATATGTCGTCAATCACGGTGCGCTAGCGAACGTGTACATCTATGTGAAACAAGGACTGGAAGGAAAGAATTTCGCCGTGCCGACTACGCCGGTGATGCTCGACCAGAAAGGCTGTCGGTACGAGCCACACGTGCTCGCGTTGATGGCCGGACAAACGCTGAAAGTCCTGAACAGTGATCCGACGATGCACAACGTCCACGCGCAACCGAATGCGCCGAGCAATCCGCAATGGAACATGTCGCAAATGCCGAAAGGTGCAGCAATTGAGAAGACTTTCCACGATCCCGAAGTGATGATGCCGTTCAAATGCAATCAGCATCCGTGGATGAAGGCTTACGTGAACGTCGCCGCGAATCCGTTCTATGCGATTAGCGATGCAGATGGAAAATTCGAAATCAAAGGACTTCCGCCCGGCGACTACATGATCGCAGCCGTGCATGAAGCTGCGGGAGAGAAGACACAGACGATCACGCTCGGGCCAAAGGATTCTAAGGCGGTCGATTTCACTTTCTCAGCGCAGTAAAAACCAACATGGAGCCGGGCGCCCTCGCCCAGGTGTTGGTTGAATATTTCGTGATTCTGATTTTGTGTGATCCCCCAATTCGTGGATCAAAGATCAAGGTCGCAAAGCCGGAAACCTCAACACCCGGGCGAGGGCGCCCGGCTCCACGTTTTGGTCGACTGCCGAGTGCCTTTGTTACACTAGCCAGTCCTGCTTTTCGGGAAATTCATGTCTCAGGTTTCATCCGTTCCAACTCGTTTTCATGCTGGTCTTCATCGTTTTGCGGTAGTTCTCTCAAGCTGCATTTTCCTGTTGATCATCGCCGGCGCTCTCGTTACCAGCGAGGACGCGGGGCTCTCGGTTCCGGATTGGCCGACTTCGTTCGGATCGATCTATAAGATTCCGCCGATGGTCGGCGGTGTGAAGTTCGAGCACACGCATCGCATGATCGCCGAGGGCGTGGGACTTCTTACGATCCTCTTCTGCATCGCGGCGTTCCGAATCGACGAGCGGCGCTGGTTTCGATATCTGAGCCTCGCGGCTATTGGGACCGTCATCGCGCAAGGAATTCTCGGCGGACTGACGGTTCTCTACTTCCTTCCGTGGTATATCTCAAGCGCGCACGCAGCGCTGGCTCAGACCTTCTTCTCGATCGCCGTGCTCATGGTGCTCTATTCAGGAAGAAATTGGACTGAATCGAATCCGGAGAAGGTGGCCGACGAAGGAACTCCGAGTACGCGGACTCTTACCGTCCTTTCGATCGTTGCCGTTTATCTGCAGCTCTTCTTCGGCGCGGCCTTCCGGCATTCGGGGATGAGCATCCTTCCGCATCTGGTGAACGCGGTGTTGGTCTCTGGACTTCTGGCCTGGACGGCGGTGCGAGTCCTCTCCCGATATGGGAACATTGCTCCGCTGCGCCGGTCGGCGGCGACGATCATCGGACTTCTTCTTGTCCAGCTCGGATTCGGATTTGCCGCGTATCTCACGCGTGTGGTTTGGGGCAAGAACGCCGCGCAGCCTCTGCCCAGCATGGTGAGCACAACGGTGGTTCACGTTGCCATCGGGGCATTGCTGCTTGCGACATCCTTCGTGCTGGAAGAGCAGGTTCGCAAACTTCTGATGAAAGAACCTGCCGCCATGACGGAACGTGCTCCGGCGAGAAAGGCTATCAGCGCATGAGTGCCGCCCTCCAGACCGTTCCCACTCCGGAACAACTCGATTCACGTTCCGCACCAGTTCACGTGCGCAGCTTCTCGCGGCTGGGCGATTACGCCATTCTGCTAAAGATGCGCGTGACCTCCCTGGTGGTGATGACCGCATGGGCTGGCTATTATTTGGGCGCTCGCCGGGAGCAAATTCCGGCATTCTCCTGGCAGATGCTGTGCGCCATGCTCGGGATTGGTCTCGTCTCCGGAGGCGCGGCAGCGCTGAATCAGGTGATCGAGCGTGAGGCCGACGGGCAGATGCGGCGCACGCAATCGCGTCCCATTCCGGGAAAGCGCATGGGAGTTTCAGAGGCGGTAACGATTGGAGTTGCCTGCATTCTCGGCGGAGGCGCTTATCTCGCGATCACGACCAATGTGCTGACGGGAATTCTCAGCATCCTCACTGCTTCCGCATATGCTGGCGTCTATACGCCGCTCAAGAAACATTCGCCTCTGTGCACGACGTTTGGCGCGCTCCCCGGCGCAATGCCGCCGCTGCTCGGCTGGACTGCTGCCCGCGGGCGCGTCGAATGGGAAGCGCTGGTTCTGTTTGCGATTCTGTTCCTCTGGCAATTCCCACACTTCCACGCAATCTCGTGGATGTATCGCGAGGATTATCGTCGCGCGGGCATTCGCATGTTGCCTGTGGTTGAGGAAGACGGACGCTCGACTGTTCGCGAAGTTCTTGCCTACTCGATGATGCTCGTGCCGGTCAGCCTCTTCCCGGGCTATTTACACATGGTGGGCAAGACGTACATTTTCGGCGCGCTGATTTTCTCGCTCGCCTTCCTCTACTACGGCATTCGTTTTTCGCGCGTTCTATCAGGCCTTGCCGCAGCAGAGTCGAGGAAACTCGCACGTACACTACTGCGCGCCAGCGTGCTTTACCTACCCGCACTATTTGCGCTGATGATGATCAGCGCGAGGTTCACTCCCGTTCAATGAGTAGTCGTAGCCACTCCGCTGTGCTCAGCCACGAAGAGGAATCGCCGGCCACCCGCAAGGCTGCCATTGAGGTGAACGATCTCGGACACCGCTACGGCGATCGTATTGCGCTTGATGGCATTTCGTTTGATGTCCGTCCGGCTGAAATCTTCGGACTGCTTGGCCCGAACGGCAGCGGCAAAACGACGCTGTTCCGCATTCTGAGCACGTTGATGGTTCCCAGCAGCGGCAGCGCCCTTATTGCGGGCTTTGATCCGGCGAAGCAGCCGAACCAGGTGCGGCGGCGCATCGGGGTAGTCGCTCAGGCGCAAAGCGTAGATCTGAAGTTGACCGCGCGCGAGAACCTGATGCACCAGGGGCATTTGTATGGATTGAGCGGCGCACGCCTCAAGCATCGCATCGCCGAAATGCTGGAGCGCGTTGCTCTCTCCGATCGCGCTGACGATTTGGTCGAGACGTTTTCTGGAGGCATGCAGCGCCGCGTCGAACTGGCAAAGGGCCTCATGCATCGTCCGTCAGTCTTATTGCTAGACGAGCCCACAACTGGACTCGATCCCGGAGCTCGTCGCGATCTTTGGCTCTATCTCGATTCGCTGCGTGCGCAGGAAGGCGTGACTGTCCTCGTCACAACCCACCTCATGGAAGAAGCCGAGCGCTGCGACCGCCTCGCGATTCTCAGCCACGGCAAAGTCGTCGCTCTAGGAACGCCTGCAGAGTTGAAGTCAGAGATCGGCGGCGATGTCATTCAATTCGAAGCCGACGATCCCGAGGCATTGGCCGAACGCATTCATCGGCGATTCGGAATCATCTGTGCAATCGAAGAGAGCACGGTTCGTCTGGAGCGCGCACAGGGACATCGCTTCGCGGCTGAAGTAATGGAAGCTTTCGCCAGTGATATTCAATCAGTGAACATCAGCCGGCCGACTCTCGAAGACGTGTTCGTCAATCGCACTGGTCACAGGTTTTGGACGGAAAGTCAGAGCCGTCCCGAAGTGTCGGGGTCGGTGAGTACTTAAATGGCACAGACTGCAACAATTCCGGTAATCGGCGCTGTCGAGCGAGTCAATCCGCTTCTGCCCATCTTTTCTTTGTGGCGGCGAGAGATCGTTCGCTTTTATCGGCAGAAGAGCCGCGTCATCGGGGTCATTCTCTCTCCACTCCTTTTTTGGCTGGTGATCGGTTCAGGCTTCGGCAGCTCGTTCCGATCCGGAGCGGGAGAACAGCATTATCTGCAGTACTTCTTTCCTGGCGCGCTGCTGATGATCGTGCTGTTCACTTCGATCTTTACGATGATGTCGGTGATCGAAGATCGAGATCGTGGATTTCTTTCTTCCGTACTCGTTGCGCCGGTTTCGCGCACGGCGATTGTAATGGGCAAGGTTCTTGGAGGCACGACGCTTTCGGCCGTTCAAGGACTCGTGTTCTTAGTATTTGCGCCTGCGGTGGGCGTTCACTTCACGATCGGCGACTTTCTCATCGTTGTAGTTTCTGTATTCCTGATGGCATTTGCGCTTACCGCTTTGGGATTCGCGCTGGCGTGGCGCATGGAATCGGCGCAGGCATTTCACGCGATTGTGAACTTGTTCCTGATTCCGCTGTGGCTGCTGTCGGGTGCGCTCTTCCCTGCCAGCGGCGCCTCCGGATGGATTCGATGGGTCATGCGGGTGAATCCGCTGACATACGGATTAGACGCGCTGCGCACCGCGCTCTTCCCCGCAACGGCTGCGATGAATTTGTTTTCAGTGAGCACTTCCCTGGCGATTCTCGCGATCTTTACCGCTGCGATTTTTGGCGCGGCGTTCATGATGGTGAATCGGCGGACTACGCAGCCGGCGGCTTAGAACCAAGAGCGAACACGAAGGTCAC
>CAYNPS010000040.1:0-28539 GCA_964399125.1 uncultured Terriglobales bacterium
TTTCATGTGTCGTTGTGCTGCCAATGGCAGCATGTGCTACTCGTACCTCAACGCCTCCATCGGATCGATGCTCGATGCGCGCCTCGCAGGAACGAGGCAGGCAAGCGCGGCGACTGCGAGCATGAGGATGCTGACCGTCAATAGCACGATTGGGCTGCGTGAGCTTCCCTGAATCCAAGTCGAGAGAATGCGATTCAGGGCGAAGACTGCGACTAATCCTGCAAATACTCCCAACCCAACGCTGGTGGCAGCCGACTGAAACACCATCAGCAGTACATCCTTTCTGAGTGCTCCGAGAGCAATGCGTATTCCAAACTCTCCCGTGCGCTGCGCGACTGAATAGGACACAACGCTATAGAGCCCAACTGCAGCCAGGCCCAGAGCCAGCGCACCAAAAATAGCAAAGAGGAACGCGATCATGTGCTCGCGCGCGTACTCCGGCTCGGTGGCGATCCACTGTTCAAGATTCCTGACCTGATGGAATGTCTGCTGATCAGGATCGACACCTTGGATTTGCACGCGAACCTGCCGCAGGATGGAAAGCGGATCTCCCTGGGTGCGAACGAGGAACTGCGTCCACACCGGCATGATCATCGTGTATGGAATGTAGAACTCGGGTTTGATGGGCTTATTCAAGCCATCGTCGCGAACGTCACCGACGATGCCCACGATCTGCAGCCATGAGTCGCTCTGTGGAACGGTGAGATTAAATGGCGGCTCGCCTTTGAGTTCGGGAACGCGGATCTGGCTGCCCAGAGCGTCCCCATTCGGGAAATACTGGTGCGCCATGGTCTGGCTGATGATTGCCAGACGAGCGCCGCGCGAGATCTCGCTCTGGTCGAAGAGCCTGCCTTGGAGCAAAGGGATATGCAGAACTGGGAAGTACTCAGGACTGACGAAGTTCACACGCGAGCGCTGCTGTTCCACCGAAGGCTTGCCCGAGATTTCAAAGCGCTGCTCCCAGCCATTATCCGGAGGTGTGGCATTCGTCGAAATTCCCACTGCCACGACCTGCGGAAGCGAAGCGATCTTGTTTCGCAGTTGATCGAAATAGTTAGCGCGTGCCTGCCAGGTGGTGTACGTATTGTCGTGAATGGGAATGCCGACCGACATTACATTGTGCGGATCGTAGCCAAGTTCTATGTGCATCATGCGCACGAAACTCTGCATCGCCGCGCCGGCTGAAGCCAGCAGCAAAAGTGTAAGCGCCATCTGGCCAGCGATTAATGCCGTGTGTGTTCTGCGACCGGTTGTGCCCGCCGTCATCTTGCGCGTGCTCGACTGCATGACTTGCGCGATGTGAGGACGCGAGAATTGCAGCGCCGGCACGATGCCAAAGATGGTTCCGGTCAACAGCGCCAGCCCGGCGCTGAAGAACAGCACCGGCAGATTCATCTTGATGGCAGCTTCGTGCGGAAACGAGAACGCCGGCAGCCAATTCACGATCAGCTTCAGAAGGCTGTATCCAAGCAGGATGCCGAGCAGCGTTCCAGAAAAAGAAAGCAAAAGCGCCTCGGTCAGGAGCTGGCGAATGATGCGGACGCGGCCTGCGCCAATAGCTGAGCGCACCGCCATCTCATGTTGACGTGCTGTGCCGCGCGCCAGCAGCAGAATGGAGACATTCCCACAACCGATCAGCAACAGTAGGAGCACGGCTCCGAACAGAAGGTTCAAAGCTCCACCCAGGCGCTGGAGAAATTGATCGTTGAATCCTTCTACCGCAAGTTTGAAATGCTCAGGAAAATGCTTCGGAGTTTCTTTTTGGAACTGCTCGATCAAAGGCTGAAGTCCGGCATTTGCGGCAGCGCGAGAGACTCCAGGTTTCAGCCGGACTAAAGGCATGATGTTTCGCGCTGGATCGGTAGTGAACTTCCAGGGAAGGTAAACATCGCCATCGCCCCATGTGAAACGTTGAGGCGCAATTCCGATGACGGTGTAAGTCTTGTGGGTTAGCTGAATGGTTTTGCCGAGCAGGGTAGGATCGCCGTTGTTGTGGCGTTGCCAGAATTGGTATCCGAGAACAGCGACCGGCTGTGGATCTTGACCCTCGGGCGCGTCGCTGGGAAGGATTCCGCGGCCGTACAGCATCGGCACTCCAAAATGATTGAAGGCGCCGCCGGTGAAGTAAATCGCAGTAACGTCCTCGGGAAGATCGCCGCCTGTGACGGTAAGGTTCCACTCGTCCATTCCCTCGGCGCTCTCGATCGGACCAGCTTTGCGGAGCTCCTGGAGTTGCGGACCTGTCACGCTCACCCAATTACGATTGCCGCTATTGTCGCGGAGAACGAGATGAACCATGCGATCGACATTCGCATACGGATACGGATTCACCAGCACCGCATAGATCACGCTGAAGACGGCGGTGGTAGCCCCGATCCCAAGTGCCAGTGAGAGGACAGCGACAGCCGCGAATCCTGGTGAAGTGCGCAACTGTCGCAAAGCGAATCGGAGATCCTGTAGCACAGCTTCCATGCCCATCTCCTGAATTAAATCGGACGCATGCCGCAAGAGTTAGACCGGAGGTGCAGCAAAAGGTTTGCGCCGTGTTTCGTTTTGGGCAGTGCTCTTTGTAAATCCGAGTGCTATCAGGGACGTGAAGCTAAATTTCAGTGACCATTACTCAATCGGATGAACTGTTCGCTGGTGAACAGCAATGTGCGAACAAGCGAATGATGCGATCCCAGCTCTCAACGAAGTTGCTTTTCACTCAGCAACTTACATTAGTTTAGGAGTGGTAACGGAACTGCTGATTCCATCCCTGAATTCGTGTGTTCCGTCTGATCTCTTGAGCGGAGGCAATGAGCGATGAACCTTGACACCTTGTGGCAGGACTTCCGGCATGGGCTCAGGCTATTGCGCTTGAATCCCGGATTCACCTGCGTCGCGCTGCTTTCGCTGGCGCTGGGCATCGGTGCAAACACCGCGATCTTCCAATTGCTCGACGCGGTGCGCCTGCGCATGCTCCCGGTAGAGAATCCACAAGAACTCGTTGAACTCCGCATTGATTCAAAGACCGGCCGAAGCGGATCCTTTGTCAACGGCTACTCGCAGTTCACTTACGCGCAGTGGGAAGCATTGCGCTCCCGGCAGCAGGTCTTTTCCGATCTCTTTGCGTGGGGACCGGAGCGGATCAATCTTGCTTCGGGAGGCGAGGTACGCAACGCGGATGGACTTTGGGTAAGTGGAAACGCCTTCAACGCCTTGGGTGTGCAGCCCATTTTGGGACGCGTCTTCACAGCGGCCGACGACTATCGCGGCTGTGGATTGCCAGGCGCGGTGATCAGCTATTCGTTCTGGCAGCGCGAGTACGGCGGCGATCCCGGCATTATCGGACGCAAGCTGACTTTGAACAGCCATCCGTTGGAGATCATCGGCGTAACTCCTGCAAGCTTCTACGGAATGATCGTTGGACGCAGCTTCGATGTTGCCGTTCCCCTTTGCGGACAGGCGGCGATCAATCCGGCGGCAGTCTATGGCGACAGCAGTGTGCTCGACGTGCCCTACGTATGGTGGTTGACCATCATGGGCCGGCTTAAGCCCGGCGTGTCGATGACCCAAGCGACGGCGCAACTCAATTCGATTGCTCCCACGCTATTTCATGACACGATGCCTGCCGGATGGGCGGGAGACCGCGCGCACGAGTATCTGAGCTTCCGCTTCAAGATGTTGCCGGCAGGCAATGGCGCGTCGAATCTGCGCGAGGATTACAGCACGCCGTTGTGGGTGTTGTTGGGCATTGCCGGCCTGGTGCTGCTCATTGCCTGCGCAAATCTCGCCAACCTGATGCTTGCCCGCGCCAGTGCGCGCGAGCGCGAAATCGCGGTGAGACTCGCAGTAGGAGCCTCGCGCTCGCGAATTACGCGTCAATTACTAATCGAGAGTCTGCTGCTCGCATCTGTGGGTGCCGTTTTGGGATTCACCGTCGCCCAATGGGCGAGCCGCTTCCTTGTTACATTCCTGGGAACGGACCAGCAAACTCTCTTTCTTAATCTGAAACCAGATTGGTCTGTTCTGGCCTTCATCGCAGGTGTGGCGATGCTCACGTGTATTCTCTTCGGACTGGCTCCCGCGCTGCAGGCAACACGGATCTCTCCTCATGCCGCAATGAAAGCAGGAAGTCGCGGCGTTACCGGAACGAAGGAACGATTCAGCATTCGGCGTGTGCTCGTCGTTTCTCAAGTCGCAATGTCTCTGACGCTGCTTTTTGGCGCCTTACTCTTTACGCGCACTCTGCGGAATGTGTTGGCGGTTGACGCCGGCTTCCAGCAGACCGGCATTCTCGTCACGCAAGTTGACTTCACACAGGTAAATGTCCCGATCAGCAGCCGAGAGGAATACAAGCGTCAGATCATGGAGCGAATCCGCGCGATTCCCCGAGTAGATTCCGCCGCAGAAGCTGTCATTGTGCCAATGAGCGGAAATGGAATCGGGAACGACGTTTGGATACCAGGAACCGACCGCAGCAAACACCTCAATAGCGCCTTCAGTATCGTCGGGCCGCAGTACTTCAAAACCATCGGCACGCCGCTGCTTGCAGGTCGCGATTTCAAAGAAAGCGATACCGCGACTTCGCCCCCGATTGCGGTGGTGAACGAGACATTTGTAAAAAAACTTGGGCTCGGTCCCAATCCGGTCGGGAAGGTATTTCGTCGCGAAGCAACTTCACACGAGCCAGAAGTCGAATTCCAGATCGTCGGACTTGTGAAAGACACAAAGTACTTCGATTTTAGGGAGCAGAACTGGGCAATCGCTTATCTCCCTGCTGCACAGAGTCATCTCCGTGATGCCGGCATTCAGTTTGTTTTACGCTCGGCGGCTCCGATGCCCAGCATCACTTCGCAAATAAAGAGCACGATTGCCGAAATCAGTCCTGCAATTGAAATCAGTTTCCAGAGCTTCCAGCGGATGATCGGCGATTCGCTCCTGCAGGAGCGCCTGATGGCTACGCTCTCCGGATTCTTCGGATTCCTTGCCGCGCTGCTCGCTACCGTGGGACTCTATGGTGTGATTTCATACATGGTCGTACGCCGCACGAGCGAGATCGGCATCCGCATGGCTTTGGGAGCAGATCGGGCGGGCATTATCGCGATGATCTTGCGCGAAGCGGGAACGCTGCTTTGCGCCGGAATCGTGATCGGCTTGATTTTGTCGCTCGCCAGCGCGAGAACGGCGAAATCATTGCTGTACGGCCTCACGTCTTACGACCCAATAACCCTTATCGCCGCGGTTCTTCTGCTTGCGACGGTGACGGTTGCTGCCAGCTCATTGCCTGCAAGGCGAGCCTCGCATCTGGATCCAATGGTTGCGTTGCGGGAAGAGTGAGATCGAAGGTGGATAACCACAGGCTTCTTTCCGCTGCGATAGCCGAGGCGCGAAGAGGTTTGCAGGAAGGCGGGCTGCCGATTGGTTCCGTGCTCGCTGATCGTGACGGCAAAATCGTCGCTCGCGGCCATAATCTGCGTGTACAGAGCGGCGACCCGACCGCGCATGCGGAGGTGGTTTGTATCCGCAATGCCGGCAGGCGGCGCGACTGGAACCGACTAATCCTGGTGAGCACACTGAGTCCGTGTGTGATGTGTACGGGGACCGCGCTTCTGTTCAAAATCCCGGCGGTCATCATCGGCGAGAACACGAACTTCAAAGGCGCTGAGGAGCTTTTCACTCAGGCCGGCGTGCAGCTTATCAATCTTGACAATGAAGAATGCAAGTCGCTGATGAGCGACTTCATCTCTCAGCATCCTGATCTCTGGAACGAAGACATCGGCCTGTAGCTATTCGTTAGTCACAACATGCGGTTACTGCCGATTGAAGAGAAACGATCCAGTCACTTCCCTCACCACCATGATCATGGTGAATAATGCCTAGCTCTCGCCGGATTGGGCCCTTTCTCCTCCTGCACTCGCCTCGGCCGAGCCGGTTGGTTATCTTCGATGCAACCAGAAAAACGAGTTCGAGTGATGCTGCCTGTGCGGCTGCAGCGAGAGTCTGATCCGCCGCCGCGTCGGAAGATTTCCGCCTGCACTTTCGATATTTCAGAGCACGGCACAAGAGTCGCCGGGCTGCAGGAATCGTTTGGCAACGGCGAGATCCTCATCCTCGAGCGCGGAAGCAAGCGCGCGAAGTACAAGATCGTCTGGATGGGCAAGCCGGGGACACCTCTTGGCGGGCACGCCGGATTGCAACTGCTTGAGGGGCAAGAGTCGGTCTGGGACGTGGAGATCGCCGAGCTCCAGGAAGAGTATGAGCCGATTATCCTCGACGACAGCTTGATTCCAACGCTCCGCGAAGCTACTTTTGCGCCCGGAAAGGCGAAGGTGAAAATTCCGGCGGCAAATTGCCAGGCGGATGGCAGTCTGGTCCAACTCTCCGAACACGAATGCACCTTGCTGATCGACCAGGAATTCCCGCGGAACAGCACAGTGGCGCTGTTCATCAGCGGCGAGGGCTTCGACTTGCGTTGTCGAGGAAACGTGCGCGCATATGCAAGTGGGCATCTTATCGTCGATCTGAACGAGATTCGCCGCGGGGATCGGCGTCTGTTCGATTATCTGTTCACCCTGGGTGACAAGAGCTAGCCGGCCCTTAAGGAAGCGTCAATCCTCTTATCGTCCTGCAGTGACTCGTCTTTCAGATCAGAACATCGAGATTGTTCCTTATAATCGACCTACACCGATGAAAGCTTACGTTTACGTCACACTCAAAACCACGGTTCTCGACCCTCAAGGTAAAACGATCCAGGGTGCTCTGAAGAAGATGAACTACAAGGGAGTGGACGAGGTGCGGCAGGGCAAGTATTTCGTTTTGACGCTGGAGCCTGGTCTCGGAAAGGATTCGGCGAAGAAGGAAGTGGAGCGGATTGCGCGCGAGGTCCTGACCAATCCGGTGATCGAGGAATTCTCTTACCGGCTGGAGGAGTAATTCCCCTTAAGGCTCCGGTAACCTGCGCGCAAGCGCGAATGCGCATGCCGAGAGGATGAGGAGCATGGCGCTAAGCCCTCTTTTCTGCTTACAGGTTTGCTTTTTAATTTCACATCTTTGCTACCGGAACCGGGCGATGCCGGGAGGTCATTCGATCAGATCCGCCGACGCAGGAAACACGCGCACCCTCGGACCCATCCCGTGGGTGCGCGCGAAATAAATTGCTGAATCCTACTTCGCTATCGGAAACGAGCACGGACCACTTGCGCACTGCGGCAATGGATCCACGCAGCCGGTACCGGTGCAGCTCAGGATGCCCGGATCAAGCGCCTTCCTTCCGTCGGGAAGCAGTTGCAGTTTCAGTACTTCTTTCAGCAATGCCTGATTGTGCAGGACTTCAGACTGCAGAGTGTCGAGCTTGGAATTGATTAGATTCAAATCGGGAGTCAGAGTCTGGTCGATATACAGCGCAATGGCATCGACCTTGGCTTTGATTGCAGCCGTATCGCCGGCGGCGGCGGCAGTGATCTGACCAACCTGGTTCCCTACCGTGAGCGCGTTTTGCGCATTGACGTAGCCGCCTTTCGCGTTCCAGTAAAGCAGATCGCTGTCGGCGAACTCCATCATTTCGGCGGTTGCTTTGAGAGCCGAAGCAGCTAAAGCCACCAGCAGGCAGGCAATGGCACGTCGCCGCCTTCGCCTAAAACGACCAACACTTCATTGCACGGCTTTTCTGCAGCAAC
This sequence comes from uncultured Terriglobales bacterium, assembly GCA_964399125.1. Taxonomy (GTDB): domain Bacteria; phylum Acidobacteriota; class Terriglobia; order Terriglobales; family Acidobacteriaceae; genus Gp1-AA112. Next base: position 7,662 of record CAYNPS010000040.1, read on the forward strand.
ATCCACGACTTCCAGAGCATTAGCGGCTAGCTTGACGGAGAATAGCGCTGGAATCCAAACCTTCTCGTCCAGTTCGGGATGCAGCCAGGTGGGGAAGCCTTCGTCTCTCTTGAAGTCATACACGTCGATTGGCGCGAAGGTCGGCGGAGCCGGCGCCGGCGTACTCGCCAGGTTGCTCGTGGCATCATCCAGCGCGGAATTGGCTTCGTCCAACTGGTCGCTGATGGTTTGCCCCACGCTGCCTGTCCCAGTGGCATCGTAGGAGGTATCTACAGTATCGGTTGTGGACCCAGAATTGCCGCCTCCGCCTTGCCGATTGCTGTTGCGTTTGTAATGCGGCGTTAGCGTCAGCTGGTTGTAGTTGTCGGCGCTGGTGTGACCGTGCGCATTCATGGCGCGGTTCTGCGCATTCTGAGCGCGGGCCAGATGCCGCTGCAGTGCAGCGCATTTCTTATCGCTGGGATCGCATGAGGCGAAGTGAGTGTTGAGGGCCGAGAGCACGCTCCCGTTTTTGGCCAGCAGATTCCCCATACGGCACTGGATCGCCTCGCCGGATCCAGGCGCAGTAGTAGAACAGTCGGCGTCAGCGTGTGCTTTGGGAACAAAAACTGCGCAGGCGGCGAAGAGCAATGCGATGGCGCAAAAACGCCCCGCTTGATCTCTCATGGAGTCCTCAGCTTTAGTTAGATTTTGGGGAGTGATGTGATGGTGCAACCCTGGAACATGTTTTGTCAATAACATTGTGGCTTGGATCTCCCGATGCGGGAACTGCAGAGGTGCTTGCGCGGGCTAAAGAAAAATGCCGACTGCTTGTCAATGCGACACGACAAACAGCCGGCCAGGAAAGACGAATCGACAGTTCTAGAAGTTGAAACCTGGGGCAAGGTGAACCGGTTGAACGATCACCGATCCCACACCGAATTGTTGAGGACAGAGAATAGGCGAACTCTTGCGCCAGGCCTCCAGGGAATGGCCGGCGGAAATCAGGCGCACGTGCTCGCCTTGCCATGCCGCCTCTTGCACCTTCTTCGCGTACTCCTCCTCGAAGGCTCAGCCAAAACTCTTCACGATTACCGTGTACCTGGTCTTCATGGTGAGGAAGAAACCAGCGGCCCGCGAGGTGCTGACCAATCCGGTGATCGAGGAATTCTCTTACCGGCTGAGGAGTAATTCCCCTTAAGGCTCCGGTAACCTGCCACATCGCGCGATTTCGCGGTAAGCTTCTGAGCAGCAGCTCGCATCCATTCTCGTTGGTCCTGCTGTAATCCCTTCGGATCTTAGGAAAGCGGTTTCAAATGTGCGGCATTGTTGGATATGTAGGTCAGAAGAGCGTTGTGCCCGTAATTATCGAGGGCCTGCGCAAGCTTGAGTATCGCGGATACGACTCTGCGGGCATCGCTGTAGCCGGAAATGGTGATGGGCTCCAGGTGCGTCGTGCTGAAGGCAAGCTGCGCAATCTGGAAGATGTGATCCGTCACAAGCCGCTCGAGGGTTCTTACGGAATCGGGCACACGCGCTGGGCGACCCACGGGCGTCCTACCGAAGAAAACGCTCATCCGCATCGCGACTGCACTGGTCGGGTTGTCGTCGTCCATAACGGGATCGTCGAGAACTACCTTTCGCTCAAAAAGCGACTGATCGAAGAAGGTCACAAATTCTCCACTGAGACCGATACCGAAGTGATCGCGCATTTGATCGAAAATGCGCTTAAGTCCGGCAATAGAAAGCGCCCATCTCTGGAAGATGCGGTTCGCAAGACCGTCAAGCAGCTTACGGGAGTATTTGCTCTGGTCGTAATTAGTGCGGACGATCCGAACAAAATCGTCGCTGCGCGCAATGGTCCACCAGCGGTGATTGGGCTCGGGCAGAACGAATACTTTGTTGCCTCCGATATTCCCGCCATCCTGCATCACACGCGTGACCTTTTCTTCCTCGCGGACGGCGATCTGGCCATCATCACGCCGTCGGGCGTGCAGCTCACTGATTTCGACGCAAAGCCGATTCAGCGCCAGGTCCAGCGCGTTACCTGGGACCCGATCCAGGCAGAAAAAGGCGGCTTCAAGCATTTCATGCTCAAGGAGATCTACGAGCAGCCGCGCGCTGTCCGCGATACCACTTTGGGACGAATCTCGCAGGACTCGGGACGAGTCTTCCTGGAAGAAATGCAGGTGAGTGAAGACGAGTTCCGCAAGATCAATAAGGTCAACATTGCCGCCTGCGGGACAAGCTGGCACGCAGGCCTGGCTGGAAAGTTCATGATCGAGCGGCTGGCGCGTGTTCCTGTAGAAGTTGATTACGCCAGTGAGTATCGCTATCGCGATCCCATTACGGGACCCGAGGCGCTCACCCTGCTGATCACTCAATCAGGCGAGACTGCCGACACGATCGCAGCGCAGCGCGAAGCCAAAGCCAAAGGTTCAAAAACGCTGGCGATCTGCAACGTTGTTGGCGCAATGATCGCGCGTGAATCCGCAGGCACGATTTACACGCATGCCGGTCCGGAAATCGGCGTTGCTTCAACGAAGGCATTCACAGCACAGCTCACGGCTTTGTTCCTGTTTGCTCTCTTCCTCGCACAGAAGCGCAATCAGCTTAGCGAAGAGCAATCCATCAAACTCGTGCAGGAACTCACACGCCTGCCCGGCAAACTGGAAGCGATTCTCAATCACGATGAAGCTTGCGACGATCTGGCCAAGCGCTATCAGAAAGTTCAGGATTTCCTCTTTCTTGGCCGCGGTATTCACTATCCCATTGCGCTGGAAGGCGCGCTCAAGCTGAAAGAGATCAGCTACATTCACGCCGAAGGCTATCCCGCCGGTGAGATGAAGCACGGTCCGAATGCTCTGATCGACGAAAACTTGCCAGTGGTCGTGCTGGCCACCAAAGATCCCGACGATCCCGATTCGGTACTGCGCTATGAAAAAACGATGTCGAACATCAAGGAAGTCACGGCGCGTTCCGGAAAAGTGATTGCGATCGCCACCGAAGGCGACAACGAGATTCACGAGTCGGCAGACCACGTCCTATACGTGCCGAAGGCTCCGGAACTGCTGTTGCCGATCCTGGAAGTCGTCCCGCTGCAGTTGCTTGCGTACCACATCGCCGTGCGCCGCGGATGCGACGTCGATCAACCGAGGAACTTGGCGAAATCGGTGACGGTCGAGTAGAGAGGCCATACCTCTTGTAGGTGCTGGCGGAACCTGAAGAAGACGCGGACTCACAGTCAGGGTCCGGATTCGCTGCTAAACGCCCTGGCCGGCTTCGGGGATCGTGGAAGTTCGGTTGTAAGTCTCAGCGCCGGCGGCGGTTATGCCGCGATTCCCTGCTAATACCCTGCTGGTTCCCTGGTCGATCGCGAATCGCCTGTGTTTATGCGGGTTCCGCGATAAAAATTTTTTTTACGGGAAAAATTTCCCTGCAAGTTTCCCTGCGCAGGGAATTTGGCTTTCCGGCGGCTCCAGGTGCAGCTACCCTGGCCAGGGTTGCTCTTTTTTCTAAATCATAGGAAGCCTTCCGGCAGCAGCTTGGAATCTAACCATCGGAGAACCCAAACCGAGGATTCCTATGATCCGCTGTCGCGAGTGTGACCATCCCAACCCTGACGAGCATCGTTTTTGCGGTCTCTGTGGCGCAAAGCTTGAGCCCGCAGACCGTCCGCTGGACATCGACGAGGACGATCCACTTGAACTTGAGACTCCTGTTTATCAGCTCGAGGACCGGTCCCGGCTCCGGCAGCCCGCGGAGGTGAATCGGAGAGATCGCCAGCGCGAGCATGTTCGCGATACTTCATCGATCAGCTCGAACGGGGGGAGGAAATCACGACTGGTCGCTGACATTGACAAACTCCCGCGCGAAATCATTGAACCTACTGTTGAGAATGAGTATCCGGGGAACACCCGCCCTGCATCGAGCGGGATCGGTGGACCGTCATTCCTCGGCTTGAACTATGAAAGCGGAAGTAATCGCGGATTTGTTTATGACAATCCGCGGAATGACGGGTTCATCTATGACACAGCCGCTGAGGCGCCGGAATATCTGCTCGAGGAAGTTTCTCGTGGAGTTTCATGGCGAGCATGGGCGTTGTTTTTGTTGCTGATCGTCGGCGGCGGGCTCGGATACATACAGTGGCGAGCCAGCCATCACCAAGGTCCCGATTTGGCATCGATCCTCGCTCGTAATGGTGCGACCGTCGATCCAAGCGGGCCGGTAATGCCGGATAAGACGGCGAAACCATCAGCAAACACTGCCTCGAACGGCAATGCCGATGCAGCCAACGCGAAGAACAACTCAGATGCAGACGCGAAGAATTCAGCCGGATCTGCTGCAGGCGATGACGATGAAGATTCCTCTGTAATCGACGCAAATGCTGCTGCAGACAAGAATGCGAAGGCAGCTGCGGCAGGCAACGATTCCAAACCGGGAAGCGCGAAATCAGAAAATAAAGCTGATGCCCAGCCTTCAGACGATGAAGATAGGTCCGACACTGCCTCAAACGGCAAGTCTGCAGCCGCAAAGAATACTGACGAGGACGAGAACGCAGCCAAGCCGGAATCTGACGGCCCCGTAAAGAATGCGAAAGCTGCGCGCAAGACGGAAGTCGCCGACGAAGAACCCGCCAAGCCGAAAACTCTGGGCGATAAAGACCCGCTGCTTATTCAAGCTGACAAGTACATCCAAGGCCGTGGCGTTCGCAAGAACTGCTCCATGGGAGTGAATCTGCTCCGGCAGGCAGTCAGCGAAGGCAATCCCGCAGCAAGCATAAAGTTTGGAGCGCTGTATTGGAGTGGAACCTGCGTGACTCAGAGCAAAGTCACTGCGTACGAGTGGTTCTCACGCGCGCACTCGCTGGAACCAAAGAATCGTTGGGTGGAACGCAGCCGGAACTCGCTCTGGGCGAGCATGAGTCCACAGGAGCAGCGGAGAGTCTCTTATTGAAACGAAGCTGCTCAGCTTCTAAGCTGCTAACCTCCTGAGCTCGAAGAGGGTGCAATAGAATCTACGGCGATCAGAGATGTTTTCAGCAGAGCTACCGGCGCAAGCTCAGTAGCTTAGCGGCTTAGGAGCTTAGAAGCTTTTCAAATTCCCAGCTTCTTCACTTCCTCGTTGTAGTACTTGCGATACAGAATGTCCCACTCCTGAGTACCCTCAGGAATAATGCGCTTTTGGCTTTCGATTTTCTGGCGCGCGGAGGCGTCGATCCTCTCTTCTGCTTTGAAAAGCTCTTCCAGAATCTTACGCGCCTCGCCGCGGATCGTGTTCGGATCTTCGATAAATTCCACTTCTTCGAGCTGTGTGAGAGCGTCCATCACCGACTTCGCCAGCTTATTGACTTTGTCGCGAGAGACTCTCACAGCACCGCCTTGTATTTCTGGACGAGCTGCTGCTTCACCTTCTTGAACATCTCCTGGTAACTGGCGCCGGTTTTCTGCATTTCGTCCTGGTAGGCTTCGAGGATCAGGCGGACTTCGTCGTTGATGCGGTCTTCGAGCTGCATTTCTTCGAGCATCGCTGTATTAACGCGCTCGACGGTGGAGTTCAGATTCTTGGTCTCGATGAACTCGCCTTCAATCAGTTTCTTGGTGACCTGGCGGGCCAAGTAGCCCACATATTCCTTGGAAACAAGCATCTTTCGTATATGTAAGGTGAATATTTGAGTTTAGCATAGCGGTTTTTGACTGCATTTCCGCTGCAGCTCACTCACCTGCTGCACACTCCGGCAGTCCCAACGACGCGCCAACCTACGCGCCTGTCCTCACATCTTCATACATCGGAGGAAATCACATGGCTCTGTTTTCCATGGACCTGCAGAATCTCAAAGACCTCTTTATCGACGAACTCCGCGATCTCTATGACGCCGAGAACCAAATTACTGAAGCTCTGCCGAAGTTGATTGAGAAGGCGAAGTATCCGCAGCTCAAGAGCGCTCTTCAGGAGCATCTTGAAATCACTCGCGGACAAATTCGTCGCCTCGACACTATCTTCCAGCAACTCAAAGAGAAGGCCACAGGCGAAACCTGTAAAGGAATGAAAGGCTTGATCAAGGAAGGCGACGATATGGCAACACGCGACGGCGATGCCAGCGTGATCGATGCCGCGATCATCAGTGCAGCCCAGCGTGTCGAGCATTATGAGATGGCTGGATACGGCACGGTTCGCACTTACGCCGATCTGCTCGGGCAGACTGAATTCGCGAACCTGCTGCAGCAGACGCTGGATGAAGAAAAAGAAGCGGACAAAACCCTGACCGAAATCGCAAAGACAATCAACGTACAAGCGAAAGCAGCTTAGTCGGTTCAAGTGTTGCCGCAGCCGAATCTGCCAAACGCCCGGCTTCAACGGAAGTCGCCATTTTTTCGAGGTGGAAGCCCCCGACTTTTAGTCGGGGGCACATGGCGTAAGCCATGTAGTCTGAGTAGCGCAAATGAGAACTGCGCTTTAGCGCTGGGTCACGCGCGAAGCGCGCTCGCTGGGCCAAGATCGGCGTTCGGAGCGATAGAGCTAACCTTCCGTTTCCTGCAAATCCGCCGAATGCCGCCGCAACAATGCCGGCAAATTCTGCGAGAAAGCCGAGCGCGGAACGACCATATCGCAACCAGCTTCCTGCGCTTTGACCTTGAGATCGCCTTGAACGTGGGAAAGGAATCCTACGATCGAGGTCTGCTTCTTCAGCTTGCTTTTCAATTTGGGAATAACGCTAAGAGGTTTGGCGTTGACGTTGTTGAGATCGAAGATAATTAAAGAAGGCTTCTCTTCTTCGTCGCTCGTAAGCCGGTCAATAACTTCTTTCTCAGCTTTGGCGAATTCGACTTTGACGCCCAGTTTGCGCGCGACTTCCTGAATTTTTGCGAGGAAGAAGAGGTCGTCGATGAAGCAAACCACTCGAGTTGGAGCGTCGGCGGCAGCAACCTGCTCGCCAGCTTCGCCATTAGCGGATTGCCCCTGGGGCACGCCCCTCCCCTGACCGCGATAGCGTCCATTCTGCGAATAGAAATCGTTGCCGGAACCTTGGGCGTTGCGGTAGCTGTGGTCCATCGGTCCAACGAACTGCTGCCCGCCGTGGCGGCGGCGACCGCGTCCCTGATTTCCTCCGCCCTGTCCGCCTGGACCGCGCATGCCGTGCGGGCCCACGCCGGGCTGGTTGTTGTGCTGTCCCTTGCCGCGACGATGGCGGCGTCGTCCCCGGTTGCCGGGGTGTTGTGGCTGGTTCGGTCCTTTATTCATCGACGTCCTGTATGTCTGTGTAGAACGGAGGCAGCGGCTGAAGCCACGATGCCTGCACCACGGTTATCTCGCACCGCCGTGAGCAGCCGTGTCACAGAGTAGTTTCGTTACGTTCACCTGCAAGCGGTCTCTTGTCAGAATGCGGAAGCTCCAGCTTCGCTTGAGATCTTGGTTATGGAAATCGCTTGCGAACTATGTACTTTCCAGCGCGCTCCGGTTCGAGATTTCAGGACTCAATTTCGGAATTCCCGGCCTTGAGCGCGGGTGCCGGCACCTGGGTGTGCGGCAATCGGAAGACAACTCAGATGGTAACCGCGCTTTGGTAGGGAATGCAAGTGGATTATGAAATCGGGTGATCGGGCCATCGGGTGATCGGGGAAGAGATAGAAGGAGACGATAGGCGCTAGGCAATAGGCGACAGGCAGTAGGCTCAAAACATCACACCCCCAACTTTCCTCTCTTACTGCAGATCGTTCATGCTTCCTGCCTATCGCCTACTGCTTATTGCCTATTTACTGCTTTTCCACCTCACCCGATGGCCCGATCACCCGATTGTTTACACTGTTTTGTGCCTCGCACCTCGGTCGCCGAATACTTGGGACAGTTCACGCGATATCGGCGCGACATCGCCTGTGTCTTCCCGCGAGGCTACCGCACCCAGCGCTGGAGCTACGGCGAACTCCTCGGGCAGGCGCAACGGGCTGCCACATATCTGGATTGCATTGGCGTCGCCAAGGGCGATCGCATCATGCTTTGGGGCGCCAACTGCGGAGAGTGGCTTGCCGCCTTCTGGGGCGCCGTAATCCGCGGAGTAGTGGTCGTGCCGATGGACAGCGCCGCGGCTCCTGAATTTGCACAGCGCGTCTATAACCAAGTTCAAGCCAAGCTGCTATTCAGTTCGCGGGGACTTATTTTGGAGTCCGCGCGAAACAGGACCCTGCATTTTGAGGATTTCCCCTCCCTTGATGCTGCAGAAAATCCGACTCCTGCAGCGACGGTTCCGCTTGCCCGCGAAGATCCGCTGCAAATTGTTTTCACTTCGGGAACGACCGGCGAGCCTAAAGGGGTCGTCATTACTCACGGCAACGTTCTTGCGAATCTCGAACCGATCGAGCGTGAAATACAGAAATATCTCCGCTACGAGCGCATCTTCCATCCATTGCGTTTTCTCAATCTACTGCCTTTGAGCCACGTTTTCGGGCAGTTCATGGGAATCTTCGTGCCGCCGTTGATCGGAGCTTCAGTTCGCTTCCTCGAGTCCATTAAGCCTTCGGACATAGTGAAGGGTATTCATCGGGAGCGGATTTCCGTCCTCATCACGGTGCCTCGCTTGCTTGCCTCATTGCGCGAGATGCTCGAAGTTGCATTACGCGAGCGCTGGGGAGAAGAGCGCATGCGTTCCGAAATGGAAGCAGCCGGTCAGGAGCACGTTTCTCGGCGCTGGTGGCGCTTCCGTCGTATTCATTCCCAATTTGGATGGAAGTTCTGGGCCATTATCAGCGGCGGCGCCACCCTCGACCACGATGACGAAGAGTTCTGGCGCAGGCTCGGCTTCGCCGTGATCCAGGGCTACGGATTGACGGAAACGACTTCGCTCGTCAGCCTTAACCATCCCTTCAAGCTGGGTCGCGGTTCCATTGGCAAGGCGTTGCCCGGACGCGACATCAAGCTCGACGAATCCGGCGAGATCCTCGTACGCGGCGACAGCATCGCAAAAACCTACTGGATGAATGGCCAGCCTGTTGCCGCGCGCGAAGGAGAGTGGTTTCGCACCGGAGATCTTGGAGCAGTCGATGGAGCAGGCAATCTTTATTTCAAGGGCCGCAAGAAAAACGTCATCGTCACTGCCGAGGGCATGAATGTCTATCCCGAGGACTTGGAAGCGCAAGTTCGAGCACAGCCCGAGGTGCGCGACTGCGTCGTGGTCGGCGTACAGCGAGGCGGAAATGCCGAGCCGTGCGCTGTGTTAGTTCTGGAGCGCGACTTGTCCGGGGATGGGAATGACGTGGCGGCGCGCGCCATCAATCGCGCAAATCAGAACCTTTCTGCCCATCAACGTATTCGTCATTGGCTTGTCTGGCCTGACTCCGATTTTCCCCGCACTTCTACTCAAAAGCCTCGCCAGGATCTGATCTCGGCATATGCACACGCACAAATCGAGCGTTCCGGAAACGGGAAGCTACCTCGAAGCGCTGTAGAGCAGGCAATCGCCGGTTTGACGAAGCGTGGAGCGAGCGCATTGGCGAAGCTCGATGACGATCTGAATCTGAGCTCCATCGATCGCGTGGAGTTGCTCACAGCACTCGAGCAACGCCATCAGGTCGAACTGGACGAGAGCCGCTTCTCCGAGGCTAAAACCGTTGGCGATGTGGAACGCATGCTCAATGAAGCCAGCCGGGTACCGCGAAGTCGTAAGTACTACTATCCACGTTGGGCGCAGAACTGGCTTGTGCAGTGGCTTCGCATCGCGATTTACTACGTCTTCACCTGGCCGGCCACACTCATGATGGCCAAGCCCACAGTAATCGGTCGAGATCGCCTGAAGAATGCGCGCTCACCGCTTCTGTTTATCAGCAATCACGTCACTTACATCGACGCCGGTTTGCTGATGTTCGCCATGCCCGCAAGATATCGTCACAGGCTGGCAATTGCTATGCAAGGCGAACTGCTCGCCGAGATGCGAAATCCGCCCCAGGAGATGAATGTCTTTCAGAAAGCAATCGATGTCATTTCTTATTGGCTGGTGACTGCTCTCTTCGACGTCTTTCCTCTTCCTCAGCGCTCGGGCTTTCGCGAGAGCTTTGCGTTCGCTGGCGAATCGATCGACCACGGATACAGTGTTCTGGTTTTTCCGGAAGGCCGGCGCACCACCGATGGAGAGATGTCTCCGTTTCGTGCGGGGATCGGAATTCTGGCGCAGCAGTTGAAAGTAGAAGTCGTACCTATGAGAATCGACGGACTCTTCCCCTTAAAGGCAGAGGAGCGGCGCTTCGCGCAAAGAGGAGAAATTAAGGTGATCGTTGGCGAACCCGTGCTCTTTCCCGAAGGCATGCGCGAAGAGGAAATCGCGGGTGACCTAGCGAGCCTCGTCAAGTCTTTATAGTGTCTGCGGAGCCGCTTAGAAGCCACAATGTTGTCATGCTTAGGTCACCGGTGCTGGATTGAATGGAGCCAATGCGTTGTTAAGCCCCCAGTGCTCGGCCCAAGTCTTCTTCCGCCCACTAGCGACTTCGAGGATGAAGCGAAAGATCTCCCATCCGATCTCTTCGATTGTCGATTGGCCAGTTGCGATCCGCCCAGCATCGATGTCGATGAGGTCCGGCCAGCGTTCAGCCAGCTCTGTTCGCGACGAGATCTTCACCACCGGCACCATTGCCAACCCATACGGACTGCCTTCACCAGTTGTAAATATGTGCAGGTTCATCGATGCCAACTGCTGCGTCCCGCAGACGAAGTCGCTCGCCGGAGTCGCGGCGAACACAAGGCCTCTGCTCTTCACCTTTTCTCCTTGCGAGGCAACAGCCATGAGCGCCGACGTGCCCGCCTTTGCCACTGACCCAAGAGCCTTTTCGACCACGTTCGCCAACCCGCCACGCTTATTTCCGGGGGTAGGATTTGCCGTTCTATCCGCTCCACCGCGCGCGAGGTAAGCGTCGTACCAGCGCATTTCCCGAATCAGGTCGCGTGCGACTTGCTCGTTGATGGCTCGCGATGTGAGCAGATGCACGGCGTCGCGAACCTCGGTGACTTCTGAGAACATTACCGTCGCTCCGGCACGCACAAGCAGATCGGCTGCATAGCCAACGGCTGGATTGCAGGTGACGCCGGAGAACGCGTCGCTTCCGCCGCATTGCAGGCCGACGACCAACTCCGATGCTGGAATCGTTTCACGTTGCCGCAGATTGAGCTGCTCGAGTCGCTTCTCTGCTGCACGCATGATGGCCGCGACGACTTCCCCGAAGCCACGCTCGTCTTGCATGCGGACGACCAGCGGCTCGGATTCCAGAATGGGAAACGCTTTGTGATCACGTTCAGGGAACAAACGCGATGGCTGCAGCTTTTCGCAGCCCAGGCTGACGACAAGAGGAGCACCACCGAGGTTCGCGTGTGTCGCGATGTGCCGGAGCGTGGCGATCGGAATTTCGGAGCCCGGGGCATCCAGCGCAACACCGCAGCCGAACACGTGCGTGATAGCGACGACGTCATCCACATTTCGGAATCGCGGAAGAATCTCACTCTTGATGCGGCGAACTGCGTAGTCAACAGTGGGAGCCACGCACTGCACCGTTGTGCTAATTCCCAAAATATTTTTTGTTCCGATGCTCCCATCGGCGTTGTGATACCCCTCAAACGTGTAGCCATCAAGAGTCGGATGGGGCGGCGGCGGAGCCGTTGCAAGTGGCAGTCCATCAAGCGGAGGAGGTTCGGGTACCTCAAGCATCTCCTCGCGAACCCATGCGCCTGCGCGAATCGTGCCATTCGCGAAGGCGATCGTGTGTCCGTATCGCGTAACTGGTTTGCCAGCTTCGATCTCACGTAGCGCAAGCTTGTGTGCTTGCGGAATTTTCTCCAGCAGCTCCGGCCCGTTGGGAATCTGAGTCCCGGGGGCTAACCCGTCATCGGCGACCACAATGGCCACGTTGTCGCGCGGGTGTACGCGAATGCACAGCGGTGCTGAGCGGCTTGGCTGCATGAATAAGGCCATGTTAGCGCCTCTTCTTCGATCGGCGAGAGCGCCCGTTTCGTGTACTAAGAAACAGCTCCACTCGAGCTCACGTATATTCCAGAACATCCGATGTCATCGCCAAGCAAAAGCCGGGAAGACCTCTGTGCCATTTACGTCGACATGGGCACAACCAATACTCGAGCCTGGCTGATGGAAGGAAGCCGCACGATCGCACGGGAGACTGCGCCAGTCGGCATTGGAAACTCCGCCCGCGAGAAGTCGCCGAAGGTGATTCATGAAACCTTGCGCGGGGTAATCGCCTCACTTTGCACTAACAACTCCGCTCATTGCGAGCCGACATATATTGCGGCAGCCGGGATGATCAGCTCGTCTCTCGGTCTGGCGGAAGTACCACACGTCGCTGCTCCGGCAGGCATCGATGAATTGTCAGCCGCAGCACAGTGGCACCTTTTTGACGAGGTATCCGACTTACCATTTCTTCTAGCTCCGGGAGTACGCTGCGGCCTGGCGAATCCGAAAACAGAACAAATTGATATGGTCGATGTAATGCGGGGCGAAGAGACGCTCTGCGCAGGACTCATCGCGCTCAATGTCGTGAGTCGCTCCGGCCTTCTTCTAAATCTCGGCTCACATTGGAAAGCAATTCAGCTCGATGACAAAGGCCGAGTAGCTTCCAGCATTACTTCTCTGTCCGGCGAACTGATTCATAGCGCGCAGCAACAAACAATCCTCGCCGATTCCGTCGCGACGAACTGGCCCGATCGGTTTTCCCCGGATTGGCTCAAATCGGGAATGGAGCGGGCACGCCAATCGGGACTCGCGCGTGCTCTCTTCTGCGCTCGGCTGCTGAACCTCTCTCATCAGGGCACTCCGGAAGATCGCCTTGCGTTCGCGGTTGGAGCTTTCATTGCGTCAGACCTCGACGCACTTCGAAAACGCGGTGCTCTTCCCCCAACGCTCGAAGTCAGGATCATCGGCCACAAAGCACTTGCTGAAGCGTGGCGATTCGCGCTGGACGAGACGGGAACCGCGTCGACAATCATCGACTCGGCAACTGGGGAGAACGCCTTCCTGACCGCGCTTAGGCTTATTCTGGAGAAATCACGCCATTCGCTGGATCGATCTTCAGCTCACCACATTCGGAGGACTCTCAGCTCATGAAACTGCGCAGCACGGCTTGGTTTGGGCCACGCACCCGCGACGGATTCATTCACCGCAGTTGGATGAAGAACCAGGGATTACCCGATCACCTGTTCGATGGACGCCCGGTAATCGGCATCTGCAACACCTGGTCTGAGCTGACGCCGTGCAACGCGCATTTCCGCCGCATTGCCGAATATGTGAAGCGCGGAGTGTATGAAGCTGGAGGTTTCCCGCTTGAATTTCCTGTGATGTCGCTCGGCGAGACGCTCATGCGCCCCACGACCATGCTCTTCCGCAATCTGGTGAGCATGGATGTTGAGGAGTCGATCCGAGCGAATCCCATTGACGGCGTTGTGCTGCTTGCAGGTTGCGACAAGACGACTCCCTCGCTTCTCATGGGTGCTGCCAGTTGCGATCTGCCGTCGCTCATGATCTCCGGCGGTCCGATGCTCAACGGAAAATTTCGAGGCCAAGATATTGGGTCGGGCACGAACGTTTGGAAGTTCAGCGAGGATGTTCGCTGCGGCGTGATGAGCATAGGCGACTTCATGGACGCAGAGGCCTGCATGAGTCGCTCTGCCGGACACTGCATGACGATGGGCACGGCTTCAACTATGGCATGCGTGGTCGAAGCTCTCGGCATGGGATTGCCGATGAATGCTGCCATTCCCGCCGTCGATGCCCGTCGTTACACGCTGGCGCACAACGCCGGGCGACGCATTGTCGAAATGGTCAAAGAGGATCTGCGCATGTCGAAGATCCTCACGCGCAAAGCTTTTGAGAATGCGATTCGAGTTGTAGGAGCCATTGGCGGATCAACAAATGCGGTAATCCATCTGATCGCGATCGCCGGCCGCATCGGAGTAGATCTTTCGCTCAAAGATTGGGATACGCTCGGACGCAATGTTCCCTGTCTGCTCAACCTCATGCCTGCGGGCAAGTACTTGATGGAGGACTTCTACTACGCCGGCGGATTGCCGGCGATTCTCCGCGAACTCGGCGATCTCATCCATCGCGATGCTCTGACCGTGAACGGCAAGACGATGGGTGAGAACGTGAAAGATGCTCCCTGCTACGACCGGGAGGTCATCGCCTCGCCAGAAAGACCGATTCGGGAGCATAGCGGCATTGCCGTCCTGCACGGAAATCTTTGCCCCAATGGCGCCGTGCTGAAACCATCTGCGGCGACTCCCGAGCTGATGAAGCACACAGGCCGAGCTGTAGTATTCGAAAACATCGAGCACTTCTACGAGCGCATCGATGACGCCAATCTGGACATTGACGAGCGCTGCGTGATGGTCCTCAAGAACTGCGGGCCGCGTGGATATCCGGGGATGCCGGAGGTCGGCAATATGCCTCTGCCTTCGAAGATTCTGAAGAAGGGCATCACCGACATGGTCCGCATCTCCGACGCGCGCATGAGCGGCACGGCCTACGGCACCGTTGTGCTGCACGTTTCCCCAGAGGCGGCAGCCGGTGGCGTTCTCGCTGTTGTGAAAGACGGCGACACGATCGATCTGGATGTTGAAGGAAGAAAGCTGCATCTGAATGTTGCCGATCAGGAAATCAAACGTCGGCAGGCCGAGTGGAAGCCGCCGAAGCCGGTCTTCGGGCGCGGCTACTACAAGCTCTATTTCGATCACGTAATGCAAGCCGATAAGGGCGCGGATCTAGATTTTCTACCTGGCGGCAGCGGCGCCGGCGTGCCGAGGGACAGCCATTAGTCACGAGGACTCGCCTATTAATGTGTCAGGCGTTGCACTTTCGCGATTGCGTCATTTTGTGATTTCGCGATTTGCGCCTGAATCGATCTCGAAATCAGACAATTACGAAGGTCCGAGGCCCGCTTCCTACGCTGTACGCTCTGGGCCTCAGCTTCGCTTAACCAGAAAATCGAAGTCACATCCTTGTGGAGCCTGGGTTACGCTGCGTCGAAAAAGAGCTGCATAACCTCGCTCCGGAACTGGAGGCGGTCGGAATCCGGTAAGCCTCGTCTTCCTTTCTTCCTCTGAGATCAGCAAATCGAGGCGCTTCTTCGAGACGGATAATGCGATGCGATCGCCAGTTCGGACAACTGCTAGTGGTCCTCCAGCCGCAGCTTCCGGAGCGACATGGAGGACGACTGTTCCGAACGCCGTACCGCTCATGCGCGCGTCCGAAATGCGCACCATGTCTTTCACTCCCGCACGAGCGAGTTTGCCGGGAATGGGAAGATAGCCCGCTTCCGGCATGGCCGCGGCCAAGGGTCCAGCGTTCTTGAGCACGAGAAAGTCAGATGGCGCAACGTCGAGATCGGGATCGTCAATTCGATTGGCGAGATCATCAAGGCCATCAAATACGATTGCACGACCTTCGCACTCGAAGAACGCAGGGTTCGCAGCAGCGCGCTTGAAGATTGCGCCATCGGGAGCAAGGCTCCCTCGCAGAGCGACGATTCCTCCCTGTGGCGAAATCGGTTCCGAAAACCGATGAATCACCTTGTGATCAACAAAGGTCGATTGCCCGCCATCTGTGAGCCGCTCACTCAGATTACGTCCATCGACGCCACGGCAATCTAGATGGAGCAGCGAACACAGTTCGCGCAGCAACGCCGTCATGCCCCCGGCAGCGTAAAAGTCTTCCATATAGCCTTCGCCAACCGGCTTCAGATCGACAAGTACGGGCGTCTCGTCCGAAATCCGATTCAGCTGGTCGAATGAGAGCGGAATTCCAAGGCGGCCCGCAATCGCGGTGAGATGAATCACGGCATTGGTGGATCCGCCAATCGCGAGCAGAACTCGCAATGCGTTCTCGATCGACTTCGGTGTCATGATTTGTTCGGGAGTAATTGGCTGATTGGCGAGACGTACGGCTGCTTTTCCGGTGTTCTCGGCAGCGACGAGTCGCGCCGAATGAACCGCGGGAATGGCGGCAGTATCGGGAAGAGACATTCCCAGTGCCTCAACGATGCAGGCCATAGTGCTCGCTGTTCCCATTACGGCACAGGTGCCGGCAGTGACAGCCAGATTGCCCTCTACTTCGCAAATTTCTGTGTCGCTCACTTCGCCCGCGCGATACTTCGCCCAAAATCGCCGGCAGTCGGTGCAGGCTCCAAGGCGCTCGCCGCGATAGCGGCCCGTCATCATTGGGCCGGTGACGAGCTGAATTGCCGGTTTTCCTGCCGATGCGGCACCCATGAGCTGCGCTGGAACGGTTTTGTCGCAACCGCCGATCAGGACGACCGAGTCCATCGGCTGTGCGCGAATCATCTCCTCCACATCCATTGACATGAGATTGCGAAACATCATGCTGGTGGGATTTAGGAAGACTTCGCCGAGCGAAATTGTTGGAAAAGGAAGTGGAAGTCCGCCGGCGGCGAGCACGCCGCGCGAAACCGCGGTGACGAGATCGTCCATGCTGCGATGACAGTTATTGAAACCGCTGCCCGAAGTCGCGATGCCGACTACCGGCCGATCGAGCATCTCGCCGGAAAATCCCATCGAGCGAGCAAATGATCGCCGCAGGTATCGCGAGAACTTCCGATCGCCGTAATTGGTGAGCCCGCCATCAAGCCCCTGCGGTTTATCGTTCATTCGCGGTCACCAATGATTGAACACGGAGGGCACGGAGGCCACAGAGGTAGATTCGGCGTTGAAAAACCTACTCAGCCTTAACCCTCGTCTGGCAACAAACCCGCTTTGCCTTGATTTCCCTCTGTGTCCTCCGTGGCCTCCGTGTTCAAGTTTGTTTTCAATGGCTCTAACCGTGAAGCATCAACTTGGAAGTCGCCGCCGAGCGGGTCTCAAACAGAAACACAACACCGCCGCAAGCAGAAGGCCCGCACCCAGGCTTCCGAATCCATACACAAATCCACCGGAGCGCTTCAGGAAATATCCGATCACGACCGGCCCGAAGTAGCCGCCCAGATTCCCAATTGCGTTGATCAATCCCATCGCGGTGGCTACTGACTTTTGCGGCAACGTCTCAGTCGGCACAGCCCAAAATGGTCCAAGCGACGCGTAAACCGCGCCCACAGCTATCGACAGGAGTGAGAAGCACAGCAACGGGCGCTGTTGCACAGCGAGCGCCAACAGAAATGCTCCACCAGAAACAATGAAGGTCAGGCTCATATGGGCGCGGCGCTCACCGGTCTTGTCCGAGCTCTTGGCGGTAGCCACCATCATGATCGCCGCAAGAATGTAGGGAATGCTGACGATATTGCCCAGCGTGAGCTCGCTCAACTTTCTGGCTTTTTCGAGAGCCGATGGCAGCCAGAACAGTGACCCGTAGCTGCCGAAGTTGCGCATGAAATAAATGACGATCAAGACCATCACCTGGGGCGAAAACAGCGTTGCCAGATACCCGCTGCGCTCCGTGCTCTTTGCCTCAGAGGCTTCATGCGCAAGTGTTGCCTCGAGATAGTCACGTTCGCCCGCAGAAATCCACTTTGCATCTTTGGGATAGTCATCGATCATGGTCAGCCAAATAAGCAGCCACAAAAACGGCAGCGCGCCTTCGACGATCAAGAGTACTCGCCAGTTCCAGTGCTTCAGCAGCCATCCGGAAAATGGTGAGGAGATCACCACCGAGACAGGAAGGCATAGCATCCAGTAGGCGTTTGCGCGCGCACGTTCGTGGCGTGGGAACCAATGCGCAACCAGCACCAGTACTGCCGGCCAAACTCCGCCCTCCGTTAGTCCCAAAGTGAGACGCATGATCCAGAATTCGCGCGCTGTGTTCACGAGTCCGGTCGCAACGGAACAGACTCCCCACGCGACCAGAAGAATTGCGACCACGCGCTTCGCGCTCCAATGCTGCGCGAGATGTCCGGCAGGCATCTGCAGGAAGAGGTATCCCCAGAAAAAGATGCCCACCGCGTCTCCGGCCTGCTGGGGATCCATGTGTAACTGCGCGCTCATCTGCGGCAGCGCCATGGATACATTTGTTCTATCGATGTACGAGATCGTGTACATCACGAATGAAACAGTGAGAATGCGCAGCCAACGTTGTTCCTGCGTGCGCGCGGGAGCCGGTGTGATGGTTGATGACAACGTTTGCCTCAGCGCTGAACCTGAGATGACCACGACTTCGCACGCATCTTGATATCCTCTGCTGTTCCGGTTTTCAAGCCGGTGTTCTGCTGAATAAAACCGATGAAGCAGACGCGCATCGAACAATTATCCACATCACGCGACACCTGTCACTGTATGGCGATGCGATGACTGAACGGTCGCCCTCACGACTCGCGCGTGCAGTGAGAGACTCCGGCGCACCTCTGCTGGGTATTGCTGCATACTTTTACGACCCGATCTTTGTTGAGATCGCATCCAAGCTCGGCTTTCGCGTGCTCTGGATTGAGATGGAGCACGCGCACATTACGTTCGCCGAAGCGGCCGACCTGTGCCGGATCGCCTCCGGTCTCGGAATGCTCACCATGATTCGCATTCCCGACAATCGACGCGAGAACGTGCTCAAAGCCGCCGAGTGCGGACCGGACATTCTCGATCTGCCGATGGCCGATTCGCCGGAAATCGTGCGGGCGTTCATCCAGCACGCCCGATTTCGTCCTGCAGGCGCTCGCGGATACTTCAGCGTGCCCCGCGCACTGGACTACGGAATCACCGACAGCCTTCCTTCAGCGCAGCAGAAGGTCAACACTGAGCTGTGTCTGATGATCCAAATTGAGACTGAAGAGGCGGTGAATCGGGTCGAAGAACTCTGCGCGATCGAAGGCGTCGATATTTTCATCGGTCCGGCTGATCTCTCTGCAAGCCTTGGCGTGCCCGGTCAGACTGCCCATCCCAAGGTGGCCGAAGCAATTCAGAAAATCCTGAAGAGCGCGCGGAAGCACAACAAACTGGTTGCCGTGGGCGCTCCGCTCCCGGACGTGCAGTTCTGGGCCGATCAGGGCATCGACGTTCTTTTCTGCGGGAACGACATTGCGTGTTTACGCATCGGCGCACAGACGGTCCTCAAACAGCTAAGCACCGCCATTCATAACCGGAAAGCGAGCACTCCTGACTCATGATGTTCAAGAAGCTCAACCGTACTGACCTGAATATCTCTCGTCTTTGCTTTGGCACGATGACGTTCGGGAAGCCCGCCGATCAGGCTACGTCCACGCACATGGTAAATCAATGCATCGAGGCTGGCGTCAACTTCTTCGACACAGCCAACATGTATCAGCTCGGTGTTGCTGAAACCATGCTCGGCGAGGCCTTGAAAGGGCGTCGAAAGAACGTGATCCTAGCCAGCAAAGTCCGTTTCAAAATGGGAGATGCCCCAGACCAGAGCGGTCTGTCGCGCAAGG
This sequence comes from uncultured Terriglobales bacterium, assembly GCA_964399125.1. Classification (GTDB taxonomy): domain Bacteria; phylum Acidobacteriota; class Terriglobia; order Terriglobales; family Acidobacteriaceae; genus Gp1-AA112. The sequence goes on from CAYNPS010000040.1 coordinate 27,002, forward strand.
CCATTCTGCGCGCTATCGAAGGAAGCTTAAAACGGCTGCAAACCGATTACCTCGACATCTACTACCTGCATTTCCCCGACTATGAAGTTCCAATTGAGGAAACACTCGATACGCTCGAATTGCTGGTGAAGCAAGGCAAAATTCGGTATCCGGCAACATCGAACTACGCCGCCTGGCAGCAGACGGAAATGCTCTGGATCGCCGAGAAGAAGAATTACAAAGCCGCGGTGATCACGCAACCGATGTACAACCTGCTGGCGCGCGGCATCGAGCAGGAATGGTTGCCGATGACCAAGCACTATGGTTTATCGAACATCGTTTATAACCCGCTCGCTGCCGGCCTGCTGACCGGCAAGCACAAGATGCAGACGGTCACGCCGGGCACGCGCTTCGATAACAATAAGCTTTACCAGGACCGTTACTGGCATAAGCAGGACTTCGACGCCGTCGAAAAGCTCAAAGCCATCTCACAGAAATCCGGACGCTCGCTGATCAGCATCGCCTTCAACTGGCTTCTGCACCACACTGCGACAGATTGCGTGATCCTCGGCGCATCGCGCCCGGAGCAACTCGCCCAGAACCTCGCAGCATGTGAGGAAGGACCTTTGCCTTCGGACCTAGTAAGAGCTTGCGATGAGGTGTGGAACGAATTTCGCGGGCCCATTCCTGTGTACAACCGCTGACTCTCTTCGAGATCCAGAGCAATCAATATCCAGCAGAAGAGTCGTTCCGTTTAAAACACACACACCTATTTGTAAAAACGCACCAGATTCGCGTAGCATTGGCCGCCGGAAGTAGGCGAGTGTGAACCGTGTGTGATCCAGGCCGGAGGTGATTGTGGCGAAGCACGAAGCTGATGACGACCTTGAGAAGAGAATCGAGGATTTGAGACGCCGCGCAGAAGAGCTTTCCGGCGGCCAAATGGAAGTAGGGACAATGGACGACTGCCCGGCTGAAATCGAAGAGTCATTCTGGAAACACGTGGTGGATTACGAGGAAGCTCCGCTCACGACGAACTTTCAGCAGTTGGAGACGGCGGGCGTGTCACTCCCCGCGCCGGATTCGCTCAACGACGAGGAACTGACTGCAAAACTTTGGGAGGTAATCCATAAGCTCGCATTACTTCGAGTATTTATCGAGCAGACAGATCATCTCAGTGATCGCGAACTTTTTACACATCTCTGGACGGATTCACTTCGGGAAGAAACCCCGATGATGCCGCCGAATGCAAACGGGGCGTGGCATATCGCACTGCTCGGCGGCTGCAGCGAGGAAGATAATCAGCTCTATCTCAAGTATTACGCCGATGAAGCCTGGCGACAGCAGTGGCACAAGGATTTCCCCGAGGATCCCATTCCCGCTCACGAAGACCCGCCCTACGACCGTGACCGGCTACTACCCAAGCCGGATTACGATCTGCCCGCAGGCGGAGAACCTAACTGATGCAGGTGTTGATTTTGGCCAATAGCTGAAGGCTGGATTTCTGGTCGGGGCGGAGGGATTTGAACCCACGACCCTCTGCTCCCAAAGCAGATGCG
>CAYNPS010000041.1:0-1525 GCA_964399125.1 uncultured Terriglobales bacterium
ATCTATTCGCCAGCAGCGACTCGGGAATGGAGTCCTTCCAGTTCAACACCAGCACAGCCGCATTATCGCCGCTGAATGGAGGGAAAGCAGTTGCCGGCACTGCTCGCGCCATCGCCGCACAGTAGGCGCTAACCTTCGACGCACACACCCGTCACTTCTGACTATTATGGGAATGTCTCGCGCACAATGACGAGGAGGTTAGTTCAGCCCTGGGTCCTGACATGACAGGCAATGCGCGTGCCGACGATTCCACTTCGACGACCGCTAGATCCAATGATTGAGTCAAGAAGGTTCTCTACTGCATTAGCATTTATGGAGAAAAGACGGCTATTTAAACGTATACAGCGACGCTTCTGATTTAGTGCCACTCTCGTCGCGAAATATATTTCTTCGTTTCAGTGGTTCTCAACGGGCTCAGCTGTGCTAGCCTTTTGCGAATTTACAACTGGCAGGGCTTGCAGGGCGACCTCCTCTCGCTCTCGCTGCTTCAACTGAAAGACATTGATGGTCACCGAGCCTTGCGCCTTGCTCAGGGAATTCGCGCTGATCAAGGTTGCTGTTAGTCGTGAGGAACGTGCGGAGATCGTGCAAATTGCGACGGTCTTCCGAGCTCGTGTGATCGATCTCTGTCCCAGTTCCATGGTGATCGAGGCTACTGGAAGCGAAAACAAGATTGATGGGCTGGTCGAAGTTCTAGCCATATACGGCATCGTTGACATGGCGAGAACGGGCCCGGTGGCGATGCTTCGCGGGATTCGATGTGGGCCGTGTAGTGACGAAGTTGCCGCTGTTGAATGCGAGGAAGCCACAATTCAGCCGCAGTAGCTCTTCCCGCAACGGCAGAAGTCTCGATAGAAGGAGTTGGCACCATGCGCAGTTTGTGGCCAGCCTGGAGTCATTCACGCCGTGCGCGCCTGCGAGTCGAGTTAGGCTTTCAGCCTGCTTCGTGGAACAGCCGTGAGCCTTCCCGTCATGCAGCATCACGAATGCGGCAGGCACTCGCAATGTTTGCCCGGTGCGCGGAAAACGCTTGACATTTGCAGATGTAGGCCTATTGTAGTAGCGAAGTTTTCCAACGACGCTGTCAGTGTCGATGCTTTTCGAAGGGAATTCCCATTGATCATCGGCAGCTCCTCCGCCGTTCTGCTCCAGTTCACAAACTGGGGATGATCCTGCTCCGGCAACTCGGGAAGTCGTAGATCCTCTAGAACCTTGGTCCCCCGGAAAACGACCGACTTCCTACGGGTCGCATTACCCGATCGCGGGCCTTCTGGCAAAGAAAAACTCGCTACGTCAATTTCCGCCTGTTATTGCAGGCGGTCGCAATCGCAGAAAACAGCCGAAGGAGAAATGTTATGGCGACAAATCCCACTCCCAAAATGAAACCACAGCTCGACAGAAAGGACATTGCAATCGTTGGCGGAGCCGGCACCGGCACCGCAGCGCGTCAAAAGAAGCAACCATCAAGAGCGCTATCAGGAGATGCCGAACGAATGTTGCTGCGGCACGACAAGGAACGCTCATT
>CAYNPS010000041.1:1625-28352 GCA_964399125.1 uncultured Terriglobales bacterium
CTGGTGGCGGACAGCGCGGGAAACTTCTATTACGCAGCGCTGGTTGCCAATTTTGGAACACAGGAGAGCTTTGTGGGCGTTTCCAAGTCAACAAATGGCGGCGCCAGCTTTTCCGCTGCTGTCGATGCAAGCCACACATCCGGCACGATGAAGACTGCATTTCAGGATAAGGAGTGGCTCGCTGTCGATAGCACCGGCGGTCCGTCCGATGGAAACCTGTATCTCTCCTGGACTCAGTTCACCGGCTTCGATTGGACTTTTGGTTTCGCCACCAATTCTCAGATCATGTTTTCCAGATCCACAGATGGCGGAACTACGTGGTCGCAGCCGACCGCCTTGTCAGCATTAGCTCCGGCCCTAGGCCCGCAGGGTTCAATGCCAAGCGTTGGACCGAACGGCGAGGTTTATGTTGCCTGGCTGGGGCGCGACGATTCGACAATCAACATTCGACGGTCTGACGACAATGGTCAAAATTTTGCCAACCCTGTGGCTGGTGGAGGAGCAGTAGCCAACATCACTCAGATTCCGGACACGCTCAATGGCAGCATTCGCGCAGACAGCTTCGTGAGTATTGCCACCGATCAGAATTCCGGGGACGTGTACATCGTGTACGCCGCGAGTAGAGCCAATGACAATGCCGATGTCTATTTGGTGAAGTCGAGCGATCAGGGACAGCATTGGACGGCGCCGCTCAAGGTCAACGACGACGGCACCACGACCGACCAATGGATGCCCTCAGTAGCTGTTAGCGCCACGGGTGCCGTGGGTGTGATGTTCTATGACCGTCGGAATGACCCGGCCAATAACCTCAACATCGACGTGTATTTGGCAGTCTCCACCGATGGCGGCGCTACCTTCCTTCCGAACCAGAGGATCACGACGGCAACATTTCCTCCTGCCGTCAATTTCGATCCAAGAATCGCCGGCAATTACATGGGCGATTACAACCAAATGGTTGCGCAGGGCACGCGCTTCTACATGGTCTGGGGAGATAACCGCGACACAGTAGGAATGCGGAACGATCCCAACGTTTACTTTGCAACGGTTGGAACTGAGGACTGCTATGTCCGCGACAATCCTTTCGATGACGGAAGCGTTCCCGATACGGGACTGCTCTACGTTTCACCCGATATCGCGCCCGCGATGAATCCGTCCGTCTTCGGCACTCCGAATCCGGTTACGGTCACCGTACACAACCTGGGGCAGCAGGACGCAACCAATGTCGTGGTCTCGCTCTTCTGGGCCGATCCGGCTACGAGCATTCCATCGTCAGCTTGGCATTCGAACCGAATCACCGTGCAGGGCGTTCCTACGAATCAGCAGATCATCCCCACCATCCCTGCGGGCGGCTCGGCGAACGCTCCCCAGCCGTTCGTGTGGAATCCACCCAATCCTTCATGGGCCACATACCAGGGACATTTCTGTCTGCTTGCTCAAATCAACAGCGCGGCCGATCCGATTACCTTCCCAGGCGGCGGCTGGGATGCGGTTGCGCGTGACAACAATCTGGCCGTGAGAAACGTGCATGTTGCCAACGCCGGAGGCCATAAGCCATTCCCGATTCATTTCCTTGTCGCCGGAGACCTCAAAGAAGAATGGATTGCAAACCTTGAGTTCGATGGCCGAGCTCTGCCCATAGGCGTGCAAGCCACTCTGACGTTACCGGAGACCATTCTGAAGGGAGCCAAGTACGAAGGCCTCAAGATCGTTCATCGCCACTGCGATGAAGGATATGAGGCCGACGGAGCTAACCTCCATGAAGATGCGCAACTCCAACGCGAATTCCAACGCAGCAATGTCACGCTGGAATTCACACCTGGACGAGCTGCCCGCATTCTCGGTATTAAGCTGCAGCCGCATGCGAGACACCTCGCGGAGTTGGTGGTTCAATCTGGCAAGGAGACACCACGCCGCGAAGTGCCGTTCAACATTCAACAAACCGTCGATGGCCATTCGGTCGGTGGTTTGCTGTACCTGCTCAATTTTGGGAAAACGAATAAAGCCGAAGCATGATGAACATGTCGGGTCCTCCCGCGTCGGAGGGCCCGACTTCGGTCCGGGGAGACAAAAGGGGACACAATGCGGGACAGCCTGTCCTCAATTTTTCAAGACACGTGAGACTGCAAATATACCGATCTTCTGCGCTTCCATCCAGGCTTTTTTTGATCTCGGTGGCGTACCCTGCGAACGCCGCGCAGAGTGTGGCACCCGGCGAAGGTGCGCCGCCTGGTGTACCGCTTGAATTTGTCGAGCGCAGACACTGAGCTGCTGCTCGGCATGCTTCGCCATGTCGGACGGCGCAAGTGAAACAATGAACGCGCTTCATGGTTTTGCCCATACCCCTATAGCAGTTTTTGAATTAATGGGCACTACTGAGGAAACAAAGGGTCCTTCGACTCCGGTTGTTGCGGACCCCGACGGAAACGCGCGAGAGCCAGACCCGTTCTCAAATTAAAAGAGGCTGCAGGCCTTCGGCAATGAGGGCGCCTGCATTGGATTACCGGTTACCAAGCGGCCAGTCAGCAGCTCGGGATCAGGATTCGTAATCGAAGCGGCTTATCCGATGCGCATACGCGATTTGCAGTTCTCGCGAATATATTCGCGTTCGGGGATTCCAAGCCCTACAAACTCCAGCCCATACTCCGTTCCGTAGTGGTAGCAGACGCGGGCTGGAAGATGCAGCGGTAGTGGTGGAAGTGGAATTTGCAAATGCACCGTGTCTCCGACTTCTAACTTTGTGCTCGTGCTGACACCTGCTCCGCCTTCAGCAAGATCTACGCCGCGTGCTTCTACATAAGTGGGCTTGGCGCCGGTCATGATGCCAATCCGGACGCTCTCATGGAACTGAAATCTGGGAAAGCGACGTTGCGGAGAAAAGGACATGTCCAGGCAAGTTGGGACTCGCTGTCTGTGATGCCGAACAAGCTTGCTATTAGGCTAGCGTTCCCGGCCTGGGAATGCATGGTTACTAATGGACACGTCCGGTTGGCCATCAAGGGAATGCCCTTGTAAACCACGATCTGAGGCTTCTTGCCGATCCAACGCTTTCCCGCTACGCAGGAAAATGTCGAACCATGGCAAGCGAATGCACAACCTGTAAGAAAGCATTTGCATCTGGATTCGTCATGTACGAGCCACTCTCAGGTTTTTAGAGGGCTTCGCAGTGACGTTTGGTGCGTAGAGACTACGTGGATTTAGACAAAATCCACTCGACCAGAGGCGAATTCATGCTGCTGGCGAGTGCTCGCCACAGAGTCCGTGATATCCAGCAGCTATTCGGCAGCTCTCTCTGCTTCGGAACCACACTGACTGCAATTGCTGTTCACGCGCGCTTTCAGCGACGGACTATCTCAACTGAACGCACTACGCTATAACGTTGCCCTCGAAAGGGTTTTTGTCAGCAATGAGCACCGCCACTTGCTCTTCGTCTGCCGTCCCGAAAGAAGCATCTGCTTCAGGCACGCTTAAGAGTGTCCCCGCTTTCGGTGAAGAAGTCCCCCTCGTCGAGCAGATTGGCGAGGGATCTTTTTTCGTTTGCCACAGTCGCGCGATGCGCGAAGTCCGCTGCATGATTGATCTGGTTGCCCAAACCAACCTTCCGGTCCTGATACTCGGCGAAACTGGCGCAGGAAAAGAAGTAGTGGTCCGCTTGATCCATCACCTTTCTTTGCGCAGAAGCCGCTCTTTCCTAAAGGTGAACTGTGCTGCGCTTCCAGCCGAGTTGCTTGAGAGCGAACTGTTTGGGTATGAAGCTGGAGCTTTCACCGGCGCCAATAAGGCTACCCCAGGAAAGTTCGAAGTGTGCCACAAAGGCACGATTCTGCTGGATGAAATTGCCGAGATGCCGCCGGCTCCCCAGGCAAAGCTGCTGCAGGTCTTACAAGATGGGGAGTACTGCCGTCTTGGAAGCGCAAAACCGATTCGCATCGATGTTCGGGTGTTGGCAGCAACGAACGTTGATATCATGCGCGCAATCAAAACCGGAAAGTTTCGGGAAGATCTGTATTACAGGCTTAACGCATTTTCGATTCAGGTACCTCCTTTGCGCGAAAGAATGGACGACATTCCAGTGCTTTTGCAGCATTTCATCGCATCGCAATCGTCTATCCTCGGTTGTGAGCCGCTGCCCGTATCTGCGGATCTTCTGCGAGCCTGTCTGCGGTATTCTTGGCCAGGGAACGTGCGAGAACTTGAAAATTTTGTGAAGCGCTATCTAATCGTACGAGATGAACGGAAAGCAATTAATCATCTTCTGCCGGAGCCTTATCGCGGAAGCCCAGCTGCTCAGACTTGTACCAGCACCTTCTCAATGAAAGCTACCGACCTCAAATCGCTTGTCCGGGGCTTAAAAGAGCAGGCTGAGCGCCAAGCGATTATCGGGGCCCTGGAGCTTTCTCGCGGAAATAGGAAAGACGCTGCACGAATCCTAAACATCTCTTCGCGAGCGCTCATCTATAAAATTCGCGAGTACGCCATTGACGGGACAAAAGCCGATTATTCCTTGGAAAAAGCTGCCTAGTGCACCCCGGAAGCACTCGGTCGGCCATTCCGTTGCCAAGTAGAGGGTAGTCACAGAATAGGACAGCTTCCCAAGCGCACCCTTACTCACTTCGATTCTGAGCAGCTACTCACAATGAATCGTATGTTGTTGCTTGCAGCGCTCTAAGCTGCCGCGCACCGACAAGTACTGAGTCGATTCTCACCGATTAATTCCCATTTCGGAAATCAGCCACTTGCAATCATTTTCGCGTGAAAAAACTTTCATGCATTCGGCTGCGGAAATGCATCCTTTTCGCCTTCTAGCGGAGTGAGTCAGGAAGCTTGTCATTCTTCTGCAAGTGCTTGCATATGCCGATACTTACCATCTCTGAGTAATCACGATGTGAAGAAATCAACGCTTCGGACCGTTTTGGAAAGCGACATGCACAAGCGGAAGTCGAGAAAACGGTCATGACGGTACTAGCTCAAAATGGTGTGGAGTCTCGTACTGGTGCGGGGAACCAATTCCCACCAGATGCAATCGTGTTTGGCCGTTCAGAACAAATGCAACCAGTTCGCGATCGGTTTGGAAAGATCGCGTCTTCCGACGTTCCAGTACTCCTGGAAGGAGAGAGCGGGACTGGCAAAGATCTCCTCGCCCGAATGCTGCACGAAAGATCGCCCTGGAGCTCTGGCGTGTTCGTCAGGGTGAGGTGCTGCTCTATTCAAGACATCTTTGATGGGGTTCTTGAAGCCGACTTGGCCGCTGAGTTATCTGGAGCTTTCCGCGATGCTCCCTCTGGATGCTACGGCACACTTTTTCTTGACGAGATATCCGAGACCAATGCTTCTCTGCAGACGAAACTATTGCGCCTATTGCAGGAAGGTCAATTCTGCAGTGTCTATCTGACGGGCAGCAAACTCAAGCTTCGCGTCGTGTGCGCAGCCAACCGTGGCCTCGAGGAGGCCACTGACCGCGGAAGCTTCCGCAGGGACCTGCTCTATCGAATAAATGTACTTACGTTTCGCGTGCCGCCGCTCCGTGAGCGGACGGCTGACATTCCCGATCTCGTAAGGTACTTTCTGGATCTATTCAGCAGTGCATACAACTGCGAAGTGAAGTATCCATCACGAGCTATGTTGCAGGCAATGATCAGTTATTCCTGGCCAGGAAACATCCGCGAACTGGAAAACCTAATGCGGCGCTATGTCCTCTTTGACTCCCAAGAAGCTGTCTGTGATGAACTCCTTGCTCGCGCAAAGAAGCAAGTGTCGCCCCAACTTTCACAGCCTGGCTCAGTGTCTCTCAAAGAGCTAGCTCGAAACGCGGTCCGAGAGGTTGAACGCGACGCAATTTTAAAGGTTCTTGAAGCAAACCAGTGGAATCGCAAGCGGGCGGCCTGTGTTCTGAATATCAGCTACCGCGCGCTTCTGTACAAATTAAAGGACGCAGGAGTGGCCGCTGTGACTCCGCTGGGCGGGCGCTTGGCGGCAAGGCCACAAGTAATAAATAGAACAGCTTTGTAGTGGTAAGGCCGGAAGTTCTGTTGATTCGGTAGCGCAGACGGTTAAGCGTAACGACGGTGAAAGTAAACGTCGGACAGAATCAGCATGAAGTTATTGCACTCGCGTTTTTAGGGTCCCAGGAACTGGGACTCAGAGGGCGAAGCTATGGGTGGCATACAGGTCGTTACTAACCAGCCAACGATTGCAGCGCTGAATCAGGCGCAATGGTATGCCATCCAGACTCGCCCAAGGCACGAGAAAAGAGTTGTAGCAGAGCTGAATGAACGCCAGGTGCTTTCATATTTGCCATTGATGAATGAAGTGCATCACTGGACGGATAGGCGCAAGGTTGTTCAAGTTCCTCTGTTTCCTGGGTACGTATTTATTAATGCGCAACTCGATGCTGCCGTTCGTCTCAGCATAGTTCGTATTTCGGGCGTGTTTGGTTTCGTCGGAACTCAGCGTGAAGCAGTGCCAATTCCCGGGAGTCAGATCGAGGAGATTAGAACTCTCCTATCCAAAAACGTTACGCTTACGCCGTATCCATTTCTCAAGGTGGGCCAACGCGTTCGCATTAGAGGCGGCGCATTAGACGGTATCGAAGGAATCCTTATTACCAATGGAAAACGGCACCTGGTGATCTCAGTCGAAAGCATTCAGCGCTCTCTCTCTCTCACGATTGAAGGCTATGACGTGGAACCTGCGTAAGCCATAGACGCTCAGTTCACAGCACAATCCCAAAGACAGACTCTGCTAATCATCCGGAGAGCTAGCTTCACGCTAGCTCACAGCATACAGTTACTCGAACAAACAGCCTTTGAACAGATGAACTCTCCAGCGGCAACATCGACGTTAATTTCAGCGGCCATCGACGGCTCGACCACGTCCGTCCTGACGAATACAGGGACCTTCTCGGTGAAGCTCAACGTGTTGCGACGGTTTTTAAGACCTCGGCGTTGGATGGTGGTCCTTAGTCTAGAAACCCTACTGACAACGCTGACGTACTTGTTCGTAGTTGCACTCGTCTCAGTTGCCTATGAGGACCCTCAACGTGCATGGAAGAGATTGCTGCTGACCGTTCCTATAGTAGTTGGAGCTAGACTGCTCAGCTTTATCTCTTGTGGATCTTACCGTCTTTCTTTTCGTGAGGTAAGTATTCCCGAGCTCATTTGCATTATCAAGGCTACCTCTCTTGGCAGTCTGGTGCTCTATTCGGTCGTGCGGCTGACCCTGTCTGACGTGCCCATGCCGGCAGCTCTGGTCTTGCTTGACTGGACCTTAGCGATTCTCTTTCTACTCGCATTCCATTTTGGGTTTAGGGTCTATAAAGCTCAGCGCGCAGTCGGCAGAAAGCGTGGCAAACGCGCCTTGATCGTTGGTGCGGGCGATGCCGCTACCAGGATCGTGCGAGATCTCGTGTTCGATGTTGACTCGAGTGTTCTGCCCGTAGGCTTAGTTGATGACGACCGACGAAAACACGGGATAAGAATCTATGGCGTTCCGGTACTTGGAGGTCTGTCCGACCTCGCCGCACTGGCACAGGAATACCGTGCTGACGAAGTATTGATCTGTATCCCAAGTGCAACACGGGAGCAACGAAAGACCATTCTCAAACATTGCCGGCATTGTGGGATTCCAGTTCGTACTCTGCCCTCGTTGGCAGAACTGGTCGGAGCACAGCCTGGTAAGCACGACTTCCGCGCCTTGCCGATTGAAGACCTCCTCCAGCGCGACGAGGTAAAGTCCGATCCTACGATGGTGAGAGAAGTTGCAGGAGGACGAGTTGTGCTGGTAACCGGGGCCGGAGGATCTATCGGCTCGGAGCTTTGTCGTCAAATCGCTGCCGGTTCTCCGCGGAAACTCGTTCTGCTCGAAAAGTCGGAGAACAGCCTTTTTTACGTCAATTTGGAACTGCATGAAAAGTTTCCTGATGTCGCGATCGAACCAATTCTGGTAGATCTCACCTGTCGAGATCGGGTCCAACAGATCTTCCGAAGAGAGCGGCCGGAAGTTGTTTTTCACGCGGCTGCGCACAAGCATGTTCACTTGCTCGAACTTCACCCTCAAGAAGCCGTACGCAATAATATTCTCGGTACTCGGAACGTTGCTCTCGCAGCTCAGGAAGTAGGAACGGCCCGTTTTGTGAATATCTCGACCGATAAGGCGGTAAGTCCCAGAAATTACATGGGATTGTCAAAGAAGATGACCGAGCTGCTCATCAACCACCTTGCACAGAGCAGCAAGACACTGTACATGAATGTGCGGTTCGGTAATGTTGCCGGCAGTACCGGCAGTGTTCTTCGCCTGTTTCGCGACCAGATTCAAAAGGGAGGGCCGCTGCGCATCACTGATCCTCGAGCTACCCGCTACTTTATGACCATTGCAGAGGCAGTCTGCCTCATCCTCCACGCAGCGGCCCTCGGCAAAGGCGGAGAAACGTTCGTCTTCGACATGGGAAAGCCCCTGAATATCTATGAGATCGCGCGCACACTGAGCCTCTTCTCAGGATTGACTCCAGGAAAAGACGTTCGCATTGAGTTCATTGGCCTCAAAGAAGGCGAAAAGGTCGAGGAAGAGTTGTGGGAACCATGGGAGACTCCGCAACCAACACAGCACAATCGCATACTAGCTCTATCGGCTAGTCGAGCGGCAACGGGTGATATTGTTGGACAAATTGATGTGCTAGAGGCGCTAGTCAGAAAAGCTGACTATGTAGGCCTTTTGGCATGCCTGCACCATCTCTTCCCCGATTTTGCCGCTGCCAGGATCACGAAGGAGTCCCGCTATCCAGCTCCGATCCACATTCTTCCTTCTCCTCCTGGAAAACAGACTCTGCTGCCGATTTGTCCTAAGCCAGAGTTGGGAGAGGCGGTCGCATGAACTTACCATTAAGCCGTCCAGATATCAGTGAACTCGAAGTGGAATACGTAACAAATGTTTTGCGCTCCGGACAGCTAAGCCTTGGGCCCAAGCTCTTGGAATTCGAGGAGAAGTTTGCTGAGCGAGTAGGTGCGCGCTTTGCCGTGGCGGTGAATAGCGGAACGTCGGCTCTGCATCTTGCAGTGCGAGCGCTGCACATTGGCGCTGGACACGAAGTTATCACCACATCGTTTAGCTTTGTGGCATCTTCCAACTGCCTGGTATTCGAAAACGCAGTACCCGTTTTCATAGATATCGATTCCAACACTCTAAACCTTAGCCCAGAGGCGCTTCGAAGCTTCATCGAACGATGGTGCGTGCGAGACCAAGATAGCGGCTCACTAGTAGATACGCGAACGGGACTGCTCGTTCGAGCCATTCTTCCTGTGCATGTGTTTGGATTGCCGTGTGACATGAATCCCATTCTGGAAGTGGCGCGCAAGTATAACCTTCATGTGATCGAAGATGCCTGCGAGGCGCTTGGCGCTAAGTATCACGGTCGACCTGTGGGAACACTCGGCAATGTCGGCATCTTCGCGTTTTATCCCAATAAGCAGATGACCACCGGCGAGGGTGGCATGATTGTAACCAATAATGAAGCGATCGCAGCGGTCTGTCGTAGTATGCGCAATCAGGGGCGCGCCGAGGATGCAAGCTGGCTACGGCATGAACGCCTCGGCTACAATTATCGTCTCAGTGACATTCATTGCGCACTCGGACTTGCACAGCTTAGGAGACTCGACCATTTGCTCTCCAGCCGCGCCCGAGTCGCCGCTGAATATGATCGCAGGCTCAGCGGTCATCCACTTATCGTTCTTCCGCGCCACTTCAACGGATTCGAACGTAGCTGGTTCGTATATCCAATTCAACTGGTCCTGGACTGCGATGACCCTGCAGGTGTCCGGGATCACATTTTGCGTCACTTGCGCGCCCGTGGCGTGGGCTGCCAATGCTATTTCCCCGCAATTCACCTTCAGCCCTACTTCGCTCAGCTAGTCAAAACGCCGGCTTGCTGTTTACCGAATACTGAGCACGCTTCAGACACCTGCATGGTTCTTCCCATGTTCCCTGGTGCGACCCAGGAGGAAATTAATTATGTTTGTAGAAACTTAATAGAGGTGTTGGATTCGGAGTTCGGCGCGATGGCACATTCAGCACGTACCCGCGATATCTCTGTAGAAGCTTCGGCGTATGCATCCACTGATTAAACGCAGCCTCGACTTAATCGGCGCCCTGTTTGGCCTAATTGTCTTTGCGTTGCCGATGTTACTTATTGCCGCCGTGATTCGGATCTGTATGGGGCCGCCGATTCTTCACAGGCCTATCCGTACTGGCTTAATGGCTCGAACATTCAGGCTCTATAAGTTTAGGACCATGATAGACCGCGTTGACGCATCAGGCAGGCAACTGCCTGACAAAGAACGAATTACTCCACTCGGACGCTTCTTACGCAAGACCAGCCTTGATGAATTACCGCAATTGTTCAATGTTTTGAAAGGCGAGATGAGCCTGGTCGGACCACGGCCTCTATTAGTCCAGTATCTAACTCTCTATTCGGATCAGCAAGCCCGTCGTCACGAAGTGAAGCCGGGCATCACCGGTCTTGCGCAGATCAACGGGCGCAATGCTCTGACCTGGGAAAAACGATTCACGCTTGATGTTTGGTACGTTGACCATATGAGTCTTATGCTGGATTTGCAGATTCTCTTCCGGACTCTAAGTATTGTGCTCCTGCGCCGCAGCGTCAGCCCGGATGGCGATCTCGATGTGCCTTCCTTCACAGGTCGCTCGTTCGCGGAAGCCAATGCCAAATAGATCATCGACCGTTGCGGCAGTTTATCAATAGCCAGAGGCTCTGCCAGAAATCCATTACTCTTGTCCTTAACACTCATACTTATATCCTGTACTCCTATGTCATTTCCGCAGAGGAATATCTAGCCAATGATCAAACCTGACTGTCAAGTTGCCATCATCGGCGCGGGCCCCTACGGGTTGGCAGCCGCTGCGCATTTGCGTGCTGCCAATGTTGAACTGCGCGTGTTCGGAAGAGCGATGGAATTTTGGGAACATCAGATGCCCAAAGGCATGTTCCTACGGTCGTATTGGCACGGTTCGCATATATCCGATCCACAGAATTCTTTGACGCTCGACGACTATCAATCGGAAATTGGTGTTCCCTTGCAGCGCCCCGTGCGGCTCGAAGACTTCGTGAACTATGGCCAATGGTTCCAGCGGAAGGTCGTACCTGATGCAGACGGCCGACGGGTTTACAGAGTGGAAAGATCTCAGAAGTGTTTTCGGCTGACACTCGACGATGGCGACCTGTTTTACCCAGAGCGCATTGTAGTTGCCACGGGTATCGGTGCGTTCGCTTTCAAACCTCCTCAGTTTAACGATCTACCACTGGACCTTGCCTCCCATGTTTCAGATCACCGGGACCTCAGTCGATTTTCCGGACAGAGCATCATAGTTGTAGGTGGCGGCCAGAGTGCGCTTGAGTCCGCTGCGCTATTGCAAGAAGTCGGAGCAACGGTCGAAGTAATTACTCGTGCGAGCACAATTCATTGGCTGCGCCATGGTACTCCGCTGCACAATTGGCTACATCGCGATGGTAACTTGCTAGGTCGGATACTTTACCCGCCTTCTGATATCGGCCCACCGGGTCTGAATTGGTTGGTCGACACGCCAGACTTGTTTCGCCATCTTCCCTATGCAGTTCATGCGCGCATTGCAAAGCGCGCGATTCGACCGGCAGGAGCTGGTTGGTTACGATCCCGTCTGAACGGCGTAAACCTGACGACCAATCGCGTGATCGTATCAGCCAGGCCTGTCGGACGACAGGTGTACCTCTCACTTAACGACGGAAGCATGCGATTAGGGGATCACGTTCTCCTGGCAAGTGGTTACCGAATTGACGTTTCTCGGTACAGCTTTCTGTCCCCGGAACTGCTGAAGGGAATAACTCTTGTAGACGGGTATCCGAAGTTGAGAGCCGGATTCGAATCGTCTGTCGCAGGCTTGCACTTCCTCGGAGCCTCTGCAGCGCGAAGTTACGGTCCTTTGATGCGCTTCGTTGCCGGTACGAAGTACGCCGCCGCTTCACTTACGAACCGTATTCTCGAATCAAGACCGGCCGCGATTAATAAAAAGGCTACCTCGTATCCATGGCACCACGTACCAGAAGCTCCGAGTGAAAGCTAAACAGTTGATATGCGCGTTCCATGTCGTCGACTAAAGGGCGCAGCGCATCAAGCATGTATGCACTGGAAGCATTCGAGATCAATGCACCGTTACATAGTAAATGGCAAGACCTTTGTAGCGGTCTCGGTGCTCGGCTTCTTTCTGTCGCTACTCGCTAATACAGTTCGTGCCGAAACTCCACTGAACACGAGTAACCGCTCGGCAAATAATCCCTGTACGTCCTTGCACTCCACATATCAATTAGGGCCGGGCGACCAATTGGAGCTTTCTACTCCCGGCGTGGAAGATTTTGATAAGAAACTCATCCGCATCGACGAGGATGGTAAGGCGCAGGTGCCGCTGATTGGAAGAGCGCTGTTGGCCGGCCTGACGGTTCCTCAAGCTGAAAAAGTGCTGAACGAGAGTCTGAGTGCTTATATTCGCGATCCTCAGATTTCCATCGATGTAAAGGAGCTAAGGAGTCAACCGGTTTCTGTTTTGGGGGCGGTCAACACTCCCGGTGTTCATCAGCTCGAGGGGCGGAAGTCACTGCTCGAGGTGCTCTCGCTGGCGGGTGGCATTCGTCCTGATGGGGGATACAGTATTCACATTACTCGCCAGCTGAATTGGGGCTGTGTCCCCTTGCCAAATGCCCACATCGACTCAACAGGACGATTCAGCACAGCCGATCTGGATCTCAAGAAACTGATCGAAGCCAAAGATCCCGGCGAAAACATCCAGATATTCCCAAATGATGTAGTTACAGTTTCAAAAGCGGAAATGGTATACGTAATCGGAGACGTCAAGCGGTCTGGGGGATTCACGCTCGGAGAAGATGAATCCATATCGGTGCTACAGGCTTTGTCACTTGCCGAAGGTCTTATTGGGACTGCTGACGGAAAGCATGCGAAGATTTTGCGCGTAAATCAGAGCGGCACTCGACGCGAAGAAATCACCGTGAATGTGAATAGCATTCTCAAAGGAAGCGCCCAAGACATACCACTTCACGGTGAAGACATCCTTTTTATTCCCGGCAGCACAGGAAAGAAAATGACGCTCCGCGGTATTGAGGCAGCCATCCAGACTGGAACCGGAATCGCCATCTGGCATTAAAATGGAATCTCCTAATCTTCAGCCTAAGCACCTGGTTCCACTTCAGCCTTTGAAGCCACAGGTTTCGGAGCGACGCCTTAGTGTTTCCAGACGTGCCAATACTGAGGACGAGATCAGAGCAGCAGCAGACCCTCTCAACTATATCGGTTATTGGTATCTAGTAAAACGTAATAAAGGGATCATATTCCGCTTCGCAATAGTTGGGTTTGGTTTGGCGCTATTGATGAGTTTGCTCCAAACGCCAATGTACCGCGCCAGGACTTCGCTCCAAATTCCAGACTTCAATGAAGATTTCATGGATACGAAACACGTGGACCCAACTGATCCAGGTGGAAACTACATCACTGCAGAATCTTACTTCGAAACCCAAATCAAGATTCTGCAGAGCGATTCATTGATCGAGAGGGTAATTGGCAAACTTCATATTCACGAAGCCACTCCCACCCCGGGATGGCATGCGTTCACAACGAGGGTGCGATCGCATGTTCGTCGCATATTGAATCTACCGATCAGCTCGCCACTGGCCAACCAAGAGAACCTGATTCAGCAGGCGCAGAAGAACCTGACTGTGCATTCCGCCGGCAACACGCGCCTGCTGGAAGTCCTATACGAGTCTCCTGATCCGAAATTAGCGGCAGAGTTTGCCAACACTCTTGTAAACGAATTTATCGACCAAAGCCAGGAGATGCGGTGGAAATCGACACAGCGCACCAGCGAATGGCTGACCAGCCATTTGGGGGAAATGAAGTCGCGTCTCGAACACTCCGAGGGCGAACTTCAAAATTACGCGCGCACCTCCGGGCTAGTATTTACCGGTGATAACGAGAATCTCGCGGATGCGCGGCTCAAGGAACTACAGGACGAGCTCTCGAAAGCTCAAGCCGATCGCATCGCCAAAGAAGCAGCCTTTGATGAGGCAAAGAATAGGCCCGTAGAATCGCTTCCCGAAACGCTCGACGATCCTACATTACGCGATTACCGCGGAAAACTTACAGAGCTCCAGCGGCAATTAGCCGAGCTAACTACAACGCTGACTCCAGCACACTACAAAGTTAAACGCGTGCAGGCGCAGATCGAGGAACTGCAGGCTGCTCTCCAGAAGCAGCGTGGTCTGATCCTCCACCGAATCAGAAACGAATATATGGCTGCTCGCAAACGCGAGGCCTTTCTGGAGCAGGCTTGTGCTGAACAGGAGAAGGTTCTCGCAGACCAATCCAGCAAAGCTATACATTACGACACGTTGAAACGCGACGTGGATTCCAGCCGGCATCTCTATGAGGCCATGCTCGAACGAGTGAAGCAGGCACAACTCGCCTCTGCAATGCGCGTAAGCAACGTCCTGGTCGTCGACCCAGCCAAACCCCCGGCAGTACCCGTCCGGCCTCGTACACTCATGAACTGCATCCTAGGATTGTTTGGCGGGACATTCTGTGCGCTAGCGTTCGTGTTGCTCAGAGAGAACATCGATCGCAGGATACGTACGCCAGGTGATACAGAAGCATATCTTAGTTTGCCCGAATTGGGCGCTATTCCCCTCGCAGGTGCTCCCGGGATCCAGGCACTCTCAAAAGCTGCACGCGCCTCTCACTTATCTCTTCCAAGCTTTGACTCCAGTTTCGATGATCGTTCGGCACCCGAGCTTTCTTCCTGGATTTCCAAGCCATCATTGATTGCCGAATGTGTCCGGAACACTCTGACCTCAATTTTGTTAGCTGGCCAAAACGGAGATTTTCCTCAAGTGCTGGTACTCACGAGCCCGTGTCGCGGCGATGGTAAAACAACCGTTTCAAGCAATCTTGCGCTTGCAATTGCCGATATTGGGCGAAAGATTCTGTTAATCGATGGTGATCTGCGGAGTCCGAGACTGCACAAAATCTTCGAACTGCCCAATGATTATGGCCTGAGCAACATATTGGCTGCCAATGGCCCACTTGATCCGTCCCGTACTATCGCACAGCTCGCCCACCAAACCAAAATTCCAGGCCTCACTGTTCTAACCAGCGGCAGCGCGGGTACAAACAGCGTAAGCCTACTATACTCGCCGCGCATGTGTGACGTAATTGGGCAAGCCCGCAGGAACTTCGACATGGTAGTAATTGATGCTCCTCCCATGACTCAGTTGGCAGATGCTCGAGTGCTGGCCCGACTTGCGGATGGAGTCATTCTGATTCTGCGCGCCGGGCAAACGACACCACGTAGTGCGCAAATCATCGCTCAGCGTTTCGTAGAGGATGGTACGCGGGTGTTCGGAACTGTGCTCAACGGCTGGGATCCTGACGACGCGAACAGTTACAGCTATTACGGTGCCAAAGAATATCTCCAATATGGCTACAAATCCGCCTAGATCCCTCCCGGGATTGGCGCAGGGGGCAGGTAACGAGCCCGATTCCGTAATGACTCGTCAGCATTCGTCACTGAGTAAAGACTTCGCATGGATGCTCATCGGCAATGCGATCTATGCTGCAGGACAATGGTTAATATTGGTGATACTCGCCAAGATTGTGCGGCCGGAAGTGGTGGGACAATACGCTTGGGCTTGGGCCATTGCCGTTCCAATTTTTACATGTGCGAGCTTGCAGTTACGCCTGGCTTTGGCATCCGATGTTTGCGAGACAATTCATTTTGGCTACTACCTCGGCCTAAGGTTATTCACTACGGGGTTTGCATTCGCAGCTGCCGGCGCTACTGTTTGGATACTTGATCGGAACTGGTCATTGATGGCAATGATCCTCATTATTGCTTTCGTTCAGGCGACCGACGCAATAAGCGACATCTACTATGGTAGGTTGCAACTCCGCGACCGAGTGATCCAGATTGCGAAGTCATTGCTGGCGAGAACGATGATTTCGATCACAGGTTTTGCGATTGCATTGTATGTTGGCAGAAATATCTTCTGGGCACTCGCGGTGATGGCGCTGGGCCGGCTAACAGTTCTAATAGGTTACGACGCCTCTGGCCGCACTCACGCTTTGTGCCGCTCTGATGTGAATACTGCCCTGAGTCCCCGGTACAGTCTACCGCTGCAGCGCGATTTATTGCTATTTAGCCTGCCATTGAGCCTGATAGCCGCATTCGTATCGCTTAATTTCATGATTCCACGGTATTTCATTCAGTATCTGATGGGGAATCGAGCGCTTGGGATATTTTCGGCGTTCGCGGCCATGCTCACAGCCGGCTGCATGGCAATTGTGTCCTTTGGCCAATCTGTCTTTACTCCGCTTGCCAGGTCTTACATCACCAGGGATTTCGTTCAGTTTAGGTCATTGCTCCTGAAGCTACTCAGTCTTGGTGTTGTGCTTGGGATATGTGGCATCGTCATCGCGAAGTTATTCGGAAGAGAAATCCTCATTATCCTCTTTCGACCTGAGTATGCGGAAGAGGCGCACTTACTTCCATGGGTCATGGGGGTGGGCGCTATCGCATATGTTGGCCAGTGCCTCGGTTATGCCTTGACAGCCGCTCGGTACTACTACTCTCAGGCAATGCTATTTGTCCTCACAAATATCATCGTTGCATTAGCATGTTATATATTGATTCCCACTCGAGGACTACTGGGCGCTATTCTTGCAATGCTCCTCGCGATGGTCGCGCAGGTTGGAGGCAGCGTCGTTATTCTCTTAAATGGAACGCGCAATCACGAACGCCTTAATACAATGAATGTTTCGACGGCGCAGCCAGATATCTTACTCCAGGCATAGACATCCACGCCAATCGTCTGGCGCTGTTACATTTTGTAAGTCGCTTTCCTCCGAAGCCGGGTCTATAAGTCCAAAATGGACAATTCTAATTCCGATGGATATTTGATGAGCACCGTTTCTAAACGCGAGCTCGTAATAATCGGGGCAGGTGGGTTCGGATCAGTTGCTGCATCGATGGTAGCGAGCGTGAATGCGCTCCAAGGCTCAGAGGTTAAAGAGGCACTGTGGAATGTTCTCGGTTTCATTGATGGCGATCGTACGAAAAGGGGAACGCGGCATGCCGAATACCCTGTGCTTGGCACTATCGACGAAGTAGCTGATGACTTGCGAAACAATGGCGAGCTTTGGTTCTTTTGTGCCATTGGCGACAATCAGATACGTGCCCGTATAGCACGCCATGCTGAAAACCTAGGTTGGAAACCAGCAATACTGATTCATCCATCCGCGCTCGTCGATAACAGTGCAGTAGTGGAACCAGGCGCCTGTGTCGGACCAATGGTGACGATCGCATGCAATGCTCGAATCGGCTCGCATGTGGTCGTCGATAGTCACGTGTCCATAGGACATGATGTGGTCTTGAAGGAGTTCTGCGAGATCTTCTCCGGTGCCCGCATCAATGGCAACTGCCGCGTGGGCTCTTACGCGGTCGTCGGGTGCAACGCAACATTATTGCCCGGAACAGTGGTCGGCGATCGCGCAGTAGTGGGTGTAAATTCCGTTGCATCCAGTTCAGTTCAGGCGGACACAACCGTGTTCGGCGTTCCTGCACGCACTATTCGTAAGAGCTCAAATCTGTTTTCTGCACAAGAAGGTGGACTGTTGGTAAAGGAGGCAAGGTATGCATACCGCGATTGATGAGAGCAGTCTCTGTACGTCAGTGGAAGTGTTTTCCACGTGTCCGAACTCAAGCGGCTCATCGCCAGAGAGATACTTACAAGACATCGCTAATGTATCACGCTGGAGCGAGCTGAATGGATGTAAGGGCATTCTCGTCTACACAGATAACTCGCTGATCGATCCGTGGCTCGTCTCGCAAGTGATTATCGAGAGTACCACCTCCCTGGCTCCTCTGGTCGCGGTCCAGCCTGCCTATATGCATCCTTACACAGTTGCTAAGATGGTCGCATCTTTCGGTTTCCTTTATGGACGTCAGCTTTACCTTAACATGGTAGCAGGCGGCTTCAAAAATGATTTACTTCAACTTAATGACACCACACCTCACGACAAGAGATATGACCGGCTAACCGAATACACAACGATTATCTCTAGGCTGCTCGCGAGCTCAGAACCAGTCACATTTTCGGGCGAGTTCTACACCGTTGATAAGCTCAGGATGACTCCGGCGCTGCCTAGTAAGCTGTATCCCGGGATCTTTGTTTCCGGCTCTTCAGAGGCCGGCATCGCCTGTGCTCATGCGACAGGAGCTACTGCTATTTGTTATCCGAAGCCCTCGAATGAGTACGGGGATCAATCGGTCGTCGAGGCCGTACGTTCCGGGATCCGCGTTGGTATTATTGCGCGCGAGTCAGCGGCTGCGGCGTGGGAGGTAGCCCACCGCCGATTCCCCGAAGATCGGAAAGGCCAGTTTACTCACCAAATGGCTATGAAGGTCTCAGACTCTCAGTGGCACAAGCAGCTATCCGATATGGCAGAAGAAGTCACTGGTGAAGAGAGCCCGTACTGGCTCGTGCCATTTCAGAACTACAAGACGATGTGCCCATACCTTGTCGGAAGCTATTCGCAAGTTGCAGATGAGATCGCACGATATGTTACAGCCGGATATCACACGTTCATCCTGGACATCCCTCCGAGCGAAGACGAACTGCACCATGTAAACCAGGTGTTCGAGTCTGCCCTCTGCGTATCTACAAAATGAAAGCCTTACTACAACACTGGGTAACAGAACAAGCTGAACGCCGCTCTGACGCGCTTGCCATTGTCATGGGGCAGGAGCGAATGACGTACGGTGAGCTAGAACAGTTGTCGAACCGTCTGGCTCGGCTCCTCCGCGCAGCAGGCTGTCGCAGAGGCGATCGTGTCTGTTTTCTGATGCCTAAGTCGCCGGAGGCCATCGTCAGCATTCTGGGCATTCTTAAGGCAGATTGCATGCATGTACCCCTTGATCCAGCCAGTCCAGCGATTCGTCTCGCTAGGATCGTTCGCTCGTGCGACAGCCGATGGATTTTGTCAACAGCGTCGTCCGAGATGAAACTGTACGAATTGCTCTCCGAGAAAGAATTGAGCACGCAATTGTGTGTAGGTTGGCTAGATAACAAGAACAATCTCAAAGATCATCCAGAGTCCAAGTTTTCGAAACGCGATCTGGCCCTCTTCTCAGGTGCTGTACCTACGACTCAGAATTGCTCAGAGGACGCTGCACACATTCTGTTCACTTCTGGATCAACCGGATTGCCCAAAGGTGTTGTGATCACCCACGCGAACGTCATGCATTTTATCGAGTGGGCTGTGGATTACTTCAGGATGAACTCTTCAGATCGCAACTCAGGCCATCCTCCTCTACATTTTGATCTTTCACAATTCGATATCTTCGGCACGTTTGCCTCGGGAGCAGAACTTCATCTCGTCCCGCCCGAGCTTAGCCTGATGCCGAACAAGCTTGCTGAGTTCATCCGAGCTTCAGAATTGACACAGTGGTTTTCAGTCCCTTCCGTCTTGAATTACATGGCTAAATTTGATGTGGTCGCGACAGATGATTTTCCCAGCCTGAAACGATTGCTGTGGTGCGGTGAAACGTTTCCGACTCCTGCGCTCATTTACTGGATGAAGCGCCTGCCCAAAGTGCAGTTCACGAATTTATATGGGCCTACCGAGACAACAATCGCCAGCAGCTATTACACGCTTCCAGAATGCCCATCGGACAGCCGCGCGGCGGTTCCAATTGGAACTGCCTGCAGAGGCGAGGAATTGCTCGTTCTGAATCAGGAGCTGCAGCCGGTCGGACCGGGAGAGATAGGAGACTTATATATCGCGGGTGTCGGTCTTAGTCCCGGATACTGGAACGATCCAGAAAAGACTAACAGTGCTTTTACTCGACGTCCTGGCGCGGTCAGTCCCGACGATCGAATCTACAAGACCGGAGACTTGGCCAAACTTGGCGAAGATGGCCTCGTATATTACATCGGGCGTAGTGACTCTCAAATCAAAAGTCGCGGGTACAGAATTGAGCTGGGGGAGATCGAAGCCGCACTGAATGCGCTGGATCAACTGAAAGAATGCGCCGTGGTTGCTATTCCGAGTGAGGGATTTGAGGGTATGACAATTTGCGCTGCCTACGTCAGCGCGAAGACTCCTAAAGTCGAACCCACATTTCTTGAGCGCGCACTTCGAAAAACCTTGCCTACTTACATGCTCCCCACTCGGTGGATGACATTCGATCAGCTTCCCAAGAACTCGTCTGGAAAAATTGATAAACCACTACTCAGGAGCGCTTTCCAGCAAGATGGCGCGAAAACTATTATCCGTGCGACTCAAGCCGCTTGACTCACCAGAATTAGTTCAGACCGTAGCCGGCTGGTTGGCTCAGAAGGAGAACTATCAATGGCTCCAGTTCGGTGATGGTAGGCAGATACTTACGCCAGAATTGCTCAAGATCATGGTGCAACGTGACAGTCATGTCCTTCGCGTTTATGCGTCGGATGAAGACGTCCCCCTCGGCGTCATTGGCCTGGATGAGGTAAATCGGAATTTCAAAACTGCACGCATCTGGGTCGTGGCCGGAGAAAAGAGTTTGCGATTTCGAGGACACGCAACCGAGGCCGTCTCCAAGATGCTCACCTTTGCGTTTCGAGATCTCGGCCTACGCTCCATCAACACCTGGATCGTGGAACACAATCCATCGGTTCGCGTCGCTGAGCGGAATAACTTCAAACTGATTGGCCGACAACGCCAGTGTCACACGATTGATGGGCGCGTATACGACCGGCTGCTTTTCGACCTGCTGGCCTCTGAACACAAGGAAAAATGACATGGAAAGCTCGACGATACTTCAAAGGGAAGTTGCTGCATTACTCTTAAACTTGAATATAGGAGTGGTCTCCACAGATGAGGACTTGATCAACACCGGTGTCATGGACTCTCTGAAAATTGTTGAGCTTTTGATGGAGTTGGAAACTCACTTTGGAATTCACATCGGGATAGAGGAGCTGGAGCTCGATAATTTTCGCTCGGTCACAGCCATTGCGAGCTTCGTGGCGAGACATCAGACTGCGCCGGTGATATCTCAGCCCTCGATATACGCTGGCGATGGTAACGCGTTATCAATGCCTACCGAAGTTGAGCAAGCTAGGTAGAAGTTCAACTTTTTGAAGAGTACCTATATGCGAGTTCTGCACGTTCTTGGAGGTTTGAATCGTGGAGGAGCGGAGACTTGGCTGATCCAGGTGCTTCGACATATCGACCGAGCCAAATATGAATTCGATTTTCTCGTTCACACAGACCAACCCTGTGACTATGATAACGAGGCTCGCTTCCTCGGGGCTCGGATCTTAAGATGCGTTCCACCTTCGGATCCTCTGCTTTACGCTCGTAAGTTTTGGCGCATCCTCAGCGACATGGGTCCCTATGACTGTGTGCACAGCCACGTTCATCGATTTAGTGGGTACGTATTAGCATTGGCTCGGCTTGCGGGCGTACCGCTACGTGTTGCACATTCCCATATCTCTGATGAACCTGTCGGTCGTAGATTCTACCGACTTAGTATGAATATTTTACTGCGACTTAGTGCCAGTTGCGGACTGGGGGTCAGTGAGGAAGCGATGGCGTCATTGTTTGGTGACCATTGGAAACGTGACTCCAGATGGCATGTGTCTCATTTGGGTATTGATCTGCATCCTTTCATGACGCCAGCAGATGCATCACAAGTACGTGCCGAATTCGGGATCTCAACAAATTCATTTGTAGTCGGCCATGTGGGCAGATTTTGCCCGCAAAAGAATCATGCATTCTTGCTAGAGATAGCTAAGCGGGTCTGTGCGGTTACTTCTGACGCTCTCTTCTTCCTGGTCGGGGACGGGCCACTGCGAAAAGAAATGGAAGCACGGGCGCGAACTCTGGGACTGGATCAACGAGTCAGATTCCTGGGAGTTCGAGATGACGTGGTTCGACTCATGAGAGGGCTCATGGATGTTTTCGTGCTGCCCTCGCTGTACGAAGGCTTTCCCATGGTTTTATTGGAAGCACAGGCCGCAGGCTTGCCCTGCTGCATCGCAGATACAATATCACGCGAAACTGACATCCTTCCCGAATTGATAAGCCGTCAATCGCTCTCAGATTCGCCGGAGCATTGGGCTGAGTCGATCCTTGCGGCACGTAGGTTATCAAGGGTGCCCTTTGTATCAAAGGCCCTGCATGAGTTTGGCATTGACGCAAGTGTCCGGCGGTTATGCAACGCCTATGAGCACTGCTAGCCCACTTGCCGCACTTCCTGATTCTCGAGAAAATTTGCGGATTTTCGTTCTGGCATTCGCATGCCTTGCTGCGAGTGTTCTGTGTTGGAGCATTCTATGGGTGGGTCCTGTCTTAAGCCCGGCAATTGCATTAATACCTTTAATGCTTCCCTGGCTAGTTGCGTATTTGTCAATGCGTGAACGCGGTGTTGTTGATCCAGCAACTCTGTTTCCCGCTATTTTCGGCGCTTACACGGGCATCCCACTGCTCAGATTTCTATCCGAAGAAACTCGGCAACACCTTAGTTACCCATTGCAGTTTGAGTCAGATGACTTTTTCCGTGCAGGACTGGTTTGTGCCCTGGCTGCGATTTTTGTCGCCCTTGCCTCGGCAGTTTGGCGGCCATCCATGGGGAAGCGGATCGCTGGGCCCCAGAAACGGTACTGGTTTAATGTCGGAATCATCTTTTATCTCGTGGGAGTATTGATCTACTTACTGCAATATTCCCAAATCGGCGGTTATTGGACTGCTCTCAGTATTGAGAGGACAAAGAGATTCGAGCTAATTGCACAAAACATTAGCTTTCCGTATTACGGATTCGTAGTAGTGGGTTTAGTTATGAGCACAGTGTCCACTACAAGTATAAAGCGCTGGAAAGTCACGATCGGACTACTCGCTCTGTGGTGCTTGATGGTAACTCTACAAGGTGACCGGCGACTACTTGTCCAGACTGTTCTGGCGGTGATGGCAGCGAAAGTGTTCGTTTCAATGCGGCGAGTCGCAATACGGCCAAAGCACATCTTGCTCGCGATTGCTGTATATATCGCCCTTTCGATCGTTGGCCAGCTAAGAGAGCAAATCCCGGAGTTTATATTTTCTTCGAACTCGCATCATGTGATCGCCGAGCCGAACAGCAGTAAGTCTTTATGGGATGTAGTACTGCCTGGTAATTCGGAACTGGGAGGCCCTTTCTTCTCGATTTTATATAATGGCAAATATGTGAAGGATTACGCCCTCGGCGCAACCTACGCTCAAACCATCATTACTATACTTCCTCGTTTTATCTATAGCTCTAAGCCCCCCTCACCATCGACAGAGCTCGACCAGGCGGTGAATCGGGGCGCGATGTTCGGTTTTGCTGCAGCCGGCTGGGGCTACAGTCCACTCGCAGAAGCGTTCCTCAACTTCGGAATTCCCGGTGTGTGCATTGTGTCGTTTTTTTGGATGCTGGCGTTTATAGCCTTGGGCCATTTGCGGAAGTTCAAATGGGGCTTAGTCATAGCGGCGGTGCTGACTCCCGAAACGGTTAACGCAAACCGCATCGATTTCCGAACTGTGTACCTCGAGGCAGTAAGCTGTCTTCTAGTCCTGGCTTTGGCTGGTCTCACGATAAAGTGTCTGTCGAATGCTCATGTGTTTCGGAATTTGATCGTGGCGCGAAAGAGCACAATCGAGATCTGTGTTCTGGAACAGAACGCTCTGCCTCAATAACTGTTCTCTTATGTTGAGCGGGTCGAATCCATTCCTGGGCAGGAACACGAGCAGTCGTGTTGTCCCATGCAACTGACAATTGCGCTGGAGCAACGGTTTTATCGCACGCCCGACGGCCAATGCTGGACCGCGTCACTGTATCCTCATTCCTTTTGGTCCAGGTACTTAGCCGTATTTGACGGAGTGAGAGTTCTTGCTCGCGTCCACGAGAGTCATTGTCCTGCGGACACATGGCAGAGGGTGGACGGAGAAGGTGTTAAGGTGGCCGGAGTTCCTGCGTATGTCGGCCCTTGGAACTTCGCATGCAGGTTTCGACACGTACGGAGCGCCATCAGGAATGCAGTCGCGGGCGATAGTGCACTACTGCTGCGGGTTCCCGGAATGATTTCGACCTTGGCTTATTGGCAACTCGAAGCAGGCCGCCCTTATGGAGTTGAGGTGGTAGGCGATCCTCGGGAGGCATTTGCATCGGGAGCCAACCCACATCCACTGCGTCCAGTGTTGCGTTGCTGGTCCTCGAACACTCTTCAGGCGCAATGCAAGCACGCAGCCTGTAATTTGTATGTTACGGAACACGCACTGCAGCGCCGCTATCCGCCAATCAAGAATGTAGGCGGTGAGACTCGCTCCGTATTTGGCGTTTCTGATGCTGAGCTGCCCGATTCCGCCTTCGTTGGCGCAGATGACGTAAGGTTCCGCACATTGCCTCCGGCGCATATTGGTCGGAACGGTCGTTTCCGTATCATCTTCGTGGGTACCCTGGAGGTTGACTATAAGGGGCTTGATGTGCTCATCACCGCCTTTGCGAAGTGTATTCGGGAGGGACTTGATGCGGAACTCGTAATCATTGGAAGCGGTAGAAGAAGGCCGAGATTTGAATACATAGGAACACTCTTGGGCGTATCAGAACGATTAGCTTTTCTTGGATCACTTCCTGCCGGAGAACCGATTCGACGTCAACTGGATGCCGCTGATCTCTTCGTCCTCCCTTCGCGGACTGAGGGCTTGCCTCGCATTCTTCTCGAAGCCATGGCACGTGGAATTGCCTGTGTTGGAACACGGGTTGGCGGGGTGCCCGAATTGTTGCCTAATGAGGCGCTCGTCGCACCCGGCAACGCAGATGAGCTGAGAGACAAAATTCTACAGGTTGCCGCGAATCCGATCGCGAGGAATCGAATGGCATCTGCAAATCTGGCGACCGCTCGACGGTATCACGAACAGCTTTTGCAGCCCAAGAGAATCGCATTCTATAGATACTTACATCGAGTAACGACTGACTGGCAAAGAACAACCCGGCAGTCTTCCTCCACAGTACTCTGTTCCGCACGATAGTAGATCCAGAGCAGACAACTCTTCTAAGAACGAGCTGTGTTTCGCCTGTCATTATTGTCCTATCTTCGTCGAAATGGCTAATGCTTGTATGTCCCGTACTTCTCGCCAACCGCATATCGTGCTTATCGTGACCGCTGCTATAAGTACTGTATTCTTTCGCGGGCAGATTAAGTGGTTGCGTGAAGCTGGATTCAAGATAACACTCATCTGTAGTCCCGGACCGCAGGTGAAAGAAGCGGAAGAGCAAGGCGCCGCAGTAATTACCATTCCCATGGAGCGCAATGGTGCGATGCTGAGGGACATCCAATCGCTCTGGAGATTGTGGCGGGTATTGCGAAAGATTCGACCAGACATCGTAAACGTAGGAACTCCGAAGGCAGGACTGCTGGGTGGAATCGCTGCCCGACTCGCTTTCACACCGCACCTCGTCTACACACTGCATGGTTTGCGCTTCGAGACCGCGAGCGGCTGGAAACGCAAAGTGTTGATGCTTGCCGAGTCGGTGTCCTGCCGCAACGCTCGAGACGTTCGGTGCGTTAGCCCAAGTGTTCGCGAAAGGGCCATTCAATTCAGGGTGCTGGATTATGAGAAGGCATATGTCGTCGGTGCAGGCAGCGCAAACGGAGTGGATTGCGAGCATTACAGGCCGACACCACAGAAACGGCTACGCGCGCACAATCTTCGCGCAGTGCTGGGGATTCCGTTCTCGGCTCCGGTGATCGGTTTTGTTGGCCGTTTCACTCGAGATAAAGGATTCGCCGAGCTTTACCGGGCCTATAGTTTGCTCCGCCAATCCTGGCCTGAGTTGCATCTTCTCCTGGTTGGTGATTTCGATGATTCTGATCCGGTAGATCCTGCCATTCGCGAACAATTGCCGCGCGATCCAAACGTGCACCTGACAGGACTCGTCTCCGATCCAGCTCCTTATTACTGGACAATGCAGATCTTGGCTCTCCCGACATATCGTGAAGGACTAAGTGTAGTGTGTCTGGAGGCACAAGCAGCAGGCGTTCCAGTAATAACCACGAACGCGACTGGAGCGGTGGATTCAGTGCTGGATGGAGTTACCGGAAGAGCTGTTCCTGCGCGCGATGAGCAGGCTTTGCTGGCCGCGCTGCAAGAACTCCTAGTGAATGTCCAGAAACGCGAGCAGATGGGTCAAGCTGCGATGCGCTGGGTTCAGGACCACTTCCGCCAGGAAGTCATTTGGAACGCGCTCCTGCAGGACTATTGCAAGATCCTCGAACAGAAGCCAGACCGCCGGAATGCTCGTCAACTGATCAAGGCGGTGCTAGATCGAGTAGCAGCGCTAAGTAGCGCTGGGATGCATCCAGCTAAACCTCGCCATCAAATCTAGCTCAATTGTGAACCGAGTAACTCTATGTATGCCAACGATTCTTCCAGCCAGCTGACAATTCGCAGATTACTTCTGTTGGGAACGATCTCCTGCGGCGTGATCGCGTTACTCATCGGTAGCAGCTTGCGTACGAACTCACAGGGTTCTGGATCAGCCGTATATGCAGTAGCAGCTACAGATCCGTCTGCACCACCGCAGTTCTACGTTTCCCTGAACGGGAACGATGGCAACGACGGCACCACTCCT
>CAYNPS010000042.1:0-2491 GCA_964399125.1 uncultured Terriglobales bacterium
AGCACGGGACGAAGCCGTTTCCCGCCGGCAAACACGCTGTGGCGCATGGCTCTATGGATAGACGCAGGGACCTGTGTCTCGCGGGGAAGGAGGCGATCAAGGGTTGCGTCGATCAGCGCACAACCGGAAGCGAGCGTCTCCTTGAGCATTGGTGGCGAGTATAAATGAGTAGTTGAGGTCACAATCGTTTCAGTAGCGCCTTCGCCTGCTCCAATTCGGGAAACAATTTCTCTTCTTCCTGGAAAGCCTTGGGATGGATGCACCGTCGACTTCCGTTCAACTTGACCGGGTGCTTCAAATGAAGCATCTCGTGATATACGAGATATTCAAGTCCATATCGTGGCACATCCGGACGATCAAAGACACGGCTGATGACAATTGTATTGTGCGCTGGATCGTAGTGGCCAAGGCTCTGCCGGGAAACGTGGCGGCTCCAGGTCATCAACGGACGCGCAAGCAGTCCATGGAAGAACCGCTGATTCAAATCATCGAAGATGCTCTCTAAGTTGTAGTAGCGCCCTTCTGCCGTGAGCAGCACCTTGCGTCCACGCTCCTGGCGGACAAGGTGAGCTTTGCGGGATACGTCCTTACGGCCGAGATAGCGGCGATAACGCGTCGCGTGGCGCGCTTCGATTTCTTTCCGATACAGCTTGGCGAGCAGAATGTGCGCGATTGCATAGAGAACATCCTTCGGCGCTCCAGACAAGAGATCGGAGATGCGGACCAGCACTTTGCCTTGCCGCAGACGAATGGTGTTGTTGATGTTCGAAAATGGGAAGAACTCGACCTGAAATTCGGGATACGGGGCCCGCGGACGAAGCTCGCGGTAGGCCTCAAAAAATATTTCCTTCAGCTTGGGGATCACCTAGTTTGAATTTAGCACGAGGCGCAAACCTGGATTCAACCGATTCGGTGACTGCTGTTTGGCAGAAATTTTGTGATTGGTGATTTCGTGATTTCGCGATTGAGAAGCAAAATCACGAAATCGCGAAATCAGGAAATCACGAAATTCCCACACCTGCTTAAGCGCTTGCGTCTCGCCTGCTTCACTTCTTTTTCTTTGCGAACTTCACGTTCTGCTCATCGAGGAGCTTGCGCGTTGTGGTGGCGCTTTGATCGACTGATTCGATTGCATCATCGAGGGCGAACTTGTAGTCCGAAGCTTCGTCGATGTTCTTGGGATCGTTTTCGGCGTTCTTCAACTCGTGCAGCTTCGCTTGGAACTCGCTGTCCATTTGCACGACTTCTTTGAGCGGTTTGCGGAGATCGGCGCTGCGCTCGTTGTAGTCGTCGACGTTATCGTCAATTTCATCGACGAGCGAGGTGATGTCCTCGAGCAGATCATGCATGTGCTTGCCGCGATCTTTGGCTTGGGGATCGGTGCGTGCTTTTTCCAGGGAAGCCATGCGCGCTTTTGTGAATTCAACCATCAGCTTGAGGCGCTTCTCCGGCTCGATCGCCGTTTCGCGCAGTTGATCGACCTCCGCCTCGGTGAGCGGATCGCGATCATGAACTTGCGACCACAGCGGTGCAGAGGTCACAACGACTACAGCGAAGAATGCGAGTGGACGAATGCGCATGTTGGCCTCAATTCTTGAAGACCTGGTTGAGAATATCGTCGTCGGCGGCTTCGATCTTTTTCACCACAGTGTTGATTGCGTCGCGATTTTCTACAGAGAGCGCCTGTGCGATGTCCGCCAGACGGCGTGCCGATTTATGCAGCGTCAGTTCCGCCTGTTTCAGCTTGTGGTGACTTTTCTTTGCAGCGTCGCGCGCTTTGTCGGCGTAGGTCCCAATGTCATTCAACGTTTGTTGTGCCGGCTGAAGTTCTCCGGCGTTCATTTGATTGTTGAACTGCTCGACGAGATCGCGGACCAATTCGGCGGAGTTGTAGCAGACCTCCCGTTCTGAGTCGTGCTCAATCTTCTGCTTCAGTTGTTCGATCTTGGAAGCTTCCTGCTGTTCGGGCGTTGCGCTGGGTTTGTCGGCAGACGCAGACGATGCCAGGAGGCAAATAGTGATGACGATGTGCAACTTCATTTCAGCTTTTCAATCGCGATCAATCGATGTCGCGCCTTCCACTCCTCGTCAGGATACTTTCCATTTGCGACAGCCAGGAACTGCCGGTAGTTTTCAGTAGCTTCTGGATAACGCCGAAGATGATCCAGCGCGGTTGCGCGCAGGAAGAACGTTCCTGGATTGTCGCCCAGCAGCTTAGTGCGAATTTCCAAAGCCTTCAAGGTGAGGTCGTACTGCTTGTTCTCCGAGGCGACTACCGCGAGATCACCGTAGGCCGGTGCAAGATTGGAATTCAGTTTCACCGCCGCAAGCAGTTGTTCCTCCGCAGGCATCCATTGGTGGTCATGCATGAGGGCAAGGCCGTACTGGTAGCGAAGCTGGGCATCATTGCCGCTGTTATCAACCAGCAGTTTGTAAATGGGAATGGCTTCACTCTCGCGATGGACCGCGGTCAATAGCTCAGCTCTCTCCC
>CAYNPS010000042.1:2591-28330 GCA_964399125.1 uncultured Terriglobales bacterium
CCGGAATTTTCATAGAGCTGGCCGAGAAGGAGATGTGGCTGCGGATCGCCGGGCACCAGCTTCGTCGCGCTGAGTAACGCTTGCTCCGCGCCGGCTGGATCGCTGGATGAGAGGAGCTCTCCCAACGTCAGCCAGGCGTGCTCCTTGCTCCGCTCCGGATGACTCGCCGGCTGGAGCTCGGTCGCGTTCTTCAGATACTTCGCGGCTTCATCCTTCTCGCCGTGCGCAGCGAGCATCATTCCCAAATTGAGATTGGCCTCAAAAACTTTGGGATTGATCTCGAGCGACTTGCGATAGGCGGCGATTGCCTGATCATGCTCGTTCAGAGCTTGTTCAGCGTAGCCGAGGTCGTACCAGGCTTGGTAGCTCTTGGGATTCTTCTCTGTAGCCTGCTGCAGCAAAGGTTTCGCACCGGCAGCATCGCCTTTGCTTAGCAAGCTCTCCGCTTGATCGAGGAGACTCGAGGCCGGATCTTCGGTAATGGCGACGGGATGGTGGCGAACCGCTCGTCCTGTATCCTGCGCAGATAGATGTATTGCGATGCAGCACAGCAAGGCCGAAATCACTGCTCTACTGCAGAAGCCCATCCCCATTAGAAGACGCGTTCCCATTCTTCGACAAAACACGCGCGAGCCACTGACCCGTGTGCGACTTCTTGTTGCGCGCAATCGTCTCAGGCGTGCCGGTAGCCACTACTTCGCCGCCACGTGCGCCGCCTTCGGGCCCGAGATCGATTACCCAGTCGGCTGCTTTGATTACATCTAGATTATGCTCAATCACGATCAAAGAGCCACCTGCTTCGATTAAGCGGCGAAATGCCGCAAGCAGTTTGCTCACGTCGTCGAAGTGCAGGCCAGTCGTGGGTTCATCGAAGATGTAGAGCGTCCGGCGGGCAGCAGACCGGCGCGACCTCGAACCATTTTCGGATTCCTCATCTCGATTGCCGCGTCCATCCCCCGTGCGCGGAGTCAAATGCGCGGCGAGTTTCATGCGTTGAGCCTCGCCTCCGCTCAGCGTCGTGGCGGATTGACCGAGGCGCAGGTATCCGAGGCCGACTTCCTCCAGAACCCGCAACTTGTCAGTGATCTTCGGCACGCCGGAGAAGAATTGCAGCGATTCTTTGACCGTGAGGTTCAGAACATCGTGGATGTTCTTCCCCTTGTAGCGAATCTCGAGCAGAGAGGGCTTGTAGCGCGTTCCGCGGCATTCTTCGCATGTAAGTTCGACATCAGCCAGAAACTGCATTTCCACGGTGACCGTGCCATCGCCCTGGCATGCCTCGCAGCGTCCTCCCGGAACATTGAAGGAAAAATGGCCCGCGCTGTAGCCGCGCTTCTGCGCTTCCGGCAGCGAAGCGAAGAGCTCGCGGATTGCGTCGAAGGCCTTGATGTAGGTAACCGGGTTCGAGCGTGGAGTGCGCCCAATTGGTGATTGATCGACCAGAATCACTTCCTTGATCAGCTCACCGCCTTCCAGCCGCTGGAAGAGTCCGGCTGCGCTTCCTGCATCGGTACTTCCGGTTACGGCAGCCGTGGCCTTATAGAGAACATCATGGACGAGTGTCGATTTTCCCGAACCGGAGACGCCCGTAATCGCTACCAGCATTCCGAGCGGGATGGTCACGTTGATGTTCTTTAGATTGTTCGCCCGCGCACCAATCAGGCGCAGTTCGCCTGAGGACTTGCGACGCGACGACGGAATCGGAATTGCAAGATTGTGGCTGAGATATCGGCCGGTGAGCGACTGCGTATTGCGCGAGATCTCGCCGTATGTGCCCGCTGCGATGATCTTGCCCCCAAGCTCGCCTGCTCCCGGACCCAAATCGACGATGAGATCCGATGCTGCCATTACTTCCGGATCGTGCTCGACTACCAAAATGGTATTTCCCAAATCGCGCAGCTCGTGGAGAATTCGTACGAGTCGATCAGTATCCCGACTATGCAGACCAATCGAGGGTTCGTCTAAAACATAGAGCGCACCAACCAGACGCGAGCCCAATGAAGTTGCAAGCTGAATGCGCTGCGACTCGCCTCCCGAAAGCGTTGAAGCTGTGCGATCGAGCGTTAGATATTCGAGGCCCACACTGTTTAAGAATCCAAGGCGGTCTCGAATTTCTTCGAGTATCTTCTCCGCAATTTCAGCTTCATGCGCCGTCAGCTTTACGTCGGCGATAAAGCGCGCGGCCTGCTCCACCGTCATCGCAGTAACGTGGCAGATGTTCTTGCCATTGATCTTCACAGTTCGCGCTTCGGCGCGCAGACGCTGTCCCTGACAATCCTGACAAGTGGCGTAACCTCGATATCGGCTGAGAAATACGCGCACGTGGAGCTTGTATTTCTTGCGTTCGAGTAATGAGAAAAAGCCAGTGATGCCAGGGAATTTTCCTTCACCGTGCAGCACGAGCAGACGCTGATCTTCTTCGAGATCGCACCAGGGTACGTCGAGTGGAATGCCATGGATCTTCGCGAAGCGCTTCAGTTCAGTTTGGAAGATGCGGTACTTCGGCTTCGTCCACGGCTCAATGGCTCCATCGTTTAACGTGAGCAGTGGATTCGGGATTACCAAATTGAGATCGAAATCGATGGTGTTGCCAAATCCCTGACAGCGCTGGCAAGCGCCATAAGGGTTGTTGAACGAGAAAAGCCTCGGCTCCGGCTCTTCGTACTTGCGTCCGCAGGTTTTGCACTCAAAGCGCTGCGAGAACCGAAGCTGGCGGCGCGGACTGTCGTCCCGCGGAACAATCTCGAAGATTGCTTCGCCGGATTCACGATACCCAATCTCCAGCGCATCGACAATGCGTGCGCGTTGATCAGGCGCAAACACGATGCGATCAACCAGCACGAACACAGGTTCGGCAAAATTGAGTTCGAGCAAGGATTCGGGAGTCGAGAACTCAAAGATGTTCCCGTTCTGGTACAGGCGATTGAACCCTCGCCGGCGCAGCTCACCAAGACGGTCTTTAAGTTGATCGCTCAAGCCGCCGTTCGTTTTGGCCGGAACTTTGGCCCGTCCGCGTTTGGCTTTTTTGTCAGCGGTCGTCTGCGGCGTTGTCGGGAGCACGGGAAATAGCACGTTAAAGCGTGTAGCCTCCGGCAACTCGCTTAATGCGGCGAAAACCTCATCGACCGTATCCTTCTTTACTTCAGTACCGCACTTGATGCAGAAGGTCTTTCCCACACGAGCAAAGAGGAGTCGGAGGTAGTCGTAGATTTCCGTGGCCGTGGCGACGGTAGAACGCGGATTGCGTGTCGTGTTTTTCTGCCGGATAGCAATCGCAGGAGAGATGCCGTCGATCAGATCGACATCGGGCTTCTCGATGCGCTCCAGGAATTGGCGGGCGTAGGCCGAGAGTGACTCGACGTACCGGCGCTGTCCCTCGGCGTAGATGGTGTCGAACGCTAGAGAAGACTTACCCGACCCCGAGACGCCCGTCACCACCGTAAGGGTGTTGTGGGGGATCTCAAAGTCCACATTTTTAAGGTTATGGACGCGCGCCCCGCGCACCACAATGCTCTCGTTCGACATCCAGAGAAGACCTATTCCCGCCGCACTCAGGAAGGTTCAGAAGGCAGAGGGGAATCTTTGATTATACCTTCTGTTCCACCGCAATCCGCGAGCGTACCCAGCCTGACTTTGTTGTTAGATCGAGCGACACGTCCAAAATCCCATTCGACAGCACCTCTTCGGTTTGGAATGAGCGTTCCCAATTTGAATATTCGATTCAGTTTGGGAATTTCATCGCTCTCGCTCTTATCTGTCGAGAAACAAGCAGGTTCCAGAGTTAAACACGCGCAGAGACCATGATCGAGTTACCAGAATGGCTGGATTGCGCTTTAGACTTGACCATTTTGGGTTGCATTTTGAATGACTTAGCGCGACCGGTTTGGACTTCGCTCTGCAGATAGCCCGGGAGTGGGTCGGCAATCCAATCCGCCTCGTTGCTGCTCGTGCGGGCCCTCATGACTGATCGACCGCCCTCAGCCTCTTCTCTCAAATCAATCAATCCATCCGATCTCCTGGTGGCGGATGCGGAGCCTCGCATTCTGGAAATCTGCAGAGAGCTCCTTCGCGATTTGGGTCTTACCATCCGCGATGCTCCCGACTCCGACACCGTCATGGACGCGCTTGAATCGGGGCTGGTCGATATTCTTCTTCTCAGCCAGGAGCTGCCGGGGGCTCAAGACCTGGAGCTCCTTCGCCACATTCACTACTGGTATCCGGAAACCCAGGTGGTCATGATCGCCGCTGCCCCGAGCTATGGCACGGCGGTGCAGGCGGCCAAGCTCGGAGCCTTCGACTACTTACCGAAGCCGTTGGACAGACTAGCCTTACGGCATACAATCGAGCGCGCGGTGGAAGCGTATCGAATCGAGGCAGGCCAGCACACCATCATGCGTGAATCGCCCGACGCCGAGGGAGCCTACGGCATTGTTGGAAAGACGCCAGCCATGATGAAGCTTTACAAGCTGATTGGCAAAGTAGCCGGCAACATTCACCCCGTCCTGATTCTGGGCGAGAGCGGCACCGGAAAGGAGCTGGTTGCACGCGCGATCCACTACAGCGGACCGCGGCATGACCGTCCGTTTGTTCCGGTTGACTGCGGCACTCTGGTTCCGACGCTCATGGAGAGCGAGCTATTCGGGCATGAACGCGGCGCCTTCACCGGCGCCGAGCGCTCAAAGGACGGCATGCTCAAGATCGCCGAAGGTGGAACGGTCTTCCTCGATGAGATCGGGGAGCTACCTTTGGAACTCCAGGCAAAGCTTCTGAGGGCGCTTCAGGAAAAGGAGATTCGTCCTGTAGGAAGTACACGACGCATTCGCATCGACGTACGAGTGATCGCCGCCACTAACCGAAAACTGGAAGAAGACGTTCGCGAAGGCCGCTTTCGCAAGGATCTTTACTTCCGCTTGAACGTCGTCACTCTCAAGCTTCCTCCGCTCCGCGACCGCATGGATGATCTTGAGGACCTGATCAACACATTTCTTGATCGAATCGCGAAGACCAGCGGTCAGCCACGAAAGGAGATCTCCCGCGACGCGCTGCGTCTGTTAAAGAGTTATTCCTGGCCGGGGAACGTTCGTGAACTCGAGAACTTTGTCGAGCGCGCCGTCGCTCTCAGCAGCGGAAACATGCTCGAGCCGATCGACTTCCCGACCCAGATCAGCGCACGACTTAATCCTGTGCGCTCTTCCAATGAGGAGCCTCTACGGCGCATAGGTCGAGTTGTTCCAATCGTCGAGGTCGAGCGGGACGCGATTATTAATGCTGTGGCTGAAGCTAAAGGCGACAAGTTGTTGGCCGCGCAAATGCTCGGCATTGGAAAGACTACCCTTTACCGCCGTTTGCGTGAATACGAGCGCAAAAGGAAGTCGGAAAGCGTGTCAAACGCGTCTCCTGCATAAAATTTGTTGCAGCCAAGGTGCTCGCTGGCGTGAAGCCTGAGTGAATTTTCCGTGATCGTATGAAGATCATGGCGCGGCTTGACGTTTTCCACAGGCATCCAAGGTAAGTTCCAATCCCTCTAATCCCCTTTGTTGGTTGCTGTTCCGGGTAGGCCGTCGCTCGCTCCCGGCTTGCAAAATTCAGGCAGCAAATTGATCCCAACATCCGCTAACAAGTCAGATCCGGCACTTCGTGGAGGCTTCGCAGCAGCGGGAGGACAAGCGGTGCAGGCAGACGAGAACCGCCAGCTCGTTATCGACATCCAGCCAGAAGCAGAATCCAGCGAAATCCAGCAGAACGGAAGCATTTGGGAAGAGAGCGCCGCGTCGGAGCTAGCCCGTCGCATCAGCTCGCTTGGAGATTGGTTTCATAACATCAACATCAATGGAGTCTGGACTGCTCCCAACCACTTTCTGGGCGACTTCCCCAACGTAAAGTGGAAGCACATCTCCAAGGCTATCCCCGAGGACCTGCAGGGAGCCTCGGTGCTCGATATTGGTTGCAATGGCGGCTTCTACTCCATTGCCCTTAAGAAGAGAGGCGCGGGCCGGGTGCTTGGCGTCGATGTTGATGACCGTTACCTAAATCAAGCGCGCTTTGCTGCTAAGACTTTGGGGTTGAACATCGAATTCGAGAAGCGCTCCGTTTATGACGTTGACCAGATCGAAGGCCAATTCGATTACGTGTTGTTTCTAGGAGTCTTCTACCATCTTCGCTATCCCGTGTACGCGCTCGACAAGATCATCAAGAAAGTCCGAGGAAAGCTGTTCTTCCAGAGCATGATGCGCGGCTCTCAGGAAGAGCGGCATTGGAACGAGGACTACCAGTTCTGGGACATGCACCCGTTCAAGGACCCGGATTTTCCTTGCATGTATTTCATCGAGCATAGCTATGCTGGCGATCCGACCAACTGGTGGATTCCCAATCGCGGCGCCGTCGAAGGCATGCTGCGCAGTGCGGGGCTGGAGATCGTAGCTCACCCGGAGGCCGAGACTTACGTTTGCGAGCCGCGGCGGGTGCAGCGCGACGGCAAGTACATCTTCGATTTAGAACTTTCAGGAACGCTGTAGCACATTCGACAGGGACGAGGACTCATGGTTGAAGCAGTAATGCTCTGGAATGAGCCGAACAATCTTTCCCACTGGGATTTCAAAATCGACACTGATTGGAAGATGTTCGCCGAAATGGCGATCACTGCGGCCAAAGCGATTCGTCGCGTAAACCCGGACCTGCCGATTGTGCTCGGCGGAATTTCGCCGATCGATCCACATTTCATTCAGCTCTTGGGATCTCACGGCGTGCTCGATGCCGTCGATGTGGTCGCGCTTCACGGCTTCCCTCTCGACTGGAATCACTGGAACGTGAATGAGTGGCCGGCGAAGTTGGACGAAATCCATGCGGTAACGAAACTACCCATCTGGATCTCGGAAGTTGGCGCCTCGTCCTTCGGAGCAGAAGAGGTACAGCTTTTCGGGCTGCAGCGCATGTCCGAATTGCTGCTCGGACGAGTCGATCGCGTCCACTGGTACAGCCTCTACGATCTGCCTGCATCCTGGACGGCGACTACGCGTCACAAAGAAGCCGAGGGCAGCTCGTACTACCGGCATTACTACATGGGCCTACTGCGGGAAGATGGCACTCCGAAGCTGGCGGCCGATCACTTCCCGGAAGGACTTGGCATTTGCCAGTGGTTCCACTATGAAGATCACCGGCTGGATGCCGCAGTCGGATGGCTGCGGAAGCTAGGAGTTCGTTATCTGCGCACCGGCGTGAGCTGGGCCGACAGCTTCCGTCCGGGGGCCGAAATATGGTTCGATCGCCAGATGGGCGCACTCGAGGAATTTGAAACAACAATGACGCTTTGTTTTACCCCGGAGCATCTCGGCGTGGCGCCGCATTACACGAGTCCGCCCAAGGATCCAAACA
This sequence comes from uncultured Terriglobales bacterium, assembly GCA_964399125.1. GTDB lineage: Bacteria > Acidobacteriota > Terriglobia > Terriglobales > Acidobacteriaceae > Gp1-AA112. Next base: position 9,963 of record CAYNPS010000042.1, read on the forward strand.
CCTTCGCAGAGTTCGCCGAGTGGGCAGTCACGCGCTATGCGCCGGCAAAGCAGGAGCGCAGAGCGGACGCAGCGTACGCGTCCGAGCCGGTAACCAGATAACAAGCGAATTGGAGCGAAATGAGCGCTAAGAAAATTCTGATCACAGGCGGTGCTGGATTCGTAGGTTCGCATTTGGCCGATGCCCTGCTTGAGGCCGGACACGAGGTTCGCGTCTTCGACAGCCTCTCGCCGCAGGTACATGGGAGCGGAGCTCCGGATTATCTCTCTCCCGAAGTGGAACTCATCGCCGGGGATATGCGGGACGCCACTGCAGTGCGCCGGGCGATCGAAAACGTGGATGTGATCTTCCACTTGGCGGCCGCGGTGGGAGTCGGTCAATCGATGTATCAGATCGCCGACTACATGTCCGCGAACACGCAGGGGACTGCGATCCTCCTGCAGGCGCTGCTCGACAACAAAAATCAGATTGAGAAGCTGGTGCTGGCCTCGTCCATGTCGATCTACGGCGAAGGCCAATATCTCTGCGCGAATTGCGGAGATATGGCGCCCGGTCCGCGCTGCTCCGATCAGTTGTTGACCAAACGATGGGAAGTGCTCTGCCCGAAGTGCGGCGCCGAACTAACTCCGGTTCCGACCACGGAAGCTAAGCCGCTGCAGTGCACTTCGGTCTATGCGCTCTCGAAGAAAGATCAGGAAGAAATTTGCCTGCTCTACGGGCGCACCTACGATCTGCCGGTTGTCGCCTTGCGCTACTTCAACATCTACGGCACGCGGCAGGCGCTCTCGAATCCATACACCGGTGTGGCGGCGATCTTTGCTTCGCGCCTGTTGAACAGACGCGCGCCGCTGGTCTTCGAAGACGGCCGCCAGATGCGCGATTTTGTCAGCGTGCACGACGTAGTTGCAGCTAACTTGCTGGCAATGAATTCTGACAGGGCAAATGGATACGCACTGAATATCGGTTCGAGAATGCCGATTTCCATCCAGGAAGTTGCGGATTCGCTCTCGCGCGCTCTCGAGATTGAACTGCCATGTGAGATCACCGGCAAGTATCGCGCGGGAGACATTCGCCACTGCTTCGGCGACATCAGCAAGGCGCGCGAGCTGCTCGGCTACGAGCCGAAGGTCAACTTTGATCAAGGGATCGCGGAACTAGTGGAATGGCTGCGCCAACAGAGCGCAGAAGACAAGGCGGACAACATGGTCGCGGAGTTGCAGACATTTGGACTCACGGCTTAACGCCCAAGAACCAAAAAGGGAACAGAGGCTAATGCTAAATCGAGACGAAAACCGGTCAGCGCTGATCTTTGGCGGAGCAGGATTCATCGGCGCGAACCTGGCGCGTCACTTATTAACCGCTACAGAGGCTCGCGTCCACATCTTCGATAACCTCTCACGCAAGGGCGTCCAGCACAACCTGGAGCAGCTCAAGAAGGCGGCGGGCAAGTCCGGCAGACTACGCGTGACGGTTGGAGACGTTCGCGATTCCAGCGCTGTGCAACGCGCGGCCCGCGACGCAAGCGAGATTTATCACTTTGCTGCGCAGGTCGCCGTCACCACTTCGGTCACTGATCCACGCAGCGATTTCGAAACCAACTGCATTGGAACCTTCAACGTCCTCGAGGCAGCGCGATTATCCGGCAATCGGCCGTTTGTTCTGTTTACCTCTACGAACAAAGTCTATGGCGAGATGCTCGATGAGCAGGTGACGAGCAATGTGAGCCGTTATGCATACGCAAAGCGGCAAGCTGTCTCGGAAGATCAGCCGCTCGACTTCCATTCTCCGTACGGATGTTCAAAAGGCGCCGCCGATCAGTACGTTCACGAATATGCGCGCATGTATGGCTTGCCGACCGTCGTCTTCCGCATGTCGTGCATCGCCGGCGAGATGCAGTATGGGAACGAGGACCAAGGCTGGGTTGCGCACTTTCTGTACACCACTCTGCGCGGCGCTCCGCTGGTGATCTACGGCGATGGTCGTCAGGTGCGCGACGTCCTTTATGTAGGCGACCTGGTGCGCGCCTTCGATGCTGCGCGGCTGTCGCTGCGCAGAACCGCCGGTCAGATCTACAACGTAGGCGGCGGACCTGACAACGCGGTCTCGCTGGTCGAATTGATCGATGCGATCTCGGCCATGACCGGCAAGCGTCTGCGCTATTCGCACGAGCGGCGGCGTCCGGGTGATCAGCTCATTTATGTGAGCGATTACTCCAAGCTCACGCAGCACACAGGATGGAGGCCGAAAGCGTCAGTCCGAGAGACACTGCTCGCGATTTATACCTTCTGGCGCGAGCATCCTGAGATCTTCGGCGAGGCTCCGGCGGCTCGCGAGGTGGAAGCGCCGCTGGCAGCGGGCTTGGGACTGCTGGAGAGGACGGCGTAATGAAGTACGCGTTTGTAAACCCAAATTGGAACTTTACGGGATCGACTTACTTCGGCTGCGCCGATCCTCACTATCCGCTAGAACTCCTTTTCGCATATCAGCAGGTGCAGCAGGCCGGAGACGAAGCTCTGCTGGTCGATGCGCAAGTGGAGAACCTGAGCACGAACGACGTAGCCCCGGAGATTCGCGATTTCAATCCGGATTTTCTCGTCATCCCCACGGCTCCTTCATACCTGTTTTGGCGCTGTCCACCGCCTGAACTCCGCGTTCCGCAAGAGTGGTTCCGAGCACTGCGAGGTTGGGGGACGCAAGTCGCGATTGGGCCGCATCCTTCCGCAACGCCTGCGGCAACCATGCGCAAGACCGGCTGTGATATCGCCATGCGCGGCGAGCCCGACCAGACCATTCCGCAATTGGGAACAACGCCGTGGCAGGACATCGCCGGCTGCTGCTGGCGGGACGATAAAGGCGAGCACATCAGCGCGCAGGTCGGCGTGTCGGACATGAAGGCGCTCGGCGCGCTCGACTTCCATAACTATCCTGTCGAGCTGCATCGCCACCGCCATCACGTATTCAGCGGCGAAGGACACGGCGCTGAACTCGAGTTTGCGCGCGGCTGTCCCTGGTCTTGCACCTTCTGCAACAAGACGCTATTCAGGAATAGATTCCGCGAGCGCAGTGTAGAAGCGCTTCTCGCGGAAATCGACACCCTGATCGCTCGCGGAGTGGATTACATCTACTTCATCGACGAGATCTTCGGCGTGGGCAAGAACGTGCTGCGGCTGCTCGAAGCTATTGCCGAGCGACCGCTGAAGATCGGCTTCCAAACGCGCATCGATCTTTGGAACGAGCAAACGCTCGACCTCCTCGGCCGCGCGCATTGCATTTCCATGGAGTGCGGCATCGAGTCGATTACGGAAGAAGGCAGGGAAGAGCTGAACAAGAACTGCCGCATCGATACGCAGCGCATCGGCGAACTCCTGATCTATGCGCGGCAAAGAATTCCCTGGGTGCAAGCCAATCTCATCCTGACCGAAAAGGACGACAAAGCTGAGATTCGCCGCTGGCAGGAAAATCTCAAAGCCCATGGCGTATGGGTGAGCGAGCCAGTGCCGATGTTCCCCTTCCCGGGAAGCCCGCTGTATGTCCAAACGTTTGGGCAGTCGCCTGACGACAACGCCTGGGAACGCGCGCACCACTTCTATACTTCTTTGTTCAAGGACAAAGGCTACAGCGATATTCAGGAGCAACAGCCTGCGCCGATCGAGGACCTCGAATGCACGTATTGATGACTGCCGACACCATCGGCGGAGTGTGGACCTACACCCGCGAACTGGTGACGCAGTTGTCGCGTCGAGGTATTCGAGTGACGCTGGTCAGCTTCGGCGAGATTCCTACCTCGTCTCATGTTGAGTGGCTCGAAGGCCTAACAGATGTATCGTTGCATCCAACCGCGTTCCGGCTGGAATGGATGCAGGACGCACAGAGCGATCTCGAACAATCTGCCGCTTTCCTGAAAGACATCATCGCCGAAACGAAGCCCGACGTTCTCCATTTCAATCAGTTCTACTACGGCAGCATTGACTGCGATTTGCCGCGGATCGTCGTCGCCCACAGCGATGTAGTCAGCTGGTGGGTCGCGGTGCATGGCGCCGAGCCTCCCGATAACGAATGGATTCGCACGTATCGCGAGAACGTAGTTCATGGACTTGCTGGAGCCGACATCGTAGTTGCCCCTACAAAGTGGATGCTGGAGGAGGTGCGGCGCCACTATGGCGAGCCGCGAGAGAGAGCTGTCGTTTATAACGGTCGCGATCCTCGGCTGTTTATGCCTTATGAGACGAAAGAGTCGTTCGCGATCTCCGTCGGCCGGCTGTGGGATGCAGGCAAACAGGCCACCCTTCTCCTGCAGGGCGATCTGCCGTTGGACACCATTCTTGTGGGCTCGGAACAAAGCCCGGCAGGAGCGGTTGCTTCCGCCCAGTCGTCTGGACAGTTCCCGAAGCTCAAGATGAAGGGACCACAGAGCGAAGCGCAACTGAGGCAGCTCCTTTCCCGGGCTGCGATCTACATCGCAACCTCTCGCTACGAGCCCTTCGGCCTGGCTCCCCTGGAAGCTGCACTCTCCCGCTGCGCTATTGTTGCGAATGATATCGCCAGCCTCCGCGAAGTCTGGGGCGACGATGCGCTTTATTTCGAAAGGAATAATCCCCAGAGCCTGCTACTCACAATCCAGGAACTTGCATCTAACTCCTCTCGACTGGGCGAGCACGCCGATCGTGCGTTCGAACGAGCCCGCAACAAGTACAACTCAGAAGCGATGGCGGAGGAGTATCTGAAGCTCTATCGATCCCTGGTTGCCGTGGAGGTTGCGACGGCGTGAGCGACAAACTGCGAATCCGGATCTTTGCGCATTCTCTGGTCTCAGACTGGAACCACGGCAATGCCCACTTCTTACGTGGACTCTCGCGCGCACTGATTCGCCTCGGACACGAAGTGCGTTCCTACGAAGAGCTGGGAGCATGGTCTCTGAGCAACCTGATGAAGCACGAGGGCGAGACGGCCATTGAAGCGGTGGACGATTTTCGCCGGATGTATCCCGAACTCGATATCCACTTCTATCAGAACGATGACACCTTCGATCCATTCCTCGAAGAGCAGCTCCAGGATGTCGATCTGGTCTTGATCCACGAGTGGAACGAGCCGTGGGTGGTAAACAAGGTTCTCGCTCTGAAAGACAAATTTGGATTTCGCGCCCTCTTTCACGACACGCATCATCGTGCCTACACGCGCGCCGGTGAAATCCTGCGTTTCCATTTGCACAAAGTGGATGGAGTGCTTGCCTTCGGCGAGGCGATTCGGCGTATTTACGCCGATGGCTTTGGCATTCCGCGGGCCTGGACCTTTCACGAAGCAGCCGATGAGCAGGTCTTCCGACCGCTGGCGGCACCGCGGACTGCCGACGTGCTCTGGATTGGGAACTGGGGCGATGAAGAACGCACGCACGAGCTGATGGAGTTCCTTGTTCAGCCGGCAGCAACTCTAGAAGGGCGCAAGGTCATCGTGTACGGTGTTCGCTATCCCGAAAAGGCACTGGAGAAATTGGAGGCTGCGGGCATCGAATATCGCGGCTACCTGCCGAATCTGAAGGCTCCGCAAGCGTATAGCGAGAGTGCGGTTTCGCTGCATGTGCCTCGCCGGCAGTATGCGAATGGACTAAGCGGGATTCCGACCATCCGCGTTTTCGAGGCTCTGTCTTGTGGCGCGCCACTGCTCTGCGCGCCATGGAGTGATGCAGAGAATCTTTTCCGGCCCGGGCAGGATTACCTCTGCGTTCCAAATGGGGAAGCGATGCGCAGCGAGATCGAGCATCTGCTGAAGGACGACAGAGCTCGGCGGCAGCTCGGAGAGAGCGGACGCGAAACGATCCTCAAGCACCACACCTGCAGGCATCGTGCCGAGCAGTTGATCGGCATCTTCGAGGAAATGAGCCGATGAAGATATTCGTCTTTGGTTCCAGTATCACTTCTTCGTACTGGAACGGAGCGGCGACGTATTATCGCGGCATCTATCGCAATCTGGCCCGCCTCGGGCACAGCATCACTTTCGCCGAGCCGGACGCTTATCGTCGCCAAGAGAACCGCGATTCGGGTGACTACAGCTACGTAGAGAGCGTCGTCTATTCCACTCCCGGCGATTTGTCTGAGATGTTCTCGCGCGCAGCCGCAGCCGATCTGATTATCAAACATAGCGGCGTCGGCGCTGACGACGCCGAGCTGGAATTTGCTGTGGCTCGCGGGATCGAAACTGACGCGCTGCGTGCTTTCTGGGATGTGGATGCTCCAGCGACGCTGGCGCGGGTGGAGAACAATCCCGCGGAGCCATTTCGGGAACTAATTCCGGATTACGATTTCATCTTTACGTACGGCGGCGGGCCGCCGGTTCTTGAGCACTACTTGAAGTTAGGCGCGCGCAATTGCCATCCCATTTACAACGGGCTCGATCCTGATACGCACCATCCGGTCGCAAAGGATCCTGCTTACGAATGTGATCTGGTGCTGGTGGCCAACCGGCTTCCCGATCGCGAGCATCGCGTCGAGCAGTTTTTTATTCGCGCGGCAGAGTTGGCGCCCGACTTACTTTTCATCCTGGGCGGCGAGGGCTGGGGCGGCAAGAGTCTGCCTGCGAACGTTCGCTGGATTGGCCACGTTGGGACGGGCGATCACAACCGCGTAAACTGCTCGGCGCGGATGGTGCTCAACCTGAATCGTGACTCGATGGCAAACGTCGGTTTCTCGCCGCCAACGCGGGTATTTGAAGCGGCGGGCGCTGGAGCTTGCCTCATCACGGATGCATGGACCGGCATTGATACTTTTTTCGAGCCTGGCAAAGAGATTCTGGTCGCGAATTCTGCTCAAGACATCGTTTCGCTGCTAAGAAAGACGAGCGCCTCACAGGCTCGCGAAATCGGCGAGGCAATGCGGCGCCGCGCGTTGCGCGATCACACCTATGCGCAACGTGCAGAGAAAGTCTCTGAGCTGCTGAAGCACGCAACCACTCGCCAGGGTGCAGTGGCATAGTCATGAAAATCGTCGTCTTCGGATTGTCGATTACATCCGCGTGGGGCAACGGACACGCGACTACCTTCCGCGCGTTGTTTGAAGCGCTGCATCGTCGCGGACACAAGATCGTCTTTTACGAAAAGAATCTCGAGTGGTATGCCTCCAACCGCGATCTGCCTGAGCCGCCTTACTGCAAGCTGAGGTTGTACGAGAGTTGGCCGGAGATCGCAGCCGAAGCACGAAGAGAACTGGCCGATGCCGATGTGGGACTCGTTGGATCGTACTTTCCCGATGGCATTCAAGCCATCGACGAAATGCTTGATAGCGGAGTTGCCGTCAAAACTTTTTACGACATCGATACGCCAATTACGATTGCCGGACTACGGCAGCAGGGTAAAACCGAATATCTCGCTGCCAAGCAAGTGAGCGGCTTCGACGTCTATTTCAGTTTCACCGGCGGTCCGATGCCGCAGGAAATCGAGTCCCGTTTTGGAGCACGTGCTGCCGTCCCTCTTTATTGCTCGTTCGATCCACGCGAATATCGCCGCTTTGGCGTGAACAAGCGCTTCGCCTGCGATTTGAGCTATATGGGAACGTATGCTCCTGATCGTCAGGCGAAACTCGAAGATCTGCTTGTCAGGCCGGCAGAGCAACTTCCCGAAATGAAATTCATCGTCGCCGGCCCGCAGTACCCGAAAGCAATCCGCTGGCCGAAGAACGTCAGGCGCATTGTTCACCTGAATCCGCGCTGGCACGCGCGCTTCTATTCCTCAGCGCGGCTCACGTTGAATGTCACGCGTCGGGAGATGGTCATCGCAGGCTACTCCCCGTCTGTCAGATTGTTCGAAGCTGCAGCTTGCGGCGCGACCATCGTCTCCGACAACTGGCCGGGACTGGATTCATTCTTCACTCCAGGTCGAGAGATTCTGCTGCCCACCGACTCCTCCGACGTCGTCCGCTACCTTGCACTCAGCGATTCTGAACTCCGCCGTATTGGCGAAGCCGCTCAGCAGAGAGTCCTGGCAGAGCACACCAGCGAAGTGCGTGCTGCGCAGTTTGAGGCTGCAGTCGAAAAGGCCAGAGCTGGGTCAGCAGTCTCAGTCCAGGCAATGGTGGGCTGATTCCGTGGAGCCGGCCTTGGCCGCGCTTGCGTGGGAAGTTCGTCACTGCGTCATTCGCGATTTGGCAAACCGAACTCATAATGGAACCCCATCTTTGAGCTGGGACCCCGTGAGGCCACGAATTTGTCGAAGTGGAACAGCTTCGTTCATTCGCTGCTTACAGCTTTAGGCCATCCCCACCCATCACTGTCATCCCTCGCTCCGCCGCGATACTGCTTGAGTCATGTGGAGCGTCCCTTCTGCGGAGCGGGGGACCTGCTGTCCTTTGCAAAAACCGCGAAAAACAGATCCCCGCGACCGCAAACGATGCTTCGTGCCATGTAGGACCTCGCGGCGGTCGCAGGGATGACAGTGTCATCAGGAACTCCGAGGTGAGAGGAACGCCGACGTGAGGCTACTCTCAATTCTTAGTTCGTCCCAACATTGCCGAAATATCCGCTGCGCACCTCATCAAGAGTTTTCCACAGCGAACGACGGATCAAATATTGACTATCGCTGCCGAAACGTGGTCCGATCGCAAATAGCGAATATAAGGAGAAGACAAGTGTCTGCTGAAATGGGTGGAAACGGGCGGAAGCAGCTTGCGGCTTTGAGTGCGCCGCGGTGTCAGTTCACTAAGAATGACGGCATCGGCTGTGGATCTCCGGCGCTGAAAAATCGGGCTTTTTGTTACTTTCACAGCCGGACGCCTGACGGACGCAAGCGCAAGATCTCCGTCGCTCTTAAGCCAACGCTCTGTGAGGTTCCGGTCTTGAAGGACGATAACGCGATTCGGGTGGCGGTTTCTAATGTGTGCCGCGGCCTGGCGGACAAGACACTGGACTCCAGACGGGCGAGCACGCTGCTCTATGGCCTACAGATCGCCTCGGCAGCGCTGCGCCGGCATCGCGCTGCTGTGGCGGACGGAGATGGGGATCACAATATGTGCTGATCGCTGAGATGCGATCACAAGATATTGTGGTCCAAAATGGGAACGATGGCGGTAGTTGAAGGCTAAGTGCATTACATTGAACAGTTTTGTTCAGCGACAGGGAGGGGGGAGGGTAGCTCGGATCGGATGACAGAGCCATCGCTAATCGGGTGAACTGAAAAATCAAGCAAAGCTGGTTAGCTGGGGTCGAACGTAGGTGCTCTGGCCAAAGGCGGGCTGCGGAGATGCGCGAAAACGGCTAGCTAAGATCGGGGCCAAAGGGAAGCTGAATGCACTGCCTCTCATCCAAGTTGCTGAACCGATGATCTGCCCGCTCTAGGTGCGCCAACATGAGCAAGAGGCATCGGCATCTTACTGATTTGCATTGCTCGATCCTGGCAACCGCCTCCGCCAACTCTCGCATTTTCAAGACTTAAAGGAGAAGAATGAGAATTGCCCTGATCGCTCCACCTTTTATTCCTGTTCCCCCACGCCGGTACGGCGGAACTGAGCTGTTTATTGGCCATCTCGTTGAGGGCCTGAAGCAGAACGGAATTGACGTAGTTCTTTATACAAACGGGGATTCAACGGCCGAAGTCGAGATTAAATCCCTGTATCCGCAATCTGAGTGGCCGCTCGAAGGCGAAATCTTCGGCAATCTGAAGGACGTGAATCACACGACGTGGGCGATCGCAGACGCAGCTCGCGATTGCGACATCATTCACCTGAACAATGCTCCCGGATTGGCAAGTTCGCGATTCGTCAATTTGCCTTTCGTTTATACGGTTCATCATCCGCATGAGCAGGCGCTGAGCGATTTTTACGCCCATTTCCCTGACGTCTACTACGTGGCTATCAGTCAATTCCAGTGCTCGCTTGAGACCATGCCGCGCCGCACAGCTATCCACCATGGAATCGAAATTTCTGATTACAAATTCCAGGATGAAAAGCAGCCATACCTGAGCTTCATTGGCCGGTTGGCGCCGGTCAAAGGGCCTCATCTTGCGATTGAAGTGGCCAAGAAAACGGGCATTCCATTGAAGATCGCCGGGGAAGTGCAGCCGCTGTACAAGAGCTACTTCGAATCGCAAATCAAGCCTCACCTGGACGGCCGCTTCATCGAATACATCGGAGAAGCTGATCTGACGACGAAGAATGAGCTTCTAGGGAACTCAATGGCCATGCTCTTTCCCATTCAGTGGAACGAGCCCTTTGGGCTGGTAATGATTGAGGCGATGGCGTGCGGAACTCCCGTCATCGGGTTGCGGCGCGGATCAGTTCCCGAAGTGGTACGCGATGGCGTCTCAGGGTTTGTCTGCGACACAGTCGAGCAGATGGTCGCGCACGCGCGCGATGTTTCCATCTCACCCCTTCTGATCCATCAATATGCGCGTGAGCACTTTTCCGTGGAGATGATGACGAAACGGTATCTCCAACTCTATGAGTCGATCTGCGGAGTAGGTGAAACGATCGAGCTTACTCCTGCCGAAACGCTATCGATGATTGCTGAGCCGGGAGCCGCCGCCGCATGAGTACGTTGATTCAGATACCTCCTGATGAACTTCAGGAGGTCGGATGTCCATATCCCGAGCCGCAGCTCGGGTTTCTTGTTCACGAACCGAGAAAGGTCAATAACCTTACTCTGATCGATGGCAAGACGTTTCTCTCCACGACTGTCTCGGGTGATATCAGACCTCCCGGCGCTCCTGACGTCGGTTTCTTTCACGATGACACGCGATTCTTGAGCAAGCTCGAGCTGAAGGTTGGCGGCAATCGCACCGTGGTGCTGTCGTCGAGTGAAGAGAAGACGTTTGCCTCGAAAATCGAGCTGACCACCGGATCACTCTCGCAGATCAACTCATTTGATCTGCCCGAGAACACGATCCACATTCGCCGGCAGCAATTGCTGGCCTCGCAATTGCTTTACGACTCGATCACCTTCTCTAACTTTAACCAGTCAGATGCCGAGTTGCTGGTAGAGATTGCCTTCGAGGCTGACTTCGTCGATGTGTTCCAGGTGCGCGGATGCGCCCGCCATAAATGCGGCAAGTACTACAAGCCGATTCTGCGCGACAACACTCTGGTTTTCTTCTATCGCGGGCTGGATAACATATCGCGCGAGACCGTTGTCCGCTTCCAAACGCCGCCGGATGAAATCCAGAACAACGTTGCTCGTTGGAATCTGAAGGTTCCGGCATCGCAATTCCGCGAGCTTTTGAACACGGTGAGTTGCCGGGCAGGCGACGAAAGCGCGCGTCCAACTGGCAAAACGGTAGTACAGGGATTTCGCGACCGGCGCGACGCCTTCCACCGCTGGGAACAAGAGTCGACCACCTTCGAAAGCAGTAACGACATCTTCGATCAGGCGCTGCGTACGTGTATCGCTGATTTTCATGCGCTGCAAATCCCAAATGGGGATCAGCACATCGTCGCTGCCGGAATCCCCTGGTTCGCAACTATGTTCGGCCGCGACTCTCTGATCGCGGCGTATCAATCTCTTCTGCTGAATCCCCGCCTGGCATCGGAAACGCTGCGCGTGCTTGCGCGGTACCAAGGCAAACAGTTCAACGACTGGCTAGATGAAGAACCGGGCAAAATGCCGCACGAGTACCGCACTGGCGAGATGACGCGCGCTGGTGAAATGCCTTTTGGGCCTTATTACGGGTCCGTTGACGCGACTCCTCTGTTCCTGATTCTGCTTAGCGAGACCTTCAACTGGACTGGCGACGAGAAGCTGGTCACTGACCTGCTGCCGGCAGCCCGCGCCGCTCTTGATTGGATCGAGAACTACGGCGATCTCGACGGAGATGGATTTGTTGAATACAAACGCAGATCACCGAAAGGTCTGACGAACCAGGGCTGGAAGGATTCCTGGGATGCGAATATGCATCGTGACGGCAGCGTTGCCGCGCCGCCGATCGCGCTGGTGGAAGTGCAGGGCTACTGCTATGAAGCACAGTATCGAATGTCGCAGCTTTTGCGCGTCTTTGGGGATACCGAACGTGCCGATCGCCTGCGCAAGTCGTCGGCGGAGCTAGCGAAAAAAATCGAGAAGAGCTTCTGGCTGAGCAGCCAGAGCTTCTATGCGATGGGACTCGACGCACACAAGCGTCCACTCGAAGTGATTTCATCGAATGCCGGGCACCTGCTCTTTACGCGAGCAATTTCGCGGGATCGTGCGCGCCTCGTGGTCGAGCGGTTTATGCGCGACGACATGGAATCCGGGTGGGGTTGGCGAACGCTCGCAGCTTCCGAGCGAGTCTTTAATCCGCTCAGCTATCATCGCGGCTCCGTATGGCCGCACGACAACTCGATCGTTGCTCATGGAATGGCGCTGTATGGATTCCGAGCGGAAGTGCAGAGAATCTTCACTTCGCTCTATCAGGCCGCACTCAACTTTCGCGATTATCGTTTGCCCGAACTTTTTTGTGGCGTTCAACGCAATGAGTACGACGAGCCGGTGCACTATCCGGTTTCATGCTCACCGCAAGCGTGGGCTTCGGGAGCATTCTTTTTGTTGCTCACTTCTGTGCTTGGCATTCGGCCTTCAGCCGCGCGCAAGGAACTGAACATCGTGAATCCCGCTCTTCCCGACTGGCTCGACTTCCTGCGCATTCGCAATCTTCGGATCGGGAACAGTCGTGTCTCACTTGACTTCACGCGTCAAGGTGAACGGTCTTTTTGCAACGTGGTCGATGTCTCGGGCGAGAAGCTGCTGATTAATGTCGCGTTCCGAAAGTGAACGGACCCGTCGAATCCCTATGGACCAAACGACTGGACTTTGTGGACAGAGTGAACATCATGGACAGTCCACCTTGTCCATGTCGTCCACTTCGTCCACGGTTCGAAATCGGCCGCTCCAGAAGTAATTACTGCGGCACCGCATTCATTGCGCCGCACTCGCCCGTGTGGTACCTTCCGGCCAACTGCATTCATATGGAACTTCAGGACCGCGATCGACGTTAATTGTGGTGTAAGCCGGAGGCAAACGCATGATTATCGCGATCATTGTGATCGCCGTTGTCGTTTTGTTGCTCATTGTTCTATACAACGGGCTGGCGGGACTTCGCGTCCGCGCCGATTCTGCCTGGAGCGACATCGATGTGCAGCTCAAGCGGCGTCACGACCTGATTCCCAATCTGGTCGAGACGGTCAAAGGCTACGCCGCGCACGAGAAAGGCACGTTCGAGAACATCGCACGCTATCGTTCGGCGGCGATGTCGGCGACGAGCGTTGATGAAAAAGCCCAGGCCGAAGGACAGCTAACGCAGGCTCTTCGAGGTCTGCTCGCCGTAGCAGAGAATTACCCGCAGCTTCGCGCTTCGGAAGAATTTACTTCTCTGCAAAACCAGTTGGCGCAGACCGAAGATGCAATTCAGAACTCGCGGCGTTATTACAACGCAGTAGTGCGTGACCTGAACACCAAGATCGCGACTTTCCCCAGCAACATCATCGCCGGAATGTTCAACTTCACGCCGCGTCAGTTCTTCCAAACGGAAACCGCTGAGGACCGGGCAACGCCGGTGGTGAAGTTCTAGGGTGAGGACAGGCGCGACATCCGCGCAGCTTCGCGTGTCGGAGAAGCGCTCACTGAGATTTCTCAAGCGTGTTTTCTTTTTGTTGTTGCTGTCTGTGTTTCCCACGCAGGCGCAGCAGCGCAGTTGGCGCATCTCCGATTTCAGTGCGGATATCGACATTCATAAGAACGGCTCGGCCGATGTGAATGAACGCCTCACGCTTGCATTTGTCGGATCATTCCACGGCATACACCGCTACATTCCCGTCGATTACGTCGGACCTGAAGGTTCAAACTACTCGCTATTCTTGAGAGTTCAAAAGGTTACTGACGAGGAGGGGAATCGACTTAAATACAGCAGCAAGAATCAAGGTGGATATCGCGTCCTGACGATCTACATTCCCGGCGCGACCGACACGAGCAAACGCATTCACATCATTTACTCCGTTCGCAACGCGGTGAAGTTCTTCGACGATCACGACGAGTTCTACTGGAACGTCACCGGCAACGGATGGCCGGTTCCCATCGACGCGGCATCGGCTTATGTGCGCTTCCCTGAGGACGCGAACGGGAAGCTTCGGGCACAGTCGTTTGAAGGCATGTTTCACTCGAATGATAAGGGAATCACCGACATTCAAGGGCCGAATGTAGTTGCTGAAACTGCAAATCCGCTCTCGGCGCGCGGTGGTCTCACTGTCGATGTATTCATTCCCAAAGGAGTACTGGAATCACCTGGTTCCTTCACACGGGCACTCTGGCTGTTGTTCAGCAATCCGATCATCTTTCTTCCCATCGTGGCATTCATCGTGATGTTTGCGTTGTGGTGGACGAAGGGTCGCGATCCCAGTGCGGGACTCTCCGTCGCTCCCATGTACCAACCACCGGCAGACATGAGTCCGGCGGAAGTGGGAACGCTGATCGATGATAGTACCGATCCTCGCGATATTACTTCCATTCTTGTCGATTTGGCAGTTCGCGGATACATCAAGATTCGCGAGCAGGAAATCGCGCAGATGATCGTCTTCCAAAAAAAAGACTACATCTTCGTGCAGCTTAAAGGCCCAGATCAGTGGAACGATCTCGCTCCTTTTGAGCGGGTAATGATGGAGAATCTCTTTCCCGCTGGACAAACAGAGACCCACATCGCCGACCTGCGCAATCGTTTCTACGTAGCTATTCAGCCGATCAAGAGCTATGTGATGTCGTCGCTGAAGGATAAAGGGATGTATACGCTCGATCCCGAGAGCGCGCACGCGTACTGGATCCTTGGTGCAGTAATCACGGCAGCTCCATTCGTCCTCGCGGGATATTTTCTGCACGTAGACTTCACTCAATCTGGAGTATGGATGTTTGCTGCGATCGCGCTCGCGATCATCATCATCATCTTGTTCGCCCGCATCATGACAGCACGGAGTCTAAAGGGAGCCAGGACGCGCGTCGAGATTCTCGGTTTCCAGGAGTTCATGAACCGCGTCGATGCTGACCGCTTGAAGCGCATGCCTCCAGACACGTTCGAGAAGTTCCTTCCATACGCGATGGCCTTGGGCGTAGAGCATCGCTGGGCGAAGGCATTTCAAGGGATCGTGCAGAATCCGCCCACTTGGTATGAGGGCACTTATGGACCAAGCTTCAATACCTGGCTATTCATGCACAACTTGAACGCGATGGCAGTCGACACAACCTCTGCTTTCGTCTCAACTCCGCGTGCCAGCTATGACAGCTCAGGTTTCAGCGGCAGTGGCGGATTTAGTGGCGGCGGATTCTCAGGCGGAGGATTTGGTGGAGGCGGCGGAGACGCTTTTTAGCATTCGTGCTATTCGGGTTTCTTCGGCAAGACGCGATCAGTAACATCTCCGAGGGAATACCTTTTTGCCACGATTTCGGCTCGATACCGCTTATTTTTCGCCATACAATCAAAATACCGTGCCGATGAAGCGCACCGTCGAAAGGACGGTTCTTACTGGATTTATTGTTGTGCTGGCTCTACTCGGCATCGTGGGAGTCGTTTCGCAGCGCACGATTCACAGCCTCATTGATGACACTCAATGGGTCAACCACAGTCATGAAGTGCTGGAGGCCCTGCAGCGGGTTTCGTTCCAGATCACACAGGCTGAAGCTTCCGTTCGCGGTTTCGTGATCACTGGGAATTCCCGTTTTGAATCACAATACCTGCTGGATCGCAGCGGCATCGCTCCGTTACTGGCTGACCTGAAGCTCAAAACGTCGGATAACCCTGCAGAACAAGCCAAGCTGGTTCAGCTTGATTCGTTGATTCACGAACGTTTCCTGGTTTTGGATCAAGGAATTGAAGCGCGTAAAAGCGCCGGATTTCAGGCGGTGATCGCGCTTTCTAAAAACAACCGAGGGCTGATTCTGAGCGCCCAAATTACCAGCCTCATCGGCGAGATGCGTAACGAGGAGAATCGGCTGTTGCTTGAGCGTAACCGGCGAGAGCGTGCGAGCTCGCGTCGCGCGTTCATTGTCGTGCTCTGCGCGGTGTTGCTCGCGATGATCGCCGTGCTTGCTTCGGTGTTTCTGGCTTTTCGCGATCTAACGCGCCGCCGAGAAGTTGACCGTCTCAAATCGGAATTCGTCTCTGTTGTTAGTCACGAGCTTCGCACTCCGTTAACGTCGATTCACGGTTCGCTGGGTCTGCTCTCCTCCGGTTTGCTCGGCAGTGAAAAAGGCAAACGGATGCTGGAGATTGCAGTCAACAACACCGATCGATTGATCCGTCTTCTCAACGAGATTCTCGACATTGAGAAGCTCGAGTCCGGCGCAATCCAGATGAATCGGACCAGGTGCGACGCCGCCGACCTGATTCGACGCTCGGCTGACGTGATGAAGGCCATGGCTGACGAGCATAGGATCACGATCCGCACTTCTGACATAAAGGCAACGCTCAGCGCGGATTGCGATCGCATCGTGCAATGCCTCACGAATCTCCTAAGTAACGCGATCAAGTTTTCCAATCCGGGAACAGCAGTGTGGATTAACGGGAATGTGGTTGGCGACGAGGTGCAATTTGAGGTCAGAGACCACGGTCGTGGCATTCCTGCAGATAAGCTGGATAGCGTCTTCGAACGCTTTCATCAAGTGGACGCCTCCGATTCTCGCCGCAAGGGTGGTACCGGGTTGGGACTCGCGATTACCCGCAGCATCGTCCTGCAACATGGTGGGCGCATCTGGCTCGAGAGCGAATTGGGCAAAGGCAGCTCCTTCTTCTTCACCATTCCGCTTGCGGTGAGCAGCGCCAACGCCGGCAACGAACCGAAGCCATCCGTAGTCGCCGCATCTAAGGGGCACAATGGGAACGCCTTCTAAGCACATTCTGCTCATCGACGACGAAGAAGACATTCGCGAGGTTGCCGCCATGAGCCTGCAAACAGTCGCGGGTTGGCGAGTGACCTGTGCGAGTACTGGTACTGAGGGAGTCAAGCTGGCTGAGGCAGCCGCGCCCGATGCCATTCTTCTCGACGTCATGATGCCCGATCAGGATGGACCGCAAACGCTACGCCTTCTACGTCAGAATGCAAAGACGAAGGGCATCCCTGTGCTTTTCCTCACCGCCAAGGTACAAGCGATCGAGCGTCAGCGCCTGAAAGACATAGGTGCCTCTGGTACGTTAGCGAAGCCCTTCGATCCTATGAAGCTCGCTGACGAGATCTCGCAAACGCTTGGATGGTGAATGTACATGAACTCATCCGAGGAAGTAGCCAGAAAACTCGATGCGCTGTGGCAAACATACCTTCCGACGATGCTCTCTCGTCTGGCCAGCATACGAGCCGCGGTCGAAAGTATGGAAGCGGGCCGCGTAGATGAGGAGCTGACAGCGAAAGGCGCTCACGATGCCCATAAACTGGCTGGTTCACTCGGCACATTCGGGCTCGCTTCTACTTCGGCCATGTCAGCCAAAATCGAAAATCTCCTGTCAGAACCGGTTTTCGCGGCGCAGAACACTGCCGAGCTTAGGCGGCTGCTTGAATCAATTACACGAGATATCGAACGGCACTGACGGCTCAGCCTAACTAGATAAAACGATTTATTGCGGCTCTGTCTCCGATCGCTACTCCAGCAATTCAACATTTTTTATGTTGGTGAAACGTTTCGCCGTGTGAGAGCGTATAACACAACAATTCCAATTCCCTCGCAACGAGTACGAACAAGATGGCGAAGTCCAAAGCGGGTGGTATTCAAAAGAGTCGCAGCATTAGCCTGAAGACCTTGGCTGAGCACTTACAGCTTTCACCCACAACTGTTTCGCTGGTGATTAACCGCTCGAAAGGCGCTTCAGCAATTCCCGAGGAAACGCAGCGGCGAATTTTCGAGGCAGCCAAAAGTCTAAATTACCGCCCGAACTTCTACGCGCGCTCGCTGCGCACTCAACGTTCGTTCATGATCGGAGTGCTGCATCCGGATCTCTCCGATTACGTCGCTCTTCTCACTAGTGGCATCGAAGATCACCTGATGCGCGAAGGATACTTCTATTTCGCAGCAGGACATCGCAACAACCCGGAGCTGATTGAGGAGTACCCGATGATCATGATCGATCGCGCTGTCGAGGGCATCATCGTCATCGATACTCCTGTCAATCACTCTTTTCCATTCCCGGTCATCGCGATCGCAGGTCACCGCAATGTGACGGGAGTTACGAATGTGGTCCTTGATCACAAACGCGCGGCCGAGTTGGCTTTGACTCACCTGGTGCGCATGGGACACCGTGAGATCGCGTTCATGAAGGGTCCGAAGGTGAGCTCCGATAGCGAGATCCGGTGGCAAAGCATCTGCGACGTTGCCGGCAGCATGGGGGTTGCGATGAAGCCGGAATTGTGCGTGGAAATGGAATTCAGCACGCCATTTCCCGATATGGGATA
>CAYNPS010000043.1:0-27955 GCA_964399125.1 uncultured Terriglobales bacterium
GGCGGATACAGCTACTACACACCGACGCAGTTGGCAGGTATTAACAATCATCGCCGGGCGGTCATGGATTTCCTCAGCCCGGCTTACCAGGAAGCTGCAACGAAAGAGTTTCAAAAGTTGTTGGCGCTCGGCGCCGCTGGATGGTTGTTCGATGAGAACTGCCATCACGGCCCAGTGAAATACAATTTTGCTAAAAACCATGGCTATGAGCCGCCAGGATACATCTACGGCGGCGATATGCCGATGGCTGCCCGGTTGCGTGCCGCTGCCGATAAGGTAGATCGCAATTTCATTTTTGCGGGAGAAGGTCCGCAAGATTGGCTGATGCAGTACTACCCGATCTCCTACTTCCGAATTAATGCCAATTCAATCGCGGTTGCGCGCTACATCGATCCTCACGCTCCGCTCATGGTAGCTGTCACTGGTTTTGATGATCGCGAAATGCTCAATCTGATTTTGCTCAATCGATACATCATCAGTTACGAACCTTATAACTTCAAAGGCTTCTTGAGCGACTATCCTTCGACTTTGGCCTACGGCCAAAAAATCGATGCCCTTCGCCGCAGATACAGGGAATGGCTCTGGGATGCCGACTTTCGCGACACGCTGGGGGCGAGCATAGGCGCAGATGGTGCATCCAAGTATTCGGTGTTTGTAACGAAGACTGGTAAACGCGCGGTTGTAATCGTCAATCAGGAGCGTGAGAAAGCCATCACGGCCAGGCTCGGTTTACCAAATCCGGGATCGCTGGTGATAGCCACACCGGAGAGCCAGGATGCTCAATCGACTTCCGGGACAGTGCAGATTCCACCGCGATCGGCTGCTGTGGTAATCGAACGATGAGGCAGATGGTTCTAGGTCCGGAGCTTTGGTGGCAGCGACGTTCTGCAGGCGACGCGATGTGGAAAGCGCGCTCAGATCGTCACAATCGAGGAGCCGTCTCGACGTATCCAAGCTCTTCCCACCGCGACCCGATCTACCAAGCACGAACAGAGTCACGCAAATTTTTTCTTGACAACGCGCGCTGAGTAGGCTGATCGTGTACGAGCACGGTTGCCGTGTACGTACACGATACTTTCGGAGATCAGCCCATGAGAGCGCAAAAAAGCCTCGCGTTTCCGCTCGTCCTAGTTACAGCGCTGTGTTTCTCAATCCTCTCAGTGCCTGCAGGTGCGCAAGTCGATCAGGGCGCGATCGTGGGCACGGTAACCGACAACAGCGGTGCAGTTGTCGCTGGCGCGAAGGTGACCGTAACCAACCGAGCGACGAATTTGGCGCTGACAGCAACAACCGCGTCGGATGGCAGTTATGTCTTCAGTCCGATCAAGATTGGAAGCTATGACATTGCGGTTGAGAAGCAGGGCTTTGAGAAGGCACGGCAGACCGATGTCGCTGTCAATGTAGGCGCACAAGTCAAAGCAAATTTCAGCCTCACGCCTGGGGCGGTGACGCAAACAGTAGAAGTCACGGCCGCGGTTCCGTTGCTGCAGACACAAACAAGTTCTGTTGGCCAGAGCGTTCCTTCGCAGGAAATTAGCAATTTGCCCCTTAATGGGCGCAACTACACCTATCTTTCGCAGATTGTTGCCGGCGTGACGACGAACAACTCACGCGTCAGCGGCACTGGTGGATTTACTGCGAATGGATTGCAGTGGTCACATAACAGCTACCTTCTGGACGGCATCGACAATAACAACAACACCGTTGATTTTCTCAATGGTGCGGCCTTCGTGACGTTGACCCCGCCGGATGCGATCCAGGAAGTGAAAGTCCAAACCAGCAACTTCAATGCCGAGTATGGCCGCGCCGGCTCTGCGGTGTTGAACGCGACGACCAAATCGGGAACGAATGCATTTCACGGCGATGTTTGGGAGTTTTTCCGCAACGATGCTCTTGACGCAAATTCATTTTTTAACAACCGCAATCAGGTAAATAGACCGGAACTGCGCCAGAACCAGTTTGGGTTTACAGTCGGCGGACCCATCATTCACAACAAGCTATTCTTCTTCGGCGATTACCAGGGATTGATCATTCGCCAGCAGGCGCTCCGAAACAACGTCACAGTTCCCACTGCTCAGATGATCAGCAGTGGATTTACGAACTTCCAGGAGCTGATCACTAAGCAGTCTGGTACCGCCAGCGGCGATCTGCTCGGTCGCACAGTCCCGAAAGGGACCATCTTCGATCCCGCGACAACACGTCCAGTGACTGCCGGACAAGTCGATCCCGTAACGGGATTAGTCGCTACGAAGACGGGCTTTGTTCGCGATCCGTTTTACCAGGGAAGCGTAGCGGGAGTTACAGACTTCACGAATCCGGCTGCCGAAGCGCTACTGAACATCATCCCAGCGAACCGGCTCGATCCCAATGCTATTAAACTGCTCAGCGCGTACCCAGGAGCGAATGTTGCGGCCACTGCCTCGAACAATTTTGGCTTGATCAACAATTATCAGATTCTCAGGCCACAACCCGACAATACGCATCAGTTTGACATTCGCGTTGATGACAACATTAGTGATAAGGACCAAATCTTTGCCAGATACAGCTACTCGCATCGGCGCCGAAACGTCCTGCCTGCATTTTCCGGCGCAATCGACAATTCCGGATTTGGTCAAGGAGATTTTCCCAGCCTCTCGCATAATGGCGCATTAAGCTCGAGCCACGTTTTTTCGCCGACCATGGTCAACGAGGCGAGACTCGGCTACAGTCGATTAATCGACAGCGCCCTGCCCGCAATTGCGACGCAATCGAGTACGGCCCCTCAGTTCGGCATTCAGGGAGCGCCTACCGGTCCTAATCTTGGCGGCTTGCCGATCATCAACATCTCCGGACTCACCGGCGTCGGTCCCGGTGAATTCGCAAGTCCTAATACGCGAGCAAGCAACACCATTCAGCTCACGGAGAACCTCACAAAAATCCATGCGTCCCATACGTTCAAAGGCGGATTTGAAGGCCAAATCGTTCGCTTCGCTTGGGACGATCCTGCCGATCCCCGCGGCCGCATGGATTTCGGCACAAATTACACCGGGATTCCCGGAGGATCGAATGCCGGCAGCGGGATTGCCGCCCTGTTGCTGACCCCGACCAACGCTACTGTTCCCAATGGAGTTAACAATCTCGGCGGGCCAAACTTCATTCGCGCCAGCAGTAACGCGTATCCCGATGAAATTCGCCACTACTATGGCCTGTACTTCCAAGATGATTGGAAGACGAGTCCCAATCTGACTCTCAATCTTGGTCTACGTTGGGAGTTTTTTGGCCAGCCCCGTAGCCGAAAAGGAGAGGCCATCATGGTGCCGAATGGTCCTGGTGGACCATGGCAGGGATCGGCTTACATCATCTCGAGTGACTCGAAAAATATCCCGCTCTCTGCGGCTTTCACCAATCAACTCGCAAAGGACGGGATCGCCCTCCAGTACAGCGACGTCCCTGGGCTCTTGAATACCCCGAAAGACGATTTCGCGCCACGAGTAGGTCTTGCTTACCAAATCACAAATAACCTCGTATTCCGCGCCTCCTACGGCATCTTCTATGCAGGATTTGAAAATATCGGAGGTGCTCCCGATCCGGGAACCAATTACCCGTTTGGAGTTACACCGTCTCTCAGCGAGAACTCAAGTGGATCGAAGCCTCTTGCCGCCCAGTACCCGGCGGTATTTGCGAGTGGCTCGACTCCAGTAACGCTGGAAAACGGGCTCACCTTCGTCACACCTAACCCAACCAGTCCGGCATTTAATCCTCAGGGCTCTGGATTTGAAGCCTTTGCCCTGCCGTGGAAAACGGGCAGCACTCATGAGTGGAGTGCATTTCTGCAGTACGAGATTACGCACAGCGACAGCATTCAGCTTGGATATGTCGGCAATCACAGCATCCACCAAATCAATGGTTGGCGTACTAACGTGGTCAGCGAGATCGTGCCGCCAGGAACCTCGAATCAGAATCTGCTCCTGCCGTATCCCGATTTTGGTCAGGGACAGGACTTTATCGCTCCCAATGGCGACGCCACGTACAACGGCGTACAGATTACATACGAACGGCGTATGGCTCACGGTCTTTATGCGCTCGCTAACTGGACCGAGTCGCGATGCAAACTGGATTTCCGCAACATCCTCAATGACCAGAACCCTGGAAACGGAACGCTCGCACGTGCGCCGGGTATTCTCGGCACCAGAGGCGATTGGTCTCTGTGCGGTGACAATACGCCGCGCATAGTGCACGTCGCAACGACTTGGGAACTGCCATTTGGTCATGGCCGCATGTTCGGCGCGAATAGCAGTGGTTTCATCAACCAAGTCTTTGGAGGATGGGATGTTAATGGAATCTTTGACTCGCAGGCCGGTTTCCCATGGTCGATTGGTTGTCCCAAGAGCACAGTGACGGCTGGACTGGGCTGTACCGCGCTCGTGGTACCTGGCGTCTCAAGATATGCGGAACAGGGCCCTCATGGTATTGATCACTTCTTGAACCAAGCGGCATTTGCCAATCCGCCGGCAGCTACCACATTGGGGCAAACCGACCTGAGTCCATTGGGCGGTTTTCCCACTCAAGTGCATGGGCCTGGGTACAACGATCTTGACTTCTCGATTTTTAAACAGTTCCCGATCAGCGAACACAAGTACTTTGAGCTGCGCAGTGAATTTTTCAACTTCCTTAATCATCCGAACTTCGCCGGCAACTCTTGGGCAAGCTTGGACTACACGCAGAACCCTAGCTCGCCGAATAACAACTTCGCGCGAATTACGAACACGCGCGGAAATCCGCGTCAGACGCAGCTAGCGCTGAAGTTTTACTGGTAAGACCCGCAGTGGGGAAGGAATGCTTTGCCTGGCGCCCTTCCCCAACTCTTTATTGGCTTCCCGATGCTCGATTAGGATAGCTATCGGGGTTCAGGTTGTTTGCGAAGATTCAGAGTTTGAGATCTTTCTCGAAGATTACCCTGGCCTTCGCCTCTTGTCTCTTGTCCTGTTCAGCCATTGCCTGGGCTTGCAGGTCGGAACCCGCTTTCACTCAAAGCCCGGATCAGTCACCGGAAGCCAAACGCAACTTTGCTGCTGCGCTCGAAGCGTATAGGAATCAGCATTTTCGGGAAGCGCAGAACATCCTTGTGCCGCTGGCGAGATCAAATCCCGACAGCTTCGAAATCAATGAGCTGCTGGGCGTCGTCTTGGTCGCTCAGGGCGAAGATGCCAAGGCGAATCCCATATTGCAGAAAGCTGTTCGATTAAGACCACAGATTGCAGAAGCGCGAACCACGCTCGCCGCGAATCTGTTGCGTCTCAGGCGTACTGCAGAAGCAGAATCGCAGTTCCGGAAAGTAGTTGAGCTTTATCCCAACAGCTACGATGCTAATCACAACCTGGGCGAGTTCTACATCCAGATTGGACGACTCAGCGATGCTCTCGCCTCCTTAAAGCGCGCGCAAGAGATCGATCCAAGTGCTGAAAACAATGGCTACGATCTCGCTCTTGCATACGAGAAGACTGGGAAACTTGATGAAGCGCGAAGGGAACTGCAGGGCCTGATCGCCAGGAATGACGCGGCCGAACTGCACAGCCTCCTGGGAGAAGTCGAGGAGAAAGCGAACGACTATCTCGCGTCGGCGGACCAATATCAGCAGGCGGCGCGGATGGATCCAAGCGAGCAAAACATCTTTGATTGGGGCACGGAGCTTCTTCTGCATCAGGCCTTTGCGGCCGCGGCTGAAGTGTTCAAGGCTGGTTTGGCTCGCTTTCCGCAGTCATTGCGTCTGCAACTGGGCCTCGGTATTGCCCTGTATGGAGACAGTCACTACGACGATTCTGCCGGCGCATTCCTGCGTGCTGCCGATATGGACCCAACTGATCCTCTGCCGCTGACGTTCATGGGCAAAGCTTATGACAGCCTTTCGCCGGCGCTTGCCGAGAAGGTTCGCGATCGGCTCCAAGCCTTTCTGAAGACGAACGCCACCAGCGCTGCTGTGCGCTACTACTACGCGCTCGCGCTATGGAAACTGAATGAGAAGGAACCGCGTCCGGATCTGCCTGCGCAGGCCGAAAAGCTATTGAAGGACGCGGTTTCTCTGGAACCTTCCTACGCAGACGCCTACCTGCAACTAGGCATCGTTTATGCCAGCCAAAATAATTTTCAGCAGGCTATTGCGAATTATCAGAAGACTGTGAACCTCAAACCTGATTCACCCAATGCTCATTATCGATTGGGTCAGGCCCTCATGCGTGCAGGGGATTCAGCTCGCGCACGCGCAGAGTTCGCAAATTTTGAACGGCTGCGGGAGACTCAAGCCCGCGAAAGCGACCAGCAGGATTCGGAAGTACAGCAGTTTGTCTACACCATGCGCAGCGCGACCAGCACAGCTCAACGCGTAGAAAGCTCAGGCAACGGTGTAACTGCTGATCATCGGCGCTAGTTTGCTGCGAGCAGGCGTCCGTGCACTGGGTAGGTGGTGCAGGTCGGGTCGTAACTTCCGGTCCACAAGGTCCACGTCGTCCACTCAGGCCACCCAACGAGTGCGCCAGCGCAATTTCATTAAATTTTTCGGATTTTCGACAAACTCTCTTGACCGCCAACCGACTAGCGTGTACGTTAACGCTACTCTGCAGCGCAGCAGCCATGATCCAAGCTTTAGATAATGCCGCCGCTCATTCCCTCCACCAAACAGAGAGCGTCTTCAGACACAGATTTGGCTCTGCCCCTGACATGCTTTTCCGCGCACCCGGGCGGGTGAATTTGATCGGAGAGCACACTGATTACAACGACGGCTTTGTTATGCCGGCGGCACTCGAATTTTCTACGTATGTGGCTGTTGGACGTCGGAATGATCGCAATTTAGAAGTCCACTCGACGAATTTTGGCGAGACGGTTGCATTTCATCTCGATGAGCTTTCTCCGGCAAAAATTGCCCACTGGAGCGACTATGTTGCCGGAGTCGCAGCCATCCTGGATAGGCGTGTCGGTGGGCTCAAAGGGGCCAACGTTGTGGTCCACGGAGAGGTACCGATTGGCGCGGGGTTGAGCTCATCGGCGGCAATCGAGGTGGCAACCGCGATGGCGCTTTTGGCAAATTCACGTATCGAAATGGACTTTCTCGATATTGCCAAGTGCTGTCAGCAGGCCGAGCATGAATACACAGGTGCTCGCTGCGGGATCATGGATCAGTTCGTTTCCTGCTTCGGCAGAGCTGGCCATGCATTGATGCTGGACTGCCGAACTTTCGATTACCAGTTGCTGCCGCTAAAACCGGAAATCAGCATCGTTATCTGCAACAGCAAAGTACGACATGAGCTCGCCTCGGGCGAGTACAACTTGCGTCGCAGAGACTGTGAAGAAAGTGTGCAGAAGCTCCGTCAATTCAAGCCGACGATGAAAGCTCTCCGGGATATCAATGAGGAGGAACTGCGAGCGTATGGAGACGTTCTATCAGAACCTGCTCGCCGTCGCTGTCGGCATGTGGTTGGAGAAAATGCTCGCGTCCTAAGCGCAGCTCAGATGCTGAGGAGTGGAGATTTGAACGGCTTCGGCGATTTGATGTACCAGTCTCACGCCAGCCTGCGCGATCTCTACGAAGTGAGTTGCCGAGAGCTCGATGTACTGGTTGAACTCGCCGCGAAAATTGACGGTGTGTACGGAGCTCGAATGACCGGTGGAGGATTCGGCGGATGCACCGTGAACTTGGTCCATGAAAATGCAGTTTCAGAATTTCAATCGCTAATAGCGGAAGACTACAGAAAGAGAATTGGTATTACCCCGGATATCTTTGTTTGCCGTGCGGCAAATGGAGCTGCGATCGACCAAGCAATTCAATGATTCAGCATTCACGAACAAAGCTGAATCACAAGCTGAACTGATTTCTACCAGGGATATGAGCCCGCGACATAGGTTCCCATTCTGGAAAGTCCTTACTCTTTTGATCCTGCTGCCGCTTGTGTCGCCTGGAGTTTCGCAGGAGCGAAGGAGTGAAGGACCGACCGCTGAAATCGATCCCTCTCGTGACTTCGGAGTTTGGGAAGGATGGGGCAGTTCTCTGGCTTGGTGGGCTCGCGCGATAGGGGGCACAGGAAACGTCGACTACTACGCGGATTTGATCTACAGCACAAATTCTGATCATGGCTATCCAGGTCTCGGGCTGAATATCGTGCGCTACAACGTGGGTGGCGGGGGCATCGATCAAGCAGCGGAAAATAAGGGTCCCAAGTTGCAATGGCAGATGGATATCCACGGTTACTGGACCAATCCCGACAATACAGACCCGAACTCTGCGAGTTGGAACTGGTCGGCTGATTCCAATCAGCGGACGATGATGCGCAAAGCGCACGAGCGCGGCGCCACTGTCTTCGAGATGTTTTCCGATTCCCCAATGTGGTGGATGAACTCAAACCACAGCACCGCCGGCAGCGCTTCTGGTGGCAACTGCCTATCGCCGGAGAATTACGAACGCTTTGCTACATATTTGGCAGCAGTGGCACGCTACTCGGCCGATCATTGGGGGATCAAGTTCGGGTCGGTCGAACCTTTCAACGAGCCGTCTGCCATGTGGTGGAAATATCCAGAGCGACAGGAAGGGTGCCATTTCGATCGCGATACGCAGGAGGTGATCATTGGCCTGCTGCGCAAGGCGCTGGATGAAAGACATCTGAACGATGTAGCTATTGCGGCTTCCGATGAGAATGACGTGGATGTTGCGTTGAGTACCTGGCAATCCTTTGATTCCGTATCAAGGCAAGCCGTGGGTAAGGTCAACGTACATGGCTACTATCGAGGAACGGAATCTTATCGCGGCCCGAACCGTTCGGCGTTGCGCAGCGCGGTTGGCGGAAAACACCTATGGCAATCCGAGTATGGTGACGGCGATGGATCGGGCCACACAATGGCAAACGCCATCATTCAGGACATTCGCGGGCTTCGACCGAACGCCTGGGTCTACTGGCAGCCGGTTGAGCCAGATGTTCAAGCATATGGCTGGGGCCTCATCAATGCGAACTATGTTGATACCGCGGACAGCAGCAAACCAGAAGTCACGACTCCGCTGGTTCGGGTGAATCGCAAGTTCTTCGTTTATGGCCAGTTCACGCGTTATCTGCGGCCCGGAGCAGAACTCATTAGTATCAGCGACCAAAACTCAATCGCAGCTTATGATCCTGCGTTGAAAAAACTGGTTTTCATTACAGTCACTGGGGATAAGCAGCAGACGCTCAGTTATGATCTGGGAAAGTTCACAAAGATCGGGAGCACGATTCAGCAGATCGTCACAACAACGGCTCCTGGAAATGGAGTCCCAGATTGGAAACAGCACGTCGAAACTATTGCTGTGACGTCTGGTAACAGAAGAACTTTTTCCATCACGCTGTATCCAAAATCGCTCTATACCTTCGTCATCGAGGGTGTATTGCAGTGATCGATATACTCGAATAGAGATGCCCAGAGAACCTTCGCACACGTCCTCGAGATCGCGAGTGCGCGACACAGGATTACTGCAAACGAACGAAGGGAACTCTTCGTCAACCGGCTCTGCAACCCGACCAGTTAACGTTAAAGACATCGCCCGGGCTCTCGGCATTTCCATTGGCACAGTTGACCGCGCGCTTCACGGCCGGCGTGGCATAAGTCCCATTACGCGAGACCGCGTGATCAAGATGGCGCAGACGCTCGGCTACAAGCCCAACCTGGCCGCACGTTACCTTAAAGCGCCACGCAACCTGCGGCTTACTGTTAATCTTCCCTCGCAGATTGGTTTCTTCTTCGACGCGGTACGTAGCGGCATTCGCGGCGCTGCTGGTCCGTTTGACGCTGCGGTGGATTTACGTTTTCGTAATCATCCGGTTTTGGGCGAAGGCGATATAGAACTTTTTAAGCAGGCGTTGGAGGATGGCAGCAAGGGCATAATCATCGCGCCAGGTCATCCGTCAGAACTCAAGCCTTGGATTCGGAGAGCCGCGCAAAAACACGTTCCGGTCGTCTGCGTCGCTACCGATGCACCGGGCACAGAGAGGTTGGCGGCTGTTTCCGCAGACCCGTTTACGAGTGGTTCGATAGTAGCCGAACTCCTCTGCAGGATTGTTCCAAACCAGAGCAACGCTGCGGTATTTACCGGAGATCTCTCGACCTACGATCACTCGGAAAAAGTCCGCGGTTTCAAGCATGGTCTTTCTTTTTGCACCGGTCGCATTGCGGTCTCCGCAATTCTCGAGAGTCACGATGATGAGCAAGTCGCTTACACGCAGGCTCGAGAGCTCTTAACCCAGGATCGCCAATTGCGTGCCATCTACGTGACCACGGCCAATTCGCTGGGCGTCATTCGGGCAATCGAAGAAGTAGATCCGCAGCGTCCTCTCGACGTCATTACCACGGACCTGTTCCCACAACTTGTTCCATATCTCCGTTCCGGGAGAATTCTGGCCACCATCAACCAGCGGCCCCAAGCGCAGGGGCGCATGGCATTCGAAGCTCTATATCGATTCCTGGTGGAAGGAAAGTGCCCGGCGGCTCGAATCAAGCTCAACCCGCACATTGTTATGCGATCTAATCTCGACCTCTTCCTGGAACGAGCTCCGGGCGAAGGGCAGCTCTACCGGCCAGAACAATTGGCCTAGGCAGTTTTGCATTGCGGTCAAAAAGTTCCTGGTTGACGTGCATCCCTACCAGCGTTAACGTACACGGTGCGTGACAACTCGTCGAAATTTCCTATCAAAAGCGGCAGTGATGGGGGCGGCCCTAACTACCGAGGCGGTTTTCGCCGCCGACCAGCGAACCGCTCCGTCAGCTTCAGATCCGGGTTCATTTCTGCCCACAATTCAAGTGCCTCTGAATGGAACCTGGCAATTTCGTCTCGACCCTGATCAGAGAGGTGAGGCCGAGCATTGGTTTCAAGACCGAAGCAGTTCGAGCGCCTGGTCGGAAGTCACCGTTCCACACACATGGCAAATCTCTCCCGGCTCGTATGACTACAGGGCTTTGGCGTGGTATCGCCGCACCATCAATGCGCCAAGAGATTGGGAAAGCCAGAACGTCTCGGTCGAGTTCGAAGCCGTCTTTCATTCCGCGACTGTTTGGATAAATGGAGTCCAGGTTGGAGAACACCTGCGGACAGGCTATACGGCGTTCCGTTTCGATGTGACGCCGTATCTGCGATTTGGTGCCGACAACTCACTGGTTGTGAAAGTAAACAACGCCTTCGATGAACACATGCTTCCCCGAAGTAGATCAAGCGACTGGGCCCATGATGGCGGAATCTATCGGCCAGTGACTCTGCTGATCACCCCTAAGGTCTACATCGAGCGAGTAGATGTGGACGCAGTGCCGGATCTCGCGACAAAAAGCGCGGAACTGGATGTCGTGGTTTTTGTCCACAACAGCGACTCTCACGCATTCGAAGGACAGATCAGGTATCAAGCGATCAACGATCGGACCGGGCTGGCGGCGGCGCAGCAAACAAGTGCGGAGAAGGTCGAGATACCTGCCGGAAAAACCGTTGCTGTTCCATTGCGCAAGGCGACCATGCCCAATGCTTCTCTGTGGCATTTCGATGATCCTTGTCTCTACTCGCTTGCAGTAGACCTCGAAGGTGATGGAGCAAATCATCGATCCACGACCAGATTCGGAATTCGCAGCATTGAAGTGAAGAATGGGTCCTTTTATGTGAATGGTGAGCGAGTTCGGCTGATGGGCGTCGAGCGCATGGCCGGCAGCAATCCCGAATTCGGAATGGCTGAGCCCACTACCTGGATCGACCACGATCACAACGATCTCAAAGAACTGAATTGCATTTTTACGCGCGTCCATTGGCCGCAGGACAAGCGCGTTCTCGACTATTGCGATCGGCACGGAATTTTCATTCAGACTGAAGTTCCAAGTTGGGGTCCAAATACCTTCAAAGGAATGAAGGACGAGCCTGATCCTGACATCATGCAAAACGGACTGGAGCAATTGCAGGAGATGATCTCGCGCGACCGCAATCATCCCAGCATCTTTTCCTGGGGACTCTGTAACGAAATCCACGGGCAGAATCCTCCAGCGTACAAGTTTGCACAACGCATGTACGAGGAGGCGAAGAAACTCGATCCGCGCCGGTTGTGCTCCTACGCATCGAACTCTTTGCAGAAGACCCCGGGTGCTGATGTTTCGCGACTCATGGACTTCATCGAGTGGAATGAGTACTACGAGAGTTGGTACGGAGGCACTCCGGATGATCTTCGCCGCAACCTTCAGGAAATCCACCAGGCATTTCCCGATAAGCCAATCGTGATTTCGGAGTACGGATACTGTGCCTGCACGCCGGATAGGCCAGAGGGAGACCAGCGCCGCATTGAAGTGCTTCGCGGTCACACGCAAGTATGTCGCGAGATGGATTACGTTGGCGGTTTGATCTTCTTTGACTACAACGACTACCGCACGCACATTGGCGATAAAGGGACAGGCGCTTGCAAGCAGCGCATCCATGGAGTCGTTGACCTGTTTGGCGCGCGAAAACCGTCGTTTTCAGTATTGCGGGATGAATCGAGTCCCATCGAGTCGCTTGAATATAGCGGGAATCCGACATCCTTTACTCTGAGTATTCGCACCCGAAAATCCATCCCCTCTTACAACCTCGCGGGCTACAAGTTGCGAGGAACTTTGTATGGACACGGCGATATTCCGTTGGAACAACAGGAAGCATCGCTCCCGTCATTAACTCCCGGCCAAAGCATCTCGATACCCTTGAAATTCATTGAGCCAGATGCAATGCGGGTCCAGTTTGATGTGGTTCGCCCTACAGGTTTTTCGACGATAACCAAGATATGGAAAGCATAAACGAATCTTGATTCTGATTTGCTGAACGATGGACCGCAGTTAGGAGACTTGAAAACTTGACGAAGTTCACCGCTGAATCTGTAAAAGTTCGGGAGGAACGAGTAACGATTCCTACTTATCCGGAACAATTGCCCGACAAGAATCCGATGTTTTTGGAGAAACGTGTTTATCAGGGCAGCAGCGGCAAAGTGTATCCAAATCCGTTCACTGATCGAGTCTCTAACAAAAAAGAGGACAGAACATACAATGCCGTTTTTCTCGAAAATGAATATATCCGTCTGATGATTCTTCCCGAAATAGGAGGACGTATCCATGTGGGTGAGGACAAAACGAACGGATACGATTTCTTCTACCGCCAGAGCGTGATTAAACCTGCGCTAGTCGGTTTGCTCGGGCCCTGGATTTCCGGCGGCGTGGAATTCAACTGGCCACAGCACCATCGTCCTTCTACTTACATGCCGGTGCAGTACACGATCGAGCATGACTATGACGGCAGCGTAACCGTTTGGCTAAGCGAGCACGAGCCTATGCAGCGGATGAAAGGAATGGTGGGCATCTGTCTGCATCCGGGCAAGGCCTATGTCGAAGCGAAAGTCCGAGTGTATAACCGCACCCCCTTCGTGCAGACCTTCCTCTGGTGGGCAAACGTCGGCGTCCACGTTCATGACCAGTACCAGGCGTTTTTTCCTCCCGACGTCACTTACGTCGCCGATCACGCGAAACGGGCCGTTTCGTCTTTCCCCATTGCCCGTAACTTTTATTACGGGGTGGATTACCGCAAAGGTGTGGACATCTCCTGGTACAAGAATATTCCTGTGCCAACGTCGTACATGGTGACCGAATCCAAGTACGACTTTTTTGGCGGCTATGACCATAAGCGTAAAGCCGGCCTTGTCCATGTTGCTAACCGCCACATCGCACCGGGAAAGAAACTCTGGACCTGGGGGAATGCAGAATTCGGTTTTGCGTGGGATCGTAATCTGACAGATTCCGATGGTCCTTATATCGAACTCATGGCTGGTGTTTACACTGATAATCAGCCGGACTTTTCCTGGCTCCAGCCGTACGAGACGCGTAAATGGAGCCAATTCTGGTATCCGATTCAGGAGATTGGGCCGGCAAAGAATGCAAATCGGTTCGCGGCACTGAGCTTTGATCGGCAAGATGACCGTACAAGGATTGGCATTTGCGTAACCGAACCATTCTTTGGCGCCAGAGTGTTGATTGGCTCGGATGCAGATTCGTCACACGCGATACGAGCGGACCTCACGCCGGGCAAGCCGTTCATCCACACGTTTTCCGGCTGCTCCGAATCCATCGTTCGCGTGATTGCGAGCGATGAGAAGGAGATCATTCGTTATGTAGCCGAAACGGTCACTCCATCGGTCAGTCTTCCGGAGCCCGCTTCAGAGCCGCCTGAACCGCAGGAGATTTCATCGAATGACGAGCTTTACATCACGGGACTTCATTTAGAGCAATATCGTCATGCGACTCGATATCCTGAACCATATTGGGAAGAAGCACTTCGTCGAGATCCCGGGGATAGCCGCTGCAATACAGAGCTCGGTTTGCTGAAACTCCGACGAGGAGAGTTCGCGCAAGCACAGGAGTATTTCCGCCGAGCAATCCAGCGTCTGACTCGACGCAATCCGAATCCTCCTACCAGCAATGCTCATTACTTTCTTGGGCTGGCACTGCAGTACGACGACAAACTCGAGGAAGCGTACTCGGCTTATTACAAGGCATCCTGGAATTACGGCTGGCGGTCGTCTGCTTATTACCGGCTCGCTCAGATCGATTGTCAACGGAATGACTTCATCACAGCGCTAGAGCATCTGGAACGATCTCTGGCAACAAATGTTAGCCATCTGAACGCGAGAGACTTGAAGGCCGCGGTGCTTCGCCGCTTGGGACGACACAAGGAAGCGGAGGCATGCGCTCGCAAGTCCCTTGCCATGGATCCACTGGATCTTTGGGCGAAACATGAGCTCGGTCTGGCTACGAAGAAGCTGGACAAAGATACCGATCTCTCGCGACGAGCCCACCGGAACGTTCAACTCCATCTTGATCTTGCTCTAGATTATGCAGCCGCT
Source organism: uncultured Terriglobales bacterium (assembly GCA_964399125.1). Classification (GTDB taxonomy): domain Bacteria; phylum Acidobacteriota; class Terriglobia; order Terriglobales; family Acidobacteriaceae; genus Gp1-AA112. Next base: position 14,874 of record CAYNPS010000043.1, read on the forward strand.
GGATTATGGAGTGAGGCCAAAGAAGTTCTCACTCCATTTCTCGATGAAACGCAAACGCCTGCAATGGTTCTCTATGCTTTAGGAGAATTCGCAGACAGAACTGGAGATTCAGGAGCCGGTGCGCAGTACCGAAGCACCGCGGCAAAGGCATCGCCTGATTACTGTTTTCCTGCTCGTCTTGAAGAGATGAAGCTGTTGCAGGGTGCGCTCAAAGAGAATCCTGGCGACGCAAAGGCTCATTACTATCTTGGAAATCTCTTCTATGACAAGAAGCGCTATCAAGAGGCGATTCGCGAATGGGAAGCGAGCACAGAACTCGACGCTTCGTTTTCGATTGCTTGGCGCAATCTCGGCATTGCATACTTCAACATCCGTAAAGATGCCTTACGAGCCGTAGCAGCTTATGAGAAGGCATTCTCCGCGAACCAAAGCGATGCTCGTTTGCTATATGAGCTCGATCAACTGCGAAAGCGTTTGAGTGTTCCGGCAAAAGAACGGCTCTCTAAACTTAAAAAGTATCCTGCGCTGCTGGAGCAGCGTGACGACCTGACTGTAGAATTCGTTACTCTGCTGAATGAAACCGCGCAGCCGGAGAAAGCCCTCGAGATTTTGTCGTCGCGACGGTTCAATCCGTGGGAGGGCGGTGAGGGCTTGGTTTCCGGCCAATACGTGTGGGCCCATCTTCTTATTGGCCGTTCTCTTCTGGAACAAGGTCAGCCCGAACAGGCACTCACCCATTTCGAATCAGCGCGAGAGTATCCTCACAATCTGGGTGAGGGCAAACACTTGCTTACACCTGAAACGCATATCGATTACTTCACGGCCAATGCTCTGTCCCAACTCGGGCGTGAGACCGAAGCCCGCGAGTACTGGAACAGAGCCACCACGGGCGAACCGCCAATTACGTGGCTGACCTACTATCGTGCGCTCTCATACAAAGCTCTCGGCCGCCAAACTGAAGCACAGCAGACGTTGCACGCAATGCGCGCATTCGCAGAGCGACAGATCAAGGCCAAAGTAAAAATTGATTATTTCGCGACGTCACTGCCGAATTTTCTCCTTTTCGAAGATGATCTCGGCAAACGGAACCGCGTTGACTGTTTATTCATCGTGGCCTTGGCAGAACTTGCCGAAGGAAAGGTGGAGCGCGCTACTGCTTTGCTCAATGAAGTCCTTACTCTGGATCCGAATCATCTAGCCGCGCGCTTGGAGTTGCGGAGCGCTGCACGTGCGCAAGCTGAGCCCGCAGCGGCCTTGTTGAAAGACTAGGACGAGAATCCTAATGATCAGCGCTACTAAACCAAACACCGCGATCGCAATCTCCAATGTCACACTCAATCGCGCATACGTATGGGCAATATCGCTGGCGGGTGCGCTTGGCGGGCTTCTGTTTGGATATGACTGGGTCGTGATTGGCGGCGCGAAGCCTTTTTATGAAAAGTTCTTTCATTTGACGCTCGCCTCCCAGCAGGGCTGGGCAATGAGTTGCGCCCTCCTGGGATGTTTACTCGGAGCTTTGATCTCAGGCCGTCTCAGCGACCGATTCGGTCGCAAGCCTCTGTTGGTTGTCGCTGCCATTGTCTTCGCCGTTTCATCCATCGGTACCGGAATGGCATCGACCTTTCTAACCTTTGTACTGTGGCGGATCATGGGAGGAGTGGCGATCGGCATCGCCTCCAATCTCTCGCCGATGTACATAGCTGAAGTCGCTCCCGCACAGCTGCGCGGCAAACTGGTATCGCTTAACCAACTGACCATTGTCATCGGCATTCTGCTTGCGCAAATCGTGAACTGGATAATCGCCAGACCTATACCGCCGAACACCACTGCGCAACAGGTTCTTCAGTCCTGGAATGGGCAAGTCGGCTGGCGCTGGATGTTCGGCGCTACAGCAGTGCCGTCGCTTCTGTTCTTGATTGCGATGCTGCTTGCGCCTGAGAGTCCACGTTGGCTTGCCGCGAACGCCTTGAGGGAAAAAGCGCAGCGGGTGCTCGAGCGCATCGGCGGCGAGCATTACAGCCTTCGCGCGCTCGAGGATATTGAAACGAGTCTCTCCGATACCAGCGAGAAGTCTGAGTTTCGTGCGCTGCTGCAACCAAGGATGGCCGGAGTGCTGCTTATCGGTATCTCGCTTGCTGTTCTGCAGCAGTGGTGCGGGATCAACGTAATCTTCAACTATGCCGAAGAAGTGTTTTCCGCAGCCGGATATCAGGTTTCCGACATTCTCTTCAACATCGTTGTAACCGGAGCTGTAAACCTGGTCTTCACTTTCATCGCCATCGGCACTGTGGACAAGCTCGGTCGCCGCGCGCTTATGCTTACCGGATCGGCTGGACTCGCGATCATCTATTCCCTTTTGGGAGCTTTCTATTACGTACATAGTCGCGGCGTGCACATGCTTGTGCTCGTGCTAGCTGCGATTGCCTGCTATGCGATGTCATTAGCGCCTGTGACCTGGGTAGTCATTTCCGAGATTTTTCCCAATCGCGTCCGCGGCAGCGCCATGTCGATTGCAGTGACGGCTCTTTGGCTCGCCTGTTTCCTTCTCACGTACACTTTCCCGCTGATGAATCACGGCTTGGGCCCGGCGAAGACATTCTGGATCTATGCGGCGATTTGCATAGCGGGCTTCGCATTCATTAAAAGATGGTTGCCGGAGACAAAGGGTAAGAGCCTGGAAGAAATCGAACGATTCTGGAATTAAAGGTGTTCAGAGTGACTCTCCGAGCGCGGTTAGGAGCTGCGCCATTGGATTGCCAGTGTCGCAAACGGAATTTCTGTTCATGGAACGCGATTGAAGACGATAGCGGTGCCGTCGTAATCACCTCGCAATCGAAGCTGGATTCCGTGGTGCATGAGATAGGCGCCACTGATCTTCTCTGCGCGGTCTTGCAGCTTGTCATCGATGGTCGTCACGGAGTAAGTCGCCTCTTCCGCGAGGCCTTTCAGGCGCAGAAGCGGCATGCTTCTCCCGAATTGCTGTGAATGCAAGAAGGCAAATAGAACCGCCTGATGGCCGTCGGGGGAGTTGTACTGCATCGCGCTGAAATTCGCGTCGATCGGCGAGCCTAGCCGGTATAGATTTCCATCCTGTACAGTCGGACGAATCTGCTTGTAGAACGAGATCATTCGCGTGGCTAGTGCATTCTCCTCATTCGTCCACTTATTCAAATTTCCGCCGATACCGAGCGAACCGGTCATTGCGACGAGGAATCGGAAAGCCAGCGGTGTGACGCGGCCATCGATCCCGTTCGGCACGTCAGTGACCCACGCCATCATCCCGTGTGGGGAATATGCCTCGGTAAAGCCGTATTGGATCGTAAGTCGATCGAGAGCGTCGGTGTTGTCGGAAGGCCAAACCTGATCGACGCGCCGCAGCATTCCCAAATCGACACGAGCGCCGCCTCCCGAGCATCCCTCAATTTCCAGTTGCGGATGCTTGCTGCGAAGCCGGTCGATGATTTCATACAGATTCTGCACGTATCGAACCCAGATCTTCTTCTGATCGGTGAGCGGCGCCTCCGGCCAGCCCGGTTCGGACCAGTTGCGGTTGTAGTCCCATTTCAGAAGCGCGATGTCATTGTCCGTGACTAGTCGATCGAGCCAGGAAAAGATGTACTCCTTCACATCATCACGAGCGAGATTGAGGACAAGCTGGTTGCGGGCTTCAGTGCGGGATCGGCCAGGAAAGTTCATTACCCAATCTGGATGCTTGCGATAGAGATCGCTGTCGGGATTCACCATCTCAGGCTCGACCCAAAGTCCGAAGTCCATTCCGAGACTATGAACTCGGTCAATCAGCGGCTTAAGGCCATGCGGAAACTTTTGAGGGTTGACGTACCAATCTCCCAATCCCGCATGATCATTATTTCGCTGCCCGAACCAGCCGTCATCGACGACAAACCGTTCTACTCCGAGCTGCGCTGCCTTTTCCGCGAGAGCGATCTGCCCGGCCTCATTGACGTTGAATTCAGTAGCCTCCCAGGAGTTGTAGAGGACAGGTCGAAGCCGCGGGTGAGGAGCACCTGGCAGGATCTGTTCACGCTCAAAGCGGTGCAGCAAGCGTGAAGCCGCCCCCGTCCCCCCGTTTATAAATCCCGCATAGAAAGATGGAGTTTGTAGAGATTCTCCGGGAGCTAGCGAATAGCTGAAGTCGAACGGATTGAATCCGCCCACAACTCGATATTGATCCGAAGATGTTCGCTCAATTGTGAAGCGCCAGCTACCGCTCCAGCCGAGCTCGCCGAACCACACTGGACCATGATCTTCATCGGTTTCGCCGAGCCGGTCGATCGCAAACCAGGGATTGGCCTCGTTTCCCGTGCTACCGCGCCTGCTCTCAATCACGCGTTTTCCAATCTGCAACGGCTCGCGCTGGAGCTGCCACTCCCCGGCCCAACGCCCGGTGAGGTAATGAAGTTCATACGAGCGATCGGGCGGCAGCGTCCACGCCGCCGATTGGGCGCTCTCAAGCGTGACCGTCTCGGGTGTGCGATTCTCGATCCGGGCTGAGCGTTCCACTACGCCGTTGTCGGGATACACCAGGTACCGAAGGTGAACGAACAATGCTGAAGCTTCATCCTTCAGCGTGATTTCAAGATTGTCATCCTTTAGAGTTTGTTCCACATAATGCAGTACAACTTCGCGGTTCCCATTATGGAACGTAGCCTTGAGCGCGGGCTCTGTGTAAAGTCCAGCTCCCCATCCGGGATATTCCTGAGGTGTAGTGGTCGTGCTCAAATCGAATGACGCCCATCCTCGCAAAGAATGCGCAGTCGAGAACTCTTCGGCGCCTATGTGCCGACCCCAATAAATGTTTTGCAGTTCGCCGCGTTCGTTCACGCCGAAAGCGTATGTCGTCTCGCCGGCTTGCAATACCCAAAGTTTGTATTTCTCGCTATAGACGATCGAGTCATTCGCACTGGCGCAGAGATTGAGAACGAGCAAAACGACAAGACAGGTAAGAACAGCGCTAAGAATTCGGCATAAACGCCCAGATGTGAATTGCATCCGTGAGCACAATGTGATGTTGTCGGTCTCCATACGAGCAATAAATGTAGCAAGGGTTCCAGTTTGTGCAGAGTGACAAGGCGTCTTCGGACGCACTCATTTGCTTTTCATCTGCGATCAGCGGCGAGATTCCGTGCGGCGACTTCAATTCGTAACCACCACTGCCGCCGTCCGTAGCCCTCGACGACCATGCATTCCTCTCTCTTGATAGCTTCCTCCAGCGAATCTGGCCGGCCAGTGCAGGGTTCGAGGGCAACCGTAAACTGCTTTTCGGTTCCATTCAGCGGCCATCCGCCCTGACAGATCCAGATTCCCAAATAAGGAATAAGCGCCGGATCAAAGTGGAATGAGATACTTTCATTTACTTCCGGCAGCAACAGGCCACAAAAGCCTTGTCGAAGACGAGGAGTGAATAGTTTGTCAGCGGTTCCTTCACTCGGCCCCAGAACTTTACTGAGATCTACTACCCGTCCGGAACGTTCTTTGGTAAGTGGCCAAGAGCATAGGTCTCGCGCCTGCCCCAGACGGTCGCCTTTAGACCACCCTAGCTCTACCTCGTTGACTTCTGGTGGAAGGACAATCTCAGCTTGAGATTGCACACTAAGCAGAGGGTGCGCCGACCACAAAAATCTCACAATGGATTGACTTAGATTTGTGAGCTCATAATCCAGCCGAATGCTGTTGCCTTGCACTCGCACCGATTTGCTAAATCGAAGCGGCAAGCTAGTGAGAGATGTGACGAACTTGACCTCCGCTCCAGTCGTTTCAACTTTCGCTGGCAGACACCAAACATCTCCATGATCCGGCAATCGCGTCCCCAGAAAAGGCTCCAAGGGATACTCACATTTGGCGATGGTGGGCAGACATTCGTCGAATCCGCTCAGATCACCGCTCTCGAAATCGGCGCCATACGTAAGCGGCTGATATCCCTTCACGCGGTCGGCTTGCAAGAGGTACTCGTACCCAGTCTCCTGTCGAATCAGCGAAGCGATCTTTCCTCCGCGATCTGGTATGGTTACGACTCGCAAAACATCGTTACTTAGAACAACCGCCTCAATACCGCGCCAGCGTTCTCGTTGGACCAAGACTTGCTCCCTCGAAGCGATGCTCATGTGGCTATGCCTTGCGTCTTAAAGAGTCCAGCCATGTCTTGGAAGACGGTGTTTTCCCGCTTCCAGTCGGAGAAATCGCCTGGCGTTGGGTCGTTGCGTTCGCTCTTGTACGAAGGTAGGTTCACACGCTCCCACGTCATGACTAGACGGTCTGCGTGTGGATATGGCAGTGGGTTCAGCAGGATCGCGTACACGGCCGAGAAGATTGCGCTGTTCAGGCCAATCCCCAAAGCGGGCGTTATGACAGTGATGGCAGTGAAGCCCGGACTCTTTCGTAACACGCGAAGGGCGTACTTCATATCGCGTAGTGTGGTCTCAAGAATAGGAAGACCTTCCTGATAGCGGTACGATTCCTTGATTGGTTCCATGGCACCAAACTTCAGAAATGCTTGCCGCCTCGCCTCGGCTAGTGACATTCCGGCGTGAACGTTGTCCTGCGTCTGAAGTGCTATGTGCTCTTCGATTTCTGCGTTGAATCGGTTTCCACTGCGCCGGCGGATGAACACGTTAGCAAGCCGGATAATGAGCTGCCTCAGCCGTCTCATTGCAAATCCTCCGCCTTTGCTGCGAAGAAGCGGCCTATGATCTCTGCCGTCTGTTGCCAATCGCGAGTTTCATTTTGCAATTGTTTGCGTCCAGTGCGCGTCAGGCGGTAGAACCGAGCTTTGCGATTATTCTCCGATGCGCCCCACTCGGACTCTATTGCGCCTTCCTGCTCCAGCTTCAGCAACACGGGATACAGTGTGCCCTGATTGACCGCCAGCAAATCGCCGCTGATCTGCTCGATTCGACGTGCAATGCCATAGCCATGCAGAGGACCCAACACGTCAAGTGTCTTGAGCACCATGAGTGCCAAGGTGCCTTGCGGAACGTCTGTCTTTTCCTTCATAGCCTTTGGTTCCAAACAGGTACAGTGGAAAGCGTAGCAGGTTTCCTTTTGGAAACCAACAGGTGATCCAGAGTCAGCTCGTCTGATCCAGTTGGCCCCTTTGCATGTTTTTTTGATAATCAAGTGCATGCGTTTCTGCAACGTTCTACTGAAGTGTTGCCTGCCATTGCTATCTGCCATCGCTCCCGCTCAGACAATACGATCCGGCAATCCGATATTGCCTGGCTGGTATGCAGACCCGGAAGCGCGCGTGTTTCAGAACCAGTACTGGATATTCCCGACGTATTCAGCGCCGTACAACGAACAAGTTTTTATGGACGCATTCTCGTCTAAAGATCTCGTTACGTGGACGAAACACTCGCACGTTTTGGATGTGCGTAACGTTCGATGGGCTAAGCGCGCATTGTGGGCACCGTCAGTAGTGGAGAAGGGCGGTTGGTACTACCTCTTCTTCGGCGCGAACGACATTCAAAACGATCAACAGGTAGGCGGCATCGGTGTTGCTCGATCACGCAGACCCGAAGGGCCGTTCACGGACTATCTGGGAAAGCTGTTAATCGACAAGTTTCATAACGGAGCGCAGCCAATCGATCCGTTCGTGTTCGAGGATCGCGACGGGACACGTTACATCACCTATGGAGGCTGGCGACACTGCAACATTGCCAAGCTCAACGACGACTTCACGGGCTTCATTCCGTTTGCCGATGGAACGACCTTCAAAGAGATCACGCCACAGGGTTACGTCGAAGGCTCCTTCATGATCTTGAAGGACGGCAAGTACTATCTCATGTGGTCAGAAGGTGGCTGGACAGGCCCTGATTATGCAGTCGCCTACGCCATCGCGCCCGCACCTCTGGGGCCTTTCAACAGAATTGGCAAGATTCTGCAGCAGGACCTGACGGTTGCTACCGGCGCTGGTCATCATTCCGTCCTGCATGCGCCCGGCTCAAACAAGTGGTACATCGTCTACCACCGAAGACCGCTCGGAGAGACGGATCGGAACCACAGAGTGGTCTGCATTGATGAAATGCACTTCGACGATGCGGGACTCATTACACCCGTACGCATCACGAACGAAGGAGTGCTGCGAGACGTTCTGCAGTAGCCGCGCCAACTAAAGCCGCACGCATGGCACACTTCGGCTCACCCAAGAGGCAGCCTCACGATCGCCGCGTGCCGAATCCCGCTGCTTCGTGATTCCTGCTAACCATGTCTGCGGCTTGCTCGTCCATAAACCCGTATCCGGCATCCTGTAGGATTCGTCGGTCCGCCTTGATCTCGGTGCATTCATGGCACGACTGTCGTCAACGTTCTGTGCGGTGTTGCTGTTCATGTGCAGCATCTGGGCACAGACACCACAACCTGTCGCGCTCAAGATTCCGCACGTTTTGAAAGCCCCAAAGCTGGAAGATTTCCTCTCCATGGAGCCGAGTGAGGCGTGGCGCGGCAAGCTGGCCGTTGCCGAAGGGTTTCGCCAATGGCGGCCCAACGACGGCGCGCCCTCCACACAAAAAACAGTCGCTTACCTTGGTTATGACGATAAGAACTTGTACGTCATCTTTACTTGTTTCGACACGAATCCTGAGCAGATCCGCGCCCACCTTACCGCTCGCGACAACATCTGGAATGACGATTTTGTCGATCTCTGGCTTGATACCTTCCACGAGCATCACAGAATGTATGAATTCCAAGTCAATCCACTTGGAGTGCAGGGTGACGGCATCGACGACGAAACCACGGGAAACGAGGATTTCACCTTCGATACCGTATGGTATTCAAGCGGCAAGCTGACGCCTCAAGGCTATGTCGTCTGGATCGCTCTACCGTTCAAGAGTGTGCGATTCTCAAATGCCGACGTGCAAACGTGGGGCATCCTGCTTCAGCGCGATATCACGCGCAACTTCGAGAAGACCTTCTGGCCTCGCGTTACGCAGAACATTTCTGGTCTAGCCAGCCAATCGGCCGACATCAGCGGCATCGAGAAAATTTCTCCCGCGCATAATATGCAGTTCATTCCTTACGGATTATTCCGTGCATTCCGCGGCCTCGATCTTCGTGATCCCACGGCTCCGCATTTCACCGCGCGAAGTGCCAAGGTCGATGGCGGACTGGATTCGAAGTTCATCCTCAAGGACAGTCTGGTTCTCGATGTCACCGCCGAGCCCGATTTCAGCCAGATCGAATCCGATCAGCCGCAGGTTACAGTCAGCCAGCGCTTCGAAGTATTCTTCCCGGAAAAGCGCCCGTTCTTTTTGGAAAACGCCAGCTACTTCGCTACCCCGATCAATCTGTTTTTCACGCGACGTATCGCCAATCCGCAGTTTGGAGCTCGCCTCACAGGCCGTCTGGGCAGATTTTCCATAGGGGCATTGCTGGCCGACGATCGTGCGCCCGGACAGATTGTTCCCGATAACGATCCGGAAGCAGGTAAGCGTGCGCAATTTGGCATCCTGCGCGTCGCTCGCGATGTTCTGCGCGATTCCACTCTTGGTGTGATTTATACCGACCGTGAGTTCGCAGGCAGCTCCAACCGGGTAGGCGGGATTGACGGTCGCATTCGGCTCAGCAAGGACCTGATCACATCGTTTCAGGCAGTAGAGAGCTCGACGGCGAACCTCGATGGCAGCTATCTGGCAGGCCCGGCCTTCGAATTCGACCTGACCAAGAACACACGGAAGCTATTCGCGAATGTTCACTACACTGGCCGCAGCGACGGTTTTCGAACTCTCTCCGGCTTCGATCCTCAGCCTGACATTCATAACATCTCCTCCGACGTTGGTTACAACGTCTGGCCCAAGGAGAGCCGCTATCTGCAGACCTGGGGACCCGAACTGAACCCCTATGTCATTCGTGACCACGAGGGGAACTGGATCAATTGGGGAGTGATTCCGATCTTCCATCTGCAGTTCCAGCGACAGACTCGCATTAACGTTGGATACGCCGAAGAAGGCGAAACTCTGCGACCGCGCGATTTCGGCGTGCTCAAGCAGAATATTGATTTCCAGCGCCACACAAACTTCATCCAGGCACGCAGCGCCTTCTTCAAGCAGGCAACATTTTTCGCCGATTATCGATGGGGTGAGCGCGTGAATTACGCTCCTGCAGTCAATGCCCCGCCGTATCTGGCACATCGCAACAGCCTCGACCTGGAGATGACGCTCCACCCAGTGAACCGTCTGGAGATCGACAACACCTATTTATGGTTCCGTCTCGGCGGAGTCGATACGCGATCTCCTGCTTTTAACAACCATATCCTGCGCAACAAGTGGAATTACCAGTTCACACGCGAGCTGGCGGTGCGCCTTATCCTGCAGTACAACAGCATCCTTTCGAACCCGCAATGGACTTCTCTCGCGCCGGCGAAGAACTTTAACGCAGATTTTCTGATTAGCTATCTCCTGCATCCGGGCACAGCGGTCTACATTGGCTACAACAGCAATCTTGAGAACTACGAGCGCGCACTCTTGCTCGATGCCAACAACAACCTGCGGCGCACCCGCAACAGCTTCATCAATGACAATCGCGAGTTCTTCGTGAAGGTCTCATACTTGCTGCGCTTCTGACGGCTCAACCGCCACAATCGCCGAACCGATTTTGCTAAGGGCGCAGAGAGTGGATCGCCGGCAAACAGGAAATGGGAATTACCGGACAGAGCTTTCGAACTTCTGGAAAAATCCAATCGAGAAAAATCATTGGATGTTGTATGGAAGCTCAAACCCGACCTGCGAATTGATAATCTCCGCTCTGAGCGCCGCTTCCAGAACCTGCTCAGCCGGGTAGGTCTTCCAAACTGAAAAATGCGTTTGAGTTGCCGGGGAAAAGGCCGAATATTCGAGAATTTAGCCGATTCGAATCGGGTTGCCGAATGTGTGAGGATATCAACGCGCGCAATGTGCCCGACGGATCCCAGTAACGATTCGATTGAAGGGCTACAGCACCCTTATGTTTCTTTTTGGTTCTGGTACTTGGTGCCAAGGTCGTCGGAGCGTCCGGCAGCTAGCTGCGGCCACTGGGAGTGGGGACCACGCTGGCGCGCGGAATATTCCGGCAAGCACAGTCGCACCCAGCCGTCGGATAGACTAACCGACGCGCTTCCAGGCTCCTTCATAATCAACGATCAGGTAATCTTCATCGACGGTAAGGTTGGCCTTGAAGCTTCCACCGCGGCTTCTGTAGATGTACGCTCTTGGTCCCGTGCGTTCATACGTCTGCTGAAGAGCTTCTACGGTCAACTCTGGCAATCGAACCCAGGCTGCTGTAAGAGGACCACTGGAGATACCGATGTTTAGGTTGAGCCGCCGAATTGGCAATGTATTGGTAGACGGACTCCACGCCAAGTCAACATCGGTGCACTCCCGAGGCAGTTGGAGTCGTTTTCCGTCCGCATACCAACTGTCGTCATCGCGCGTGATTTGCAATTCTTTTTTGCCTTGATCGTTCTGGCGGGAAACAATCCTCGTGCACCACTGTGCGTCGCTAATGATTTCGTATTTCACTTCGGCAGGGCCGCCGTCGGAAAGACGGAGAATGGTTCCGCTCATGATCCAGTGCCGTTCGGCTTGTAGCAATTCCCCGCGTTCGTGGCCTTCAGTCCCCACGGCTCGCCACATGTAAGTTCTGAGCAAGGTTTTCGACTTTAGCGCCGGTATCGTCACGCTCCTGCTAAACAGAACCAAATAGCTGCAGCCGACCAGATAAACCTACGGCGTGACTGCCGCATTGTCCTCACCGCGATAGTTTTCGCGACCATCATATCGCGCCATCTCTCTATCCAATGATCAGCTTTGCGAGCAGTTCGGCGCTTGCACTTTCTTGCGATAAACGTCTCCAATTGCCTTGTTTTCCGGCACGAGATTGCAACGCAACAGAGAGTTAGCGGCGTGCGCAAGGATACTTTGAGGGATTCACGCCAAATCGGCGTCGAAAGCTGCGGCTGAAGTGACTCAGGTTATCAAACCCGTTGCTTAACGCTGCTGTTGTTACCGAAGCGCCTTGGCGTAGCATCGTTGCGGAACGGCGCAATCGAAGCCGGAGCAGGTATTGATGAGGGGACAAACCCACCAAGCCTGAGAACGTTCTCGCAAAGTGAAACGGGCTCATTCCCACCTCACGGGAAATGAACGTGAGAGAACACCGTCCAGCGAATTCCTGTGACATCAACTCAATCGCATTTCGGATGCGATGCCTGTGCGTGGCGCTGATGGTTTGATGATTCCGGTATTTCCACGCCTCTTTAGCCAGAGCAAGCAAGGAGTGGAATGCCATCTCTTCAATCCATAGTGAATCCAGGGAAGCCACTGCGCGATAAATTTGGAGGCGTGCAAATTCCGTAACAGGACTCTGTCCGATTTGCGGAGGCGCAGATAAAGTCGGAGAATTACCGAGCGCGTCTTCGACCGCTTCGGGGGCAAAGGAAATCGAAAGGCATACATCGTCAGGGCATTCTTCAAAATGTTGGTAACGACGCAGTCTGCCGGGCGTTGAGACCAGGACGTCTCCGGCATGAAATGTCCATGATTTCCGGCCCTCTTCAAACGCCAACCTGCCTCTCTCAACGAAAGTAACTGCGACATCTTTGGTAAGTTCGGCCTCGCGGTCGCAATGAACGCGGTGGGCGGGATGATCAAATCGTTCAACCATCACCGACGCACTATTGAATACTGGGACAACCCTGTTCATCGAACCTCCGAAATATAGCAAGAAACTGCAAGAAAAGTACTTTGCGTCTGGTCAATCATTTGAACAAGGCGGGCCAGAGCGGGCATTCCCCCGTTGGGAATACGCAGAAATCGGAGGCTGGCATGAGACTGTATGCTTTGATTCTCGTTGTGGCTGACTGTTTCGCAGGCCATCGCGCAGAGTACATTTCCCGCATTGCTTGCAAACGGTCCCAATGAGAAATACGGTGACAAGCTTCAGACGTTCGGTCAGTTCGTTGGCTCCTGGACCTTCAACGGAACTGAATTCCACGAGGATGGCTCAAATTCCACCGATAAGGGCGAGATACATTGCCAATGGGTTCTGCAAGGGCAAGCGCTCCAGGACGTGTTTCTGGAGACCAGCCGTAGCGA
>CAYNPS010000044.1:0-27636 GCA_964399125.1 uncultured Terriglobales bacterium
CGAAGAGTCTAACGGAAAACGTGCCCGGACGGGTGCGGGGGAAGCATCCGTGAATGCTGCTCTAAACTGTACAGATTTCCAATATAACGCACAGTTCGATGCAGAACTGCAGAGCAGAGTTGCTCCTGGAAAATTTTGTTTGTACGCCGCGTTTTCCGCAAGCAAATAGCGCCCTGCTCACGCCAAATCGCGCCTTTACGCGTTGTCCCTGCCGCAGTGAAGCTAGCAGCGCATTTTTTGTCGTCAGCAAAGAATCTGCAAGATTTTGCGCAAAAACCTGACGGGGCAGGAACAGGCGCAGGGAGTTGTGCCGAATTTTTTATGTAAGCGCTCCCGGCACAACGACTTAGGATTGGCTCATACCATTAAGGTCCGCGAGCCCTCGCCAGGGAAACCGCAGCGAATTCGAACCCGTATTGTAGAGCGCGCTTTTTCTTGGAAGAACGAGGGGCTTGAATAGCGTTCAGATCCCACTAGCTTGAGCCATCTTTGCCTAGCTCATGCTTGCAACATAAGTCCTGCTTGTCCGCAACAGGAGATTTCGCCCAGCGCGCAGACGAGCATCCAGCCCTAAAAATAACGGCCGACTTTTGCAAAAGATGTACACCTTGACTATCTACAATCACGCTGTAGATTATCTACAAATGGGCAAACCCAGCGATCTGGTACAAGGCACGCTCGATCTGCTGATCATGCGCACAATCGCGCTTGAGCCGAAGCATGGATGGGCTATCGCCGAGCGTATCGAGCAGATTTCCGACGAGGTGCTGCAGGTGCAGCAGGGCTCGCTCTATCCCGCACTGCATCGTTTGGAACAACAGGGCTGGATCAAAGCCGAGTGGGCAAAAACTGAAAGCGGCCGGGAAGCCAAGTTCTACTCGTTGACGAAAGCCGGCCGAGAGCAACTGGAAACGGAAAAGGCCAATTGGAGCCGGCTGTCCGGTGCCATCAATGTCGTCTTAAGAAAGGCATGAAAAAGAAAACATCGCCAGGTCGCGCCAGCTTTCCGTCATTTCGTGATTTCACGATTTCGTGATGAGTGATTTTCAAATCGCGAAATTACGAAATCGCGAAATCACGAAATGACATAAGCCCGGTCGAGAGCAGCTGTCGGTCCTGGGATCCTGTCGTCCGTTGGTCCTAATGGAGGTTCCTCTATGCGTTGGTTCGATCAACTGCAACTGAGTCTTAGGACGATCTTCCGCCGCAAGCATGTTGAAGACGAACTTCACCGCGAACTTCAATTCCATCTCGACCAACAAATCGCTGAGAACCTTGCCTCCGGCATGTCGCCCACCGCAGCACGCGAAGCGGCGCTACGCAAGATCGGAGGGATCTCGCAAATCCAGGAGCAGTGCCGAGATCAGCGAGGATTGCATCTGCTCGAAACAGCGCTTCAAGACGTTCGGTATGCGATGCGCTCTCTGCGTAAGAGCCCAGTCTTTACCGCAGTTGCTGTTCTCACGCTGGCATTGGGCATCGGCGCAAACATTGCTATCTTCAGCTTGATCGATTCCATCCTGCTCAGTTCCTTGCCGATAAGACATCCCGGGCGAATCTTTTTTATGGACACTAGTTCCGTGAGGGTCGGGATGTTCAACGTTTCAACGAGACTGCTCTACCGCGATTTAGAAGAAATGCAGAAACGAGCCACTCAAATTGAGGGCTTCGCGTCGAGCGACCGGACAAGCAGGCTGAACATCGCCATCAATGGGCATGCAGATGTTGGACCAGGTGACTTCGTTTCAGGAACCTACTTTCGGTTGCTTGGAATTCAGCCCCAAATTGGGAGGCCGCTTGTTCCGGAAGACGATTTAGAGAATGCCGGACAATCCGACGGGTGGTCGGCTGTCATCAGCGATAACTATTGGCATCGCCGGTTTGCCGCAGATCCGAACATCCTTGGGCAGCGCATCACGATCAATACAATTCCCTTCGTCATCGTAGGAGTGCTGCCGCCGAATTTTTCCGGCCTGAGCGTCGATCAGCCCGCTGACGTAATGATGCCGGCCATCATTCACAAGCAGGTGACCGAAGGGTCCGTGTCGGCTGGTTTTCCTGATCCTGAGCGGTCTGATGCCGGCAGCGTCCTTGTCAAGCTGAAGCCTGGAGCTTCCATCAGCAAAGCAGCCGCAGAGCTTACTGTGATATTTCGCAGTACGGAGCTTGCTGACAAGACACTCACCGGACCACAACGGGAAGCGATGCTGAAGCGGTATGTTGAATTGACGCCAGCTGCTCAAGGATTGAGTTCCCTTCGCAGGGGATTTGCCGAACCGCTTCGCGTACTGATGGTCATTGTCGCCCTCATCATGCTTATCGCATGTGCGAATATCGCCGGGCTTCTGCTGGCCAGAGCTAATGCGCGTCAAAAAGAGACTGCCATTCGCCTCAGCCTGGGCTGTAGCCGGAAGCGCATCGTCCGCCAATGGCTCACAGAGAGCCTGATGTTATCCGTGCTCGGATGCGCGGTCGGCGTTCCTCTCGCCCTAGCTGCTCGAAGTGTGATCGTCAGGCTCGGCGGGCAACCGGCATCCGCGCTCGGAATCGATTGGGACTATCGCCTGTTGGGATTCGTCGTTCTGATCGGCATCACCACGGCAATGCTATTCGGAGTTGTGCCGGCGCTGCGACAAACTCGCATCGATCCCAACGATGCGCTCAAGAGTTCCACCGCAGCGCGGTCTTCCGGCCGCCTGCCGTTTGGACGAATCCTGGTCAGCGTCCAACTGGCGATTTCGCTCGTGCTGGTCGCCGGATCTGGATTGCTGCTGGTCACGTTACACAATCTTTATCAAATCCAATTGGGATTCAATGTCGAGCATCTCCTGATGATGACTCTCGACCCGCGCCTGAGTGGTTACGACGATGCCCATACCCACTCCATTTACGTGAGGCTGCTCGAAGATCTCGATCGAATGCCTTCAGTGAAATCGGCAACGCTTATGAACAATCCATTTTTGACGGCCCGCGCGCATTTGTCGCATGCGATTTTTCCCGGATACAGCCCGCAGCCCGGAGAAGATCTCGCCAATTCATGGATCCTGAGTTATGGAGTAGGCCCTCGCTTTTTCGGAACGTTTCAAATGCCGCTGATCTCGGGACGGGACTTTACTGACGCTGATAATGAACATGCGTCTCCAGTGGTAGTGGTCAACGAAGCACTCGTCAAGCACTTTTACGGCGGTAAAAATCCGACAGGCCAGAAGATCGAACTTGGCTCGATTTTCAAATCGGGACAGGAAAAGATGGCCGAGATCGTCGGCGTAGTCCAGAATGCCCATTACTTCGACGTGAAAGATGAGCAGCAGATGGCGATTTTCACTGACCTCTTCCAGGTAGAGCCCTCACAATTTGGCTCAGCGCAGACAGTGATAGTGCGGGGCACAGGAGATCCAATACGCCTCCTCGATGATGTACGAGCAGTCGTACACAGAATCGATCCGACTTTATCTCTCTTCAACGTCAACACAATGAGAGCGCATCTGGATGATTCCCTCGGACAGCCGAGACTCATGGCTTTGCTCTCGAGCTTTTTCGGAGCACTCGCACTGCTCCTTTCCGCGATCGGCCTCTATGGCGTGCTGGCATATGGTGTAAGCAAACGCACAGGCGAGATCGGAATTCGTATGGCGCTAGGCGCCGATCGCGCCGGCATTACTCGCTTGATTCTGAGCGACACTGCGCAAGTGCTGACGTTCGGAATTGTCACCGGCCTGGGACTCGCGTGGGCGAGCGCGCGGATGATCAAGAGCATGCTGTATGGCCTCACTCCACACGACCTCCGCACGTTTGCGCTGAGCGCGCTCGTACTTGCCATTGTGGCTGTGCTTGCATCAGTGGTGCCAACTCGTCGCGCGGTGAAGCTCGATCCCATGAACGCTCTTCGCTACCAGTAGTCAGTTCTCTGCGCATGCCGCATATAATCGCGGGCAATGGCCTCGCGTTCACAACGTGTGGCGGAGCAAACCGCGCTCCGGCTGGATCGCGAAGATCCTTATCTCCGCATGCTTGCGGCGACGGTGTTCGTGCGCGACCACGATCGCAGTCTGCGCTTCTTCATCGAGCAGCTCGGATTCACCCTCATCATCGACAAGAGCTACGAATCAGGTGACCGTTGGGTTGCCGTCGCGCCTCCTGATGGAAGTACGGTACTTGCCCTGTACGCGCCCCCGCCGAATACGAAGGAGTACAAACGAATTGGCCAATCCAACAACATCTCGTTTGTGACCGAAGATGTCGTCGGCAAATTTCATGAGTGGCGTGATCGCGGAGTTCGTTTTCATTCTCCGCCGCAGGCGACACTCTGGGGAGGCATTTCCACTCGATTCGACGATCCTGACGGCAATAGCTTCTCGCTTGTCGGCGGTGACGATTTTGTGCGCGAGATCGAAGCTCAGCGTCGCGCGGCTGCCGAGAAGCTCGAAGCCGAGCGTCGCATTAAGCAGGAACTCGATATCGCCAAGCAGGTGCAGGCTCGCCTTTTTCCGCAGACGGTACCCCCGCTGCGAACTTTGGACTATGCAGGAATGTGCTTACAAGCGCGGGCGGTTGGCGGCGACTATTACGATTTTCTGAACTTCGGGCGCGATCGTGTCGGCATTGTGATTTGCGACATTTCCGGAAAAGGAATCGCTGCAGCGCTACTGATGGCCAACTTTCAGGCGAATCTGCGCAGTCAGAGTGCTGTCGCGGCCGATGAACCTGAACGGTTTCTCGAATCGGTCAATCAACTTTTCTATGCCAATTCGGTAGAGAGCGCGTATGCAACATTGTTCTTCGCCGAGTACAACGACAGCACACGGCGTTTCCGCTATGCCAATTGTGGGCACTACTCCGGACTGCTTCTGAAGTCGGGCGGCAAACTCGAAAGACTCGAATCTACCAGCACAGTTCTCGGCCTCTTTCCAGAATGGAACTGCTCACTTGCTGAACAACGGCTTTCGCCCGGCGACACTCTCGCGCTCTACACAGACGGGATCATCGATGCCTTGAACGAAGCCGCCGAAGAGTACGGAGAGGAACGGTTGGCTGCTGCTCTCAAATGCCATTGCAAGCTCGATGCCGACAAGATGGTGAAAACTATCGTCGATGATGTCCGCCGCTTCAGCCGCAATGAACAGCACGATGACATCACCCTCATCGTCGCTAAGGGCCGGAACTCTGAGTAGCAGGAACAGTCTCTCCTTATAGCTCTCATAATTACTTTGAATCTAACTTTGCATTGAGAAGAATTGGCGGGGGAGCGCGCAAACCGCTACTCTGTATTCACAGTGGAGCAGACTTCCAAAAGCGCATCGCCATACTCCAGCAATGCTGCCGGATTGAAGAAATTTGACGCCAGCTTTCTGCACCACATTGCCAAAGGGGTCGCGTCCGCGGCGCCGCTATCGGACCTGCTTACCCACGTAGTGGAATTTGTGGTGTCGGTTGCGCAGTGTGACTCCTGTTTCCTCTATGTCCTGGAAGGCGACGAGCTAATCCTGCGCGCCTCGCGCAACGCTCATCCCGACCTGGTTGATCATCTCAAGCTGAAGCTCGGGCAAGGCATCACCGGATGGGTCGCCGAACATCGGCAGCCCGTCGCTATTGCCCATAATGCTTATGGCGACCAGCGCTTTCGCGCGTTTAACGAGCTGCCGGAAGATCGCTATGAGGCATTTCTTTCGGTTCCCATTTTGAACCGAGACCGAGTGGTAGGGGCAATCAATCTCCAGAACCGCGCTCCGTATTCCTACACGGATTACGAGATCAAGATGGTCTCAAGCATTGGTCTGCTGGTCGGCGCTCACATCGAAATGGCGCGGCTAGAGAGCGAGAACTCGCAGCTTTCCTATCAGCTCGAGACGCGCAAGCTGGTGGAGCGCGCCAAGGGCATTCTGCAACAGGATCTGAAGATCAGCGAACAGGAAGCTTACGCGCGACTGCAGCGTCAAAGCCAGGAGAGCCGGATTCCTCTACGCGATGTTGCCAACGCCGTGATCCTCAGCCAAAGCCTGAGAGCCAAGCCGCGCAGCTAGCGTGGAGCTGGCCGCCCTCGGCCGGGTTTTTGCTGGCCCATTCGCTTGCAATTGTTCTGACCTATCTCGATGGGAGTTTCTGTCGCGACCAAATTGTGATCTATCCGGACTAACACCCGGCCGAGGGCGGCCGGCTCCACGTTGACCTCAAGAAACATCTCCAATCCTCGCAATAAGAACTTTGAATTTGACTTAGTAGGTACCTGACCGCAGAATCCCCTTGTCAGGACGAAGTTGTTCCCTCTTTCGATGCCGAAAGAGGCGTGTCTCTCAGGCACGACGCCGTGCCGCTCCCGTAAAACTTGTATTCCCAAATCGGTCATCCGGAACCGCTCGTCTTCAGAGCTTTCTGGATGCTCGAACTCTAGCCGCCCGTGTACCTGCTGCCAGCTCATGGCCGGGAGCTAGCAACAAATTGCTTAAGCAATCGAGGAGATGATTCATGGCGGAAAACACCGCAGTGGAAATGAAACCCACGTTAGGTCTCACCGGGCTGACGATGAATGCGATGGCGCTCATCGCTCCGGGCGCGTTTCTTTGGCTTACGTTCTACATTCAGGCAACCACCGGCGTAACTGCTCCCGCGATGTGGATGGGCATTCTGCTGGCGCTGGTTCTCTGTTTGGCAACGGCGGTCTGTTACGCCGAAATGGCGAAGCTCTATCCCGGAACGGGAAGCTCGTACTATTTCGCCGAGCAGTCGTTCCTGAACCACGACAAAGTCTGGCGTTACGCGCGACTCTCGAAATTTATCGTCGGCTGGGCCTCGCACCTCTATTACTGGATTTACCCGGGCGTCATGGTCGGCGTAATGGGCATTCTCTGCGGCTATCTTGTGGGTACCCTCTGGCCGAGTTTTATGAACGCGTCGAATCCTGGACCGGCGTTCATGATGGCAGTCTCGATCGTGTTCTCGTTTGTCGTCGCCTATATCGCGTATCGCGGCGTGAACGGATCCACGGCGGTCAACATTGCCATCAACGTTATTCAGATTTCCGCACTGGTTCTGTTCTCCGTTCTCGCTCTTGGATACCGGCTGAATCATCCGCCGGGCAGCACTGCATTCCAATTCGATTCCACTTCGGGATCGGTTTACTCCTATGAGTTCGCGACCACGAAGACAGTCGTGAATGGGCAGGAGACCGAAACTATCGTTCGCGATTCGAGCGGCATTCCGCAGCCGAAGCTGGACGCCAGCGGCAAGCCAGTGCCCTACCGTGTGAGCTATCCCGAGCGCGATGCGAGCGGAAATTTCCTGACGCATCCGACCGCGAGTTCCGTGATCAAGGCGCACAACTGGGGATGGGTTTTCATTCAGGCAACCGTCGCCATTCTCATCCTCGTTGGCTTTGAGTCGGTCACCGCGATGGGCGGCGAGGCGAAAAATCCAAAACGCGACGTTCCCATTGCGGTCATCGTCTCGCTGCTGGTCCAGGGGATGTTCTGCTACCTCTTTGAATACTTTGCTGCGAACTACTTCCTGAATAGCGGGTACACCATGCAGAATGCTGCAGGTTCGGCGGCTCCGATCGGAGACATGATGACGCTGGTGGGCGATGCTCTGCTCGGTCCCGGTCGCGGCAGGATCTTTATGTTGGGTGAGGCGTTCACGGTGTTCCTCGCGCTGATTGGAACAACCTTGTCGTGCATGAACACCGGCGCACGCGTCACCTACGCGATGGGCAAGGATCAGGAAGCGCCTGAGCACTTCGGGATGTTGCACTCGAAGAACTTGAC
Source organism: uncultured Terriglobales bacterium (assembly GCA_964399125.1). Taxonomy (GTDB): domain Bacteria; phylum Acidobacteriota; class Terriglobia; order Terriglobales; family Acidobacteriaceae; genus Gp1-AA112. Next base: position 7,758 of record CAYNPS010000044.1, read on the forward strand.
GCCGCACCGCGCGATTTGGGCTCTGGCAATTATCTCTGCCATCGTGGGCTGCATCGGAGTTATCACTGCATTCGGCGATGCCGGCGCTCCCACCGATGCAGCGATTCAGGCCCTTCCGCATGGCTTCTGGTCGAGCTTCGGTTATACAACGCACGACAAGATGGCAGCCCTGCCAAACTCGCTGTTGACGGTGACGCTGGCCTCGAACTTTGGGACGTTCCTGTTATATGCGCTGAGCTGCGTTACGTGCCTGGTCGCATACCACAAGCATCCCAAGTTCACGTTCGTGAAGCACGCGCTGATTCCCGTATTTGGACTACTCGCGAACGTAGCCTGCATGGCTTTTTATCTCATCGGTCCGTTCATGGGATATGGAACCAAAATGGAGCCACTCCTCGCGCTCGGAATTGCGCTGGTTTGGGCTATCTATGGAGGAATTTATTTCACGCGAGCCAGCCGCCGCAGTGGACGTACCACGCTGGTGGCCAGCCGAGCTGCCGTTGTGTGAGCTTCTCTCTCCTTCGGATCGATCCATCGGGCAGGCGTAAGTCTGCCCGTTTTTTTTTTGCATTGGAAGCATGACACTCACCAACGTGGAGCCGGCCGCCCTCGGCCAGGTGTTTGGTGCGGAATGACTGGCCGCTGAGGTAAAAATGTGAGGGCCAGCCCGGGTTGGTGTTGAACAAGACTTTCGTTATCTTGGACAAAAACCCGGCCGAGGGCGGCCGGCCCCACGATTTCCATGTTGGACATCGAATTCGCTCAGCTCTCCGATCCCGGACGCGTTCGCGATAACAACGAGGATTATCTCGACGCGGTGGTTCCCAAATCGGGCATGCAGGCTGAGTCTCCCGGCTGGCTCTTTGTCCTGGCAGACGGTGTAGGCGGCCACTCCGACGGCGAGGTAGCCTCACGCTTGGCGGTCGAGAGTGTCTGCAATGGCTTTCGCGCCGCACGCGAGTACGAGTTGCATCGTTCGCTATTACCGAAGTTGCTGCAGGATGCCAATGCCAGCCTGCTCGACGCAGCTTCCGCGACGCGGAAGAACGGACCCGGAATGGCGACCACCATGGTTGCATGCGCCGTGCGCTCGGATCGCGCAGTGATTTGCCATGTTGGAGATTCCCGCTGCTACCTCATCCGCCGCGGGCACGCCGAGGTGCTCACTCGCGACCACACGATGGCCAATGAGCAAGTACGGCTTGGCCTTCTCTCGAAGCGCGAAGCAGCGGAATCACCAATGCGCCACATGCTCAGCCGCTCCTTGGGCAGCGATCTCTTCGTCGCTGTGGACGTCGGCGAGCATCAGATTATTCCTGGAGATGTCTTGCTCCTTTGCTCCGACGGCTTGCACGGAGCGGTTCCGGTAAAGGAGATTGAGCTGATCATTAGCGACAATCCTGACCTGCGCACTGCCGCCAAAGAGCTCGTTAAGGCGGCAAATGAACTCGACGGAAGCGACAATGTAAGCGTCCAGCTTGTGCGAGTGCGCGGCGTGGAGCGCACAGCTATGTACCGCGGGAGGCCCTACAAGGTCGGCTGAGAATGAAGTTCCAGCATTGGGTCTCAACTCTTATCTTTTCCTTATCTTGCTTCGTGCATAATCGCAGAGTGCAATTGCCCACATCTCACAGACTGAGCTCCCTCGGCCGCCTCTTCCGCCGATTCGCTTCAGGATCGCTCTGCGGATGATTGCTCTCCATACAGGCGATCAGCTCGACGACTACCGCATCGAAGGTGTGGTTGCGCGAAGCGGTATGGCCTCGATCTTCCGTGCGACCGATGTTCGCGACGGCAAAACGGTCGCGATCAAGGTGCCTCATCCCGAAATGGAGAGCGACGTTGTCCTCTTCGAGCGGTTTCGCCGTGAAGACGAAATCGGGCGAAAGCTCGACCATCCCGGAGTGGTAAAGGTCTTCTCGGACGATCATCGCAGCCAGTTCTATATGGTAATGGAGTGGGTGGATGGCCGTCTGCTCCGCACAGTTCTCAACGAGCAGAGGCCATTACCGATCGATCGCGCAATTCGCATCGCGACCGGCATCGCCGAAGCGCTTGAGTACATCCACCAGCATGGCGTCGTCCACCGTGACCTGAAACCGGAAAACATCATGGTGGACGCGAACGACAACATCAAGCTCATCGACTTCGGCATTGCGTCGAACCAGGGCGCCAGACGGATCACCTTCGCGAAGTTCTCCCAGACGATGGGCACTCCGGACTACATCTCGCCCGAACAGGTGAAAGGCAAGCGGGGCGATGGGCGATCCGATATCTATGCCCTCGGAGTGATGCTCTACGAGATGGTTACGGGCAAAGTTCCCTTTTCGGGAAACAATCCTTTCGCCATCATGAATGATCGGCTGCTCAATAATCCGGTACCGCCGCGGGAGATCAATTCCGAAATCTCCGAGCAGCTACAGGAAGTGATCTACCGCGCGCTCGAACGCGATCCCAAAAACCGCTACGGCGCTGCTCGAGAAATGGCGTGGGACCTGAAGCACCTCGATCAAGTCGGCATCGCCGATCGCGCCGAGCTGCGCGATTGGCGCAAACGCAGCACGCCGTGGGTGCGACGGGCGTTGTTTTATGTAGGACTGGCGCTAATTCCATTGATTATCTTCGGGCTGCTGTTGCTCGTGGCGAAGCATAGCTGAGTACAGTACGCTTTGCTGTCATTCCGAACGTATGCTCACGCGTGCCGTTCGCGTGAGCAGGAGTGAGGAATTCCTGTCGGCTTCGATACAGGCTGCGCTGAGATTTTCGAGATCGATAGGGATTCCTCACGCCAGAATCAGGCGTTTGGAATGACAAACCATGAGATTCACCGATCATCCCCGCGCGTGACGAAATCCGGATAGGCGCCTCCACCGAGTTCGTGGAGATCCATTCCCTGCCACTCGCCTTCGCGCGCGACACGTTGAGAAATCACCAAATTCACCAGCCAGTTCAGTGCGTATGCCAGAGGAAGCATGAATCCGATCAGAGTCGCAATGCCAATGATTTGGGCGGGCAGTTGACCTGCGTACTGCGCGCGAGAGAACCAGTTCGGGAATAATCCCAGCGCCAGGATGCCCCACAGTCCGGCAACGCCGTGTGAGGAAATGGCGCCTCCCGGATCATCCACTCTGAACTTCGCCTCGAAAAACTCGACCGACAACGGGACCAGAACGCCGGCAACAACGCCGACAACGATTGCCGAGAAAGGTGAAACGAACGCGCATGCCGCGCTGCCTGCGGCCAGACCTCCCATCCAACCGTTGGCCATCAGAGATGCATCCGGCTTACCCAGGCGGGCATTCGTGACCAGTGCAGTCATCAGGCTCGAAGCTGCGCAAGTCAGAATGGTATTGATGGTCACTAAGGGGATGCGCGCCGTATCGACCTGGTAGAAGAGGATTGCGCCGGCTGAATTTAGCGCTATCCATCCAATCATCGCCAACAGGCAGCCAACCATCGCGAAGACGATGTTGTGGCCAGGTAGCGCGGCCGGCATTCCATTCTGGGAATACTTTCCGTGCCGCGGCCCCACAATCCATGCAATCGCGAGCGCAGCCACGCCGCCAAGGGCCTGAATGCAACTGGATCCTCCTGCATCGAGGAATCCGGCTCCGATTCCGTAATTGATCCCGAGACTCGCGAGCCATCCGCCAGCCCAGACCCAATGCGCAAACAACGGATAAATCCATGCGGCGAGCAACACTGTCGAGACGGCGCAGGCGCTTAGCCGCCAACGATCAGCTCCTGCGCCCAGCGGAATCAAGGCAGCCAGACTCACGCTGATCATTTGCAAGACCGCGATAAATCCGGCAGCCGAGCCGTCAAATCGCACGCTGCGCAGAAAGACAGTTCCGGTTGCCAACAGACCCCACGGCTTTCCCGCGACCACAAGGACATGCTGCAGAGCGCCCACCGTCCCTTGGAATGCGAAGCCGACGGCGACGTAACTGATCGCGGCAACGGAAAAGATACAAAGTGAAGCCGTAATGGTGTGCGCAGCACTACGGGAGCGAGTGAGCCCTGTGTTGAGAAGCGCCAAGCCAAGCACGCTGAGTGGGCTCAGGATAATGAGAGCGATGCAAAGGGTTCTGCTTGCCTCTGGCAAGGTGGTTGAGGGCGTCACCCTCGCTGACCCCCAGGAGAGGAGTGAGCATGAATAGCCAGCCCCAGACCGAGCGCTTCGACTGCGATTCCAGCGAGGACAAATCCCACGCGAGCGCCGTTAAGCAAGAGCGCGACGGCAGCGAGCACTACGATCCAGCCGGATAGCAGAAGCAGAAACCCCGCGAGTTTCATGGTATCGGCTCAAGGCAGCGCAGCAGTAGAATCGCATTCCCGAAATAGGAAGCAGCCAAAGTGCAGGCAGCAATCGCGCAGTTTGAGCGCAGGTCAGTTTATGGTTCGGTTTCGCAAGAGTCCAATTGATTTTTCTTATGCCCGCAAAAACGGCTCACGACACGATAGGTGTTTGCTCCCAAAGTAAATCTATTCTGTCCTCAGCGCCTTCATCGGCGAAATCGATGCTGCGCGTCCGGCAGGGATAATCGCAGCGAAGAACGCGCAGACAGCCAGCGCGCTAGCGGCGACTCCCAAAGCCAGCGGATCCCAAAATGAAACTCCATACAGTTGGGCTGAGATCAGCTTTCCTGCTCCAACCGCGAGTGGCAGGCCGATGATTAATCCCACCAAAACGCGTTTGAAGGCGCCGCGCAAGACTAACTCGACCACTTTGGCGCGATCGGCGCCGAGCGCCATGCGCACACCGATCTCATTCGTGCGCTGCGCGACCGTGTATGCAGTCACGCCGTAGAGTCCGACGGCGGCCAACAACAGAGCGACAATTCCGAACAATCCCGCGAGACTGGCAGTTGCACGCTCTTGATCGAAGGTAAGATCCACCTCCTGCTGCATCGTACGCACGCTGTTGATCGTCAAGTTCGGATCGACTTCGGCAAGCGTGCGCGTGAGCAGCGGCTCGAGGGAACCTGGCGATTGATTCGTCTGCAGCAGAATCCCGCCGATGAAGTGCGATTGCAACTCGATTCGCCTCATCAGGGGATCTTTGTAATCGACGTTCTGCGCCAGCGGCACGTAGAACATCGGACGCGGTGGCTTCTGAAAGTCCCAGCCAGCGAAGCGCGCATCACGAACGATGCCGATGATCCGAAAGGTTCCAATGTTCTCCGGCATGTCGAGGCCGAAATGATGATCGATGGGATCTTCGTTCTTATCTTTGAAAAACCGCTTTACGAATGCTTCATTGACGATCGCGACAGGTGCCGTAGTCTCGTTGTCTGCCGGTGTGAACATACGTCCGCGCAGCATCGTCATGCCGAGAGTCGGCATATAATTCGTGCTCACTCGATCCCACGAAGAGCCCGCTTCCTCGTTTAGCTTTGGAGCAGGATGTCCTTCCACCAGCACTAGCTCGCCCCAGTTATCGGTGAGTGGGTTGTAGAGCGCGAGTCCGGCTCCCTGAACTCCGGGAAGACGACTCAGTCGATCTTCGATTTCACGATAAAGAGCTTGCAGCTTCGGTAACGTGTACGTCGCGGGTGGATGATTGAGCGAGACCTCGATGCGATTTGGAATCTGGAATCCAAAATCCTGGTGCTCGAGTTTACTCAAGCTGCGACCGAGCATTGTGGCTCCGGCGACAAGCACAACCGACAACGTTGCCTGCACGATCAGCAGGGCTTTGCGCGCCAGCGAGGAATGGTCGCCGGTGCTGCGGTTCGAGCCACGCAGAGCTTCCGCGGGATCGGTCTTTGTAGCGAACCATGCTGGAGCTGCGCCAAAAACGATGCCCGTCAGCAACGCCACGGCAAAGGCGAACGCCAGCACCATTAACGAGGGACGTGTGCTGATAGGCAGGAATGTCGAATCGCTGAATGCCAGTTGCAACAATAGCCGCGCGGCTCCCATCGCAACGATCAATCCGGCGACACCACCGACGAGCGCGAGCAGGATGCTCTCGATCAGCGCCTGCGTGATCATCTGTCGCCTGGTCGCTCCAACAGCGAGCCGGACCGCGGTCTGCCCGCGACGCGCGACTGCGCGTGCCAGCAGCAAATTGGCGACGTTCGCGCATGCGATCAAGAGCACGAGACCGCAAACGGCAAGCAGGATGTTCAGACTGCGTCCGTATTCCTCCTTCATCACAGCGACACCAGCGCCTGCGGGCACCACTGCAATGGTCTGCTTCGGAAGCAGGCGAACAATGTCGGCCATCCAGTTCGCGGGATAGCCGGAGTCGTGCTGCATCCAGTCGTGCAGTACTCCAGTCAATCGCGGAGCCATGCCGCCGATCGTCGCTCCCGGGCGCAGCCGTCCAATGATTCGGAGCCATGCGCCTACCGATTGCTTCAGCAGGGAGCCATCGCCGGCGAGCAGCGGTTCTTGCTGGAGTGGAACCCACAAATCAGGCGGATCGCCGCGCAGAGTATCCCCGAAGAAGCCCGCCGGAGCCACACCGATCACAGTGAACGGATGGCCTTCGATCATGAACGTCGACCCAACGATCGAAGGATCGCCTCCATATGTCGCCTGCCAGACATGATGGCTGATCACGACGACGGGAGCGGATCCCTGTTTGTCGTCCTCTTCTGTAAACACTCTCCCGCCGAAAGCTCTGATTCCCAAAGTGGAAAAGTAGCTTCCAGTAACGTACTCGGAGCGCAGTGGGCGAGCAGCGTTCTCCACACCTTGCCGTCGCACGCCTAATCGACCTTGCCCGGCTTGGAATGCGGTGATCGATTCGAACTCCGGCGTCTCCGCCTTCAGCCGTTCATAAAGAGGATAGGAAAACATGCCCCAGCGATCCTGCGGACCGCCTTCCACGCAGCAGTCGTCGCCGTCGCCGATGCGATAGAGTCGCGCCGGATCGGAGACCGGCAACGAGCGCAACATCACGGCATGAATAAGCGTGAAGATAGCCGTGGTGCCGCCGATTCCGAGTGCAAGCGTGAGCACAGCCGCAGTGGTGAAGACCGGCGACATGCGGAACTGCCGCACGGTGTAGCGAAGATCGCCTAGCAGATTTTGCATTCAAGACCTCTGGAGTGAGTACTGGCGGAAGCGCGAAAGGTTACGGAACCGCCGGCGGTAGCCGGTGGGGCAGCCGCTTGTGTTGCGGCTGCGCTTTACGAAGCTGCAAGCGATCTCGTGTGACCGGAGCTGGCCATCCGGCCATCCCCGACCCACCGCCTACCGGCGCTGGTTCTGTTAGTTCACGCGAATGCTTCCCGATCCGGAACTGATATCGAGCAGCGTGCCGCCGCCGTTTACCGTGCCTTCAATATGGTTGCGCTTCATTGCGCCTTGCATGGTAACGGGATGGTGAACCTCCACCTCGCCGGAGTTGCTGTGGGCATTGATATTGAAGCGGGCATCAGAGGGGAGCTTTACATCCACGGTTCCGGACCCGGTGTGAATGCGCCAGTCAGAAGCCATCTTGCCATTGACTTCAATGTCGCCGCTGCCCGCGCCGGCCTCTACACCTCCCGAAACATTGCGCAGGCGAATATTTCCCGATCCGGTCTCGGCGCGAACCGAGCCCGATCCGTTCTGCTCGAAAGTGATGTCGCCGGAGCCGGCGCGTGCGTCGAATCCCCCGGCGATGCCCATAGCTTTGATGTTTCCGCTGCCGGTCTGCGTGTAGGCGCGACCCTGAACGTTGCTGATCTCAAGATCGCCGGAACCAGCTTCGACGCGAACCTCCGCACCCACGTTGCTGACGATCACATTTCCCGATCCGGAATTTGCGCGCACTGGCCCGCTGACGTCCGTAATGCGCTCGTCGCCCGAACCGGTATGCGACTGCACCGACGTGTCCTTGGGAACAGTAACGTCGTAGCTGATGGAGATGTTGTTGCGCAGAGCTTCGTCTTGAATGCGGCCAATGCGAATGCTGTTGCCGTTCTGCTCGATTGGCGGATTTTGCTCGATGCGCTTCACCTTTTCGTCTGCCGAGAGAGAACTGCCGCTGAACCAGGAGCTGATGCCTTCACTCACTCTGATATGGCCTTTCACTACAACAGAGCTGGAGTCGCCCTGATGAACGTAGATGTTGCCTGAACCGCTCTGAACATCGAGATCGACGTGACCGGAAACCTTCAGTGTGCGATCGAAATTGCCCTCCACTGCAGCAAATGCGGTGGAGCTCAGGAGCAACAGCAGCGTAATGACTGGAAGTTGAAATCTCTTGTTCATGCTTGCCCTCACAATGACTGCCACAGATTGGACTAATGCACTTCGATTTGGTGAGCGGTTGGTTAGCACGACGGAACCACTGCCGTCCCGCAGAGAACGGCAAGCGCGGCACTCGATTCAGCGCAAGAATGTATGCCAGTTAGACTGCAGAAACATTTGTCGATTAGCTGCGGCATCGAATTTCTGTGAGTAGTTTTTGGCAACATGTTCTTCATCCTAAGCAGCTTATGGGAAAGCTTTCTTCTACTTACACGCACCTCTAACCCATCTTTTCTTTCAGGGCTAGCCTGAAATTTCCACAGGGTTACGCTGAAAACTCCTCAGGATCACCCTGCCGTGGATGGGTTGCCACAGGACCCAGGATGGGTTTTGAACGAAGCTTGTATCCAAAACGAAACTCACGATGGACTCGACCGCGTCATGGAATTCCCGAATTGGTGCAGAACCATGCTTCTGTGCTATCGCGAAACTCGGCGAAAGTCAAGCGAAATCAGAGCGCATTTTCCGCTGTTCACCACAAAGGCTGCGAGGCCAGCGCGCTACTGCAACACGACCTTGTCGCCTTTGTTCAATCCGCTGAGCAGTTCCGTTTTGGCACCATTGGAGATGCCGACTGTAACTGCAACTTTGCGCTTCCCGTCCTTGCCCTTCGGATCCGGTACTTCGACCTGCGCTTTCTTGTCTTTGTCGTAAATGATCGCGTTCTCAGGAATGATGAGCACGTTGTGATCTTCCTTGAGAATGATCTCTGCGTTCGCGGTCATCAACGCCTTGAGTTCGCCGCCGGAGTTGTCGATCGAGACCCGCACCTGGAAGGTGGTGACGTTGTCTTTCTCCACGCCCATGGGCGCAATCTTCGTCACCTTGCCGTTGAAGGTCTTGTCTTTGAACGATTCAACTTTGATCCGCGCCGGCTGTCCGAGATAGACCTTTCCAATGTCGCTCTCGTCTACCTTGCCATCGACATAGACCTCTTTCATGTTGCCGAGAGTCATCACCAGAGTTGCCGATGAGCCGAGGACCAGAATGGAACTGACGGCATCTCCAACCTCGACGTCCCGAGAGAGCACTTCGCCATCGATGGGCGCCACGATCGTTGCATAATTCAGCTGTTCTTCCGAACGCGCCAGAGATGCTTTGTACTGCGTGACCTGCGCCTGCGCCTGCTTTACTTTGGCTGCGTTGATGGTGAGCTGAGCGCTAGCAAGATCTCTTTTATTAACTGCCATCTCGTAGTTACGCTGAGCGTCATCCAGAGCAGAAGCGGAAACTACGCCCTGAGAAGCCATAGTTTTGGCACGCTCATAGGCACGCTGCAGAGTCGGAACATCTACTCCCTGGGCATCGACTTTGGAACGTTCTACATCGGCTTCGGCAGCACGGAGATTGGCTTCGGCCGCGGTAAGCTGCGCTTCGTCGCCGCGCACCTGCGCCTGCAGCTCTTCTTTATCGAGCTCGGCGAGCACCTGGCCGGCCTTGACGCGATCGCCGGCATCAACCAGAAGCTTCTTCACGATGCCGCTGGCTTTAGATTTCACCTCTACCTTGGTGATGGGTTGGACCTTACCCGTGGCAACGACGCTTTGCGCGAGATCACCCTGTTCGATGGTGGCAATCTTGGTCGGATCGATTTTCGTGCTACTGCTGGTCGCCTTGGTGGCGACAATGGCGACGATTAGCACGACCAAAACTGTCGAGCCTATCCACCACATCCTTCGCTTCATCTTATTCTTATGATTGCCGTTCGCCACTTGCTCCTCCAAATCTCTCCGCTGCCGCCGCGCACCTCGCGTTTGCTAGAGCTTCATACGCCAGCAACTTGCAGAAGGTTCCCAAAGTTCCGCAGCTTTCCAGCCTGTCCCATGACAGAGAAAAACGCAATGCACCTTAGACCTGAAAAAGCGTTAAAAGTAAGCGGGCACTACGAACGGTTACATAATGCGCGCATCTAAAGAGGAATCCCGAGATGCCTACCAGGCTGAGCATCGATGCAAGGGCCAGAATGGTCTATTCGTCGTATTACGGCGATATGACTACTACTGACCTGGTGCAGCATATCGCCGCGATCCGCAAGCATCCTGATTTCAATCCCGATTTTGATGAATTGATTGATGCTACGGGAGTTACGTCTTTCGATATTCCGTCCGATGACGTACGCGAATTGGCTTCCCACGACAGCCCCTTTCATGCTCACTCGAAACGAGCCCTTGTGGCTCCGCAGGATCTCGTGTTTGGACTCGGACGAATGTTTCAGACATTTGGCAGTGAGCAGCGCCCCCATTTCATCGTGGTCCGTACGCTCGATGAGGCATATCGAAGGCTGGGGCAGGAGCGCCTGCTCAAGGCGCAGTAACCGAGGTTCGGCTGCCTTTTGCCTGCTAGACTAACCACCAATGGCGACCCTGGTGCTCCTTCGCATTCTGGTTGTCGTGTTGCTGGTGGCCCTGAATGCATTTTTTGTGGCAGCCGAGTTTGCGATCGTCAGCGTTCGTGACACGCGCATCCAGCAACTGATTGACGCCCATCGCACCGGTGCGCGCACCGTGCAACGTCTGCAGCAGCACCTGGACGACTTTCTGCCCGCCGTGCAGTTCGGAGTCACGCTGGCCAGCCTCGCTCTGGGCTGGATCGGCGAGCCCGCCATCGCTCAATTGCTCCTCCGCCCCATTCAGGCACTTCCTCATGCCGTCGTGTACGCGCACAGCGCCGCAGTGGTGATCGCGTTTGTTTTAATTACCTATTTCCATGTAATCCTTGGTGAACTAGTACCGAAATCGCTGGCGTTGCAGCGCGTCGAGCGCGTTGCGCTATCCGTGGCTGGGCCGATGGATGTGTTCATCACCATCTCGCGTCCGCTCCTGCACTTGATGACGAATTCCGCCAATGCCGTTTTGAAACTGTTCGGATCGCGATTGATGCGCGAAGGCGGCATGCATTCGCCCGAGGAGCTGAAGCTGATCCTCACATCGAGCCGTCGCCTCGGGCTGCTTCCTCCCTTTCAGGAAGAGATCATGCATCGCACGCTCGATCTCGAGAACATGACGGTGCGCGAGATCCTGGTTCCGCGGCAGAACATGTTCTCACTCCCAGCCGACATGACGCTGGAAGACGCAATGGCGCGCGTGGTCGAGGACCAGCATTCGCGGATTCCCGTTTACGATCCTAAGTTGGGCAAAGAGCACATTGTTGGCGTGCTTTATTCGAAGGACTTGGCGCGATTCATGCATCTGCGCATGTCAACGCGCGCGCGCGGGCTCACCACTGAGATGAGTCTGCGCGTGCGCCACGTGATGCGTGACGTGCTCGTGATTCCGGAGACTAAGCCCGTGCTCGATTTGCTCGATGAATTTCGCCAGCGCAAGCGTCATTTGGCGATCGTGGTCGATGAATACGGTTCCACTGTGGGACTCGTCACTGTGGAAGATGCGCTTGAACAGGTCGTAGGCGAGATCGAAGATGAATTCGACATCGCGGTACAGCCGCGCCTGCTGGAAACCGGCGAACTGATCCTCGAAGGCGGAGCGAATATCCGCGATCTGGAGTCGCACCTGCACATCCGTCTGCCGCGGGATGAAGGTTTCGAAACGCTCGGCGGATTCATCATGTGGCGGCTCGGGCGGCTGCCGCGTGTAGGCGATACGATCGAGTTTGAGGGTCGAAAGTATACGGTGCTGCAGATGCAGGATCGCCGTGTGCTTCAGGTAAAAGTCGAAGCGCTCGCTCCCGCCGCCGCATCAGCGCGGGAAGAGCAGCCTTCGCTGTTTAGGGAATGACAGAACAGCCGCCAGTAGATCAGCCGTTGGCGGCGACGCTTCGGGAGGTCCTGAAAGCCGTCGTATCGCTCGGAGCTGGCCGTTTCGGCCATCTCCGACCCGCCGGCTACCGTCAGCGGTTCCCTCTATGATTCGCCTTCTCACATCCCGCCTGTTGTACACGCTGCCGGTCCTCTGGCTGGTTGTGTCCGTCGTGTTCCTCATGATTCATCTTGTTCCTGGTGACCCAATTCAAGCGATGCTTGGGGAAGGAGCTGCGAGCGCCGACTTGCAGGCGGCGCGTCATGCTTATGGCCTCGATCAGCCGATCAGCAAACAATACCTTCATTATTGGAATGGCGTTCTGCACGGGCGACTCGGGCAATCGATTCGTCTGAATCAGGATGTTGAACGCGTGATCTGGGAGCGGTATCCCTACACGCTGCGCCTGACGGTTGCAGCCCTCATCGTTGCACTTATGTTGTCGATTCCCGCTGGCGTGCGCTCAGCGCAGCGACGCGATCGATGGGACGATCGCGTGCTGAGCGTGATCAGCCTCTTCGGACTGTCATTTCCCAATTTTGCACTCGGGCCGATTCTTATCCTGTTCTTCGCCATCAAGCTGGGACTGCTTCCGGTTTCCGGCGCCGGGACATGGGAGCATCTTGTGCTGCCCGCCATTACGATGGGGGGAGCCATGGCCGCGATCCTTACAAGAATGGTGCGGACTGCGATGCTCGAGGAACTCGGACAGGATTACATCCGAACCGCGCGGGCGAAAGGATTGAGCGAACGAACCGTCGTGTATAAACACGCACTTCGCAACGCTATGATTCCCGTGCTCACCGTTGTTGGCTTGCAGTTCGGCGCACTGCTGGCTGGCGCGATTGTCACCGAAACGATCTTCTCCTGGCCCGGCATTGGCAGGCTGACTCTCACAGCGATCAGCAACCGGGACTACTTCCTTGTACAGGGATGCATTCTGGCGATCGGACTGACTTACATCGTTGTGAATCTCTTCACTGACGTTTTATATGCGGTCGTGAATCCACGCATTCGGCAATAGCGGATATACACGAATGGACCGACGCGCGCCCTCGCGCGGGTTTGCTTTGCAATAGCTGTAATGGTTGCGGATGCCCAAGGTTGCTCTCCTAAACCCGGCCGAGGGCGGCCGTCGGTCCTGAGCTCAGCTGTTAAGCGTGCATGTACCCGAGCAGCGACAGTACCATCGTCACCACGACAGCGGCGATGAGCACGCGCTCGTTCCAGGAGGAACCGCTCGAATCGGATTGCGAAGTGGCGAATTTCATACGATTGCTCCCGGAGAAATACATCGGCACCACATCTGATTAACACCAACCGTGAGAAGTTGCACGCGCACAAAAGTAATTCCAGCCATCATTTAAAGTAATCGTCGGCGATGGCCAACTCCGAACTAATTCGTTCGCTGCCGAAGGCGGAGCTTCACCTCCATCTTGAGGGCACCGTCGAGCCGGAAACGTTGGTCGAGCTGAGCCGCCGTCATGACGCTGATCCTTTGACGGCGGAGCAGGCCTATCGTTTATACGAGTACGCCGACTTTCATGGATTCATGATGGCGTTCAAAGCCGTCACTCAGCGTCTGCTGACCGCGGACGACTTCGAGCTGATCACTTATCGCATGGTCGAGCGGCTCAAGAACCAAGGCGTAGTGCATGCTGAGGTGTACATTTCAGTGGGCGTCGTCCACTGGCGGAAGCAACAGTTCGAGCCGCTTTTTGAAGGCATCGACCGTGGACGAGAACGTGGAGAGCGCGATTTCGGGGTATCAGTGCTCTGGATCTTCGATGCCGTACGCCACTTCGGAGTAGAAGCCGCAAAGCCGGTCTTTGAACTGGCTGTGCGCTACAAGGATCGAAAGGTCGTCGGAGTTGGAATTGGAGGCGATGAACGCAAGGGTCCAGCCGAACCATTTAAAGCTCTTTATCAGTACGCCGCCGATCATGGCTTGAGACGCACCGCGCACGCGGGCGAGACCACGGGACCAGAGTCGATCTGGGCGGCGCTCAACGTCGGGGCTGAGCGACTAGGCCATGTGCTGAGTGCGTCGAGAGATGCCGAGTTGATCGAAGAGCTCGCACATCGGCAGATTCCCATCGAGATCTGCATGACGAGCAACGTTCTGACCGGATGCCTACCTGAGCTTCGGCAACATCCGATCCGGCAGTTATTCGAGGACGGTCTGCTGGTTACGCTGAACAGCGACGATCCGGCTATGTTTCATACTTCGCTGGCTCATGAGTACGAAATTGCGCAAGACGTCTTCGGTTTCACCGACGAGCACGTGCGCGAGCTAGCGCGCAACTCACTTGAGGCGTCATTTCTCGCGGCGGAGGAAAAAGTGAGGTTGCTGGATCAGTTTGATCGTGCGGCACATTCAGCGATAAGTTGAGCCGGCATTCAACCGCCTTCGCCTCCGTATAGTCCGTGGCCCCGTGGTGGAAAGGGACCTGTGCTCACCACGACCCGAGATTCAGATTCGAAATCTCGATCGCGATGCCGTTCTCCGGGCCTAATGCTTTCGGTTCCACACGTACGACCGGGCCTTCGCAGGAGATCTGTACTTCGCTGCCAACAACGGGCACGGTGAAGTCCAGCTTCATCACGGTTCCGACCTTGGGAGACATTTCCGCATAGAAGTACGCGCCGCCGGCACTCACGTCACGCAGGCTCGCAGGGTGGCGGAAAAATCCCAAGGGAACGCATGAGACCTCGGCCGAAACGGGGAGCTGAACGCGAGAGTAACGGCGAGCCTCGGTTCCGGCTTCGGGCGTCATGCCCGACCCCGTGTCTGGGGAGAATGAGACACGAAAATAGGATGGAGGGAAGAACCGCACATCATTCTACCTTAAGTAAGAATACGTCTATCAATGATAGACAAGTTACTAGATGCAGTAAACAGATAATTCATTGTATCTTTTTGCGACTACAATCAATGGACGAGGAGGAAATGACCCATGCGGCAGGATGCGAGGTCCAGCCAGGCCCGTTTACGTGCTGCTGCCCGGACGTTGTTTGCTCAGCGGGGATACGAAGCCACTTCGATTTCCGACATCACTCGCGCTGCCAGTACCAGCCACTCGCAATTCCTGAAGTACTATTCCGGAAAAGAGGAGCTTAGGCAGGAGATCATCGAAGAACAATGGGCAGAGCTGACGAAAGCGGTCGTGCTCGCTATGACCAGCCTGCCGTCAGCAGCAGGCAAACTGCGGCTTGCGCTCACTATGCTGGTGAATTTTCTCGCCAAGGATCCGGAGTTTCGCGCCATTCTGCTCCTCGAGAATCCTGCCGTTCATGAGAACGGCCGGATTTTGATAAGCAGCCAATTTCGCGAATTCATTGCTGTACTCGACGAAATCATCGGGGAAATGAAATCTGTAGGTGTGCTAAAAGACGGGGTCGAGCCCCAAGCCTTGCGCTCTGCACTGATGGGATCGATTGAAGGAATGATGCGCGATCAAATGCTTGCGGCTTCCGAGTTTCCCGCGCGCTACTCGGTCGAGCAGGTACGAGCGACAGTGTCGCTCCTGATGGAAGCTGCGTGCGACGTGCAGCGTCCGTCGCCAGAGATGCAAACTGCTGCCTCCGCCGAAGCTGCTCCTGGTTCGGAAGACGATTGGATCCGGTACTACCTGAGGTTAGCCGATAAAGTACTGGTCCAGTGAGGATCCCCGAGAACAAAAGCGTTTTCACCACGGAGTCACGGAGGACACAGAGTAGAGAAACAGAAACTGACCGCACCATGAGTCTCGCATCGTAAGAAACTCGTCTCGCAAAATAAGCCTAGGTCGAACTCAACAACTCCAACATTGTCTTCTCCGTGCTCTCGGTGGCTCCGTGGTGAAATCAGTTCTCCAAAAGCCCGAGCGTGACAGCCGTGATTGCCGAGAGTCACTCCTGAGTCGTATCTTGGATGGCAGGTGTCTATTCCGACAGAATGACCATCTTTGAAGCGAAGGAATACGACCCGTCGGTAGAAAAACGCCGGCGGCTCTACTGGATTGCAGGGCTGATTGCGGCGATCATCGTCGCGCTTCTCGTTTATCACTTCTGGGACTGGCGCGAGGAACACACCGTCAACAAATTCCTAACGGCCGTCGAGCACAAGGACTTCGAAAAAGCCTACGCTATCTGGAACGCTGACTCGAATTGGAAGCAGCATCCTCAGAAGTATTCCGGTTACAACTTTGGAACGTTTGAACTCGACTGGGGTCCGACAGGGGAGTACGGAGAGATTCGCACTCATCGCATCCGCGAAGCGATCACCCCGAAGAACTCCAGTGGCGTGGTCGTGGTGTCAATGATTAACGATCGCCGAGAGCCGCTCGCGCTCTGGGTGGAGAAGAAAGACCAGAGCATATCGTTCCTGCCCCCAACACTGAATATCAGAATCGAACCTTGATGCGGACGTGGAGCCGGGCGCCCTCGCCCGGGTTTTGTTTCAGACCCACATAATGGTTTTTCAGAAACTCGGAACGTAGGCTTTCATGCGGTTGTTCAGCTCCGAAGAGGAAAACCCGGCCGAGGGCGGCCGGCTCCACGTTGTTTACTTCCGCTGCATGGGAATGGGCCGCGCCACCGGAGTGGGATGCGGATGTGCGTGCTCGCCGCCGGAACCATTCGGACTGGCAGCTGCAGCTGCCGCTTTCTCGCTCGCGCTCGTGAGACCAACGGCTTTGCGCACTTCAGCTTCGATCTTCACCGCAATGTCCTTGTTCTCTTTGAGGAAGGCCTTGGCGTTCTCGCGACCCTGACCTATGCGTTCATTCTTGTAGCTAAACCACGAACCGGACTTCTCGACGATGTTGTGGTTCACCGCCAGATCGAGCATGTCGCCTTCGCGCGAGATACCTTCGCCGTACATGATGTCGAACTCGGCTTCGCGGAATGGCGCGGCGACCTTGTTCTTCACCACCTTGATCTTGGTGCGCGATCCCATGACGACATCGCCTTCTTTGATCGCGGCGATGCGGCGGATATCGACGCGTACTGAGGAGTAGAACTTCAGCGCGCGCCCACCGGTCGTAGTTTCAGGATTGCCGAACATCACGCCGATTTTTTCGCGAATCTGGTTGATGAAGATGAGGCAGGTGCGCGACTTCGAGACCGTTCCAGTCAGCTTGCGCAATGCCTGTGACATCAGGCGTGCTTGCAGGCCGACATGGCTGTCGCCCATCTCGCCATCGAGTTCCGCTTTGGGAACGAGCGCGGCGACCGAGTCAACGACGAGCACGTCGATAGCGCCGGAGCGAACCAGAGCCTCGGTGATTTCGAGCGCCTGTTCGCCGTAATCAGGTTGCGAGACCAGCAAATTATCGACATCCACGCCCAACTTCTTCGCGTACACGGGATCGAGCGCGTGCTCGGCATCGACGAAGGCCGCCATGCCGCCGGCCTTCTGCGCTTCGGCGATCACTTGAAGCGTGATCGTGGTCTTGCCGGAAGACTCAGGCCCGAAGACTTCGATAACGCGTCCGCGAGGAAAGCCACCGACCCCGAGCGCCGCGTCGAAGGAGATAGCTCCGGTGGAGATGACCGAGATGGGCACAATCGCTTCCTTCGATCCCAGCCGCATGATCGATCCCTTGCCAAACTGCTTTTCAATTTGCGATAGCGCCAGATCGATCGCGCGTGCCTTCTCGTCTGCCATGTGCCTTCTCCTGAGTTGTGTAGATTGCGTTACGGAGCGTCATTATAGCCGAAAAGATATCCACAGAGAACAAAAAACGAAGCAGCCCGGCCTCTTTCACGAAAATGTATTGACGTGTACACGGTATCCATGTACATTCTCTGACATCGCGATCCTCTCATTCAAAGATCCCGGTACCGCGGATATTTACAACGGCAGCGCCTCGAAAGCAGCACGCCGGATCAACCGACAGCTTTGGGAGCGGATCAGCAGGAAGCTGGATTCGCTGAATGCCGCGACGAGTCTCAACGATCTGAAGAGCACGGGAAATCAGTTGGAAAAACTGACCGGTGATCTTGAAGGATATTGGAGCATTCGAGTTAACGATCAATATCGCATTTGCTTCCGCTTTGAAGCCGGCAATGCAACCGACGTCTTTTGTGAGGACATCCACTAATGCTTCCTACGAACCGCATTTCTACTCATCCAGGGGTAATACTGCTGGAAGATTTCATTCATCCCAATGGCTTAACTCAGGCGGACCTCTCGCGCAAATTGAAGATCTCAAAGAACCGATTGAATGAGTTGATCCGGGGAAAGCGGGGAGTCACTCCGGAAACGGCTTGGAAGCTGGCGTCGTTCTTCGAAACCTCGCCTGAGTATTGGATGAATCTTCAAACTGCTTATGATCTGACGTTATTTCGGCAGCAGAAGCGTCGCGTAGGTGGATCAGCAAGGATTAACGCTAGAACGCACGCATCTTAGATTCCTCACCGCTTCAACAAATCCACCGGCTCACGAACATCGTGCACGCGGAAGTACTTCGCCAACGAAGGATGCTTTCGCCCAACTGCTTCGTACATCGCGTACGCGACTTCTCGGTAGGAACGATGGCCCGCCGGCGTGGTGCGCAGTTCCGCTATGTATAAGACCTCAGCAAAATCCATTTTGAACAGCGTGCGTTTTTTGTAAGCGAGCGGCAAGAGATATTGGGCGTTCTGCTCGGCATTGGGATCGTGCGACGCTGCGAATTGACCGTGCCGGTCCGAAGCCAGCAGCATGGTCTGGCCGTAACGACCTGCGAGTCCGGCCGCGGCGAGCTCTTCTGGAGTGTCCCATCCATGCAGGTTAGTGAACTCCTGCTCGATCTGAATACAGCGGCGGTGCCGATGCATATCGCGGAAGCCGCCGATGTCCATCAGGATGTCGAAGCGAAACGCCTGGCCGGCTGCAAAAGGACGCAGCAGTTCATCGTGTTTGCCACGGTGGCGCAGGCCGAGGTTGATGATTTCATCGCGACGCGCTGCCGAAAGCGATTCCACTCGCTCACGAATCTGGCGGTAGCTGTAGTGGCCAGCGCCATACAGAAGAGTGGTCGCGAGTTCGACTTCAAGAGGCTCATCTTCAAGAAGATCGACAACTAAATGATCCTCGGCCGCACCCTTCTTAATCGCAGTGTCGGGTCCCATCAACTCGCGCAAGGCCTGCTTCAGTTCGCGGCGAGTCTCCATTTCGTAGCGATTCGCCTCAGAGTACTTCACCAGCGTGGGAGCGACCTTCACCTCTTTCAGCAGCACATCGCGCGCGCGGCCGGCTAGCTCAGTATTGACAGCAGCAATCTCCTCGATCAGCTTGCGATAGGCAGGTTCATTGATGTTCCACGCCGCAGATCGTGCGGCCTGGCGGAGCGCTTCTCCCAATTGCCGGACTTCCGCGTGAGTGTGCGAGAGCAGGCGCGAGATCTGCGTCTCCAGAGTGCGCGCGTTCACGATCTGCCCCAGCGACGTATTGGTCGCGAGGGGAAGCAGGTAGCGCGAGATGTCGAAGGCGCGAGCGCGCAGCGTGCGCTGATACGCCTCTTGCGTCATCTCAGCAGGCTTTGGGACCTGAGTGGCGAGATAGCGCGCCATCTCGTCAGAGAAATACTCGTACTCGGAAAAGAGGAACTGCAGAGTTTCGATGTAGAGCTTGCGATCGTCTTCACTCGCGAACTCGGGAACGTAGAAGCCGCTCTTCTTGAAGTTCTGATAGCGCGTCGAGCGCTCTTGCCCGTCCCAGCGCTGCTCATCGACAAGCGCGATCGCCGCCAGAATCGAAAGCCGCTCGATGGCAAGAGGAATGTGCGCGAGATCGGCGATCGAGCGATGGCCGTACTGAAAATAAAAAGTATTCAGGAACTGCTCGGCCTTTTGCTCGCTGATCTCCTTCAGCGACTCCTTCATCGAGAGCGCCGAGCGCGAGTACT
>CAYNPS010000045.1:0-27398 GCA_964399125.1 uncultured Terriglobales bacterium
AACGAAGTTTTTGAAGTAATTCGGCCTTCAACTGGTGCCAGGATCAAGCCAAGTTCCATATAGTGCCAGGTTCTTGGGGCAGGCTCACTAAACTTACCGTTTACTGATCTGCAGATTTGAAAGACCAGCTTTCAAAGATGATGGTGTGGAGTTGTGCTGTGTGTGGAAAGACGTGTGTGACCGCGGATTTAGGCTCGCCCGAGAAATCCGTGGCGTTCGCACACGAGTCTGCCTCGCCTAATCGAGTTTGCGGCCCGATTGCACTTGCAGCAAGAGATATCGCCCATTGACGCGGCCTTGAAAAGAGCCTGCACGTCCCGATAACTTAGCTGCCGCCGGTGCAGCAAGGCATCAGCTATGGTTACAACGGATGCCCAATTGTGAACTTGCCGAAGTACCAAGCGCGTTCTGATTTCCAGCAGGTTCATGAGAGCTTTCGATTCTTCCCAAGACCCGCATTCGCGAGCTGCCAAATCCGCGGCATCCTCGTAATCTTTTCCTGCTCCTTCGGCCCAATTTGTACCAAATCGAATACGTTCCGCGGCTGCGCCTGCGAAACAGATCATGATTAGCTTCTCACTAATTTGCGAAGTACGCTGATCACTGTCAATGTCTGGTCGATAAGAAGTCAACTTCGAAAGAAAGCACGCCCCTAAGTAGTCAGCTTCTGGAATGATGGTCAATTTTGTGAACGGTTTCCGGAGACTGAGAGCCGTAACGGCGTGACCAGCCTCGTGGAACGCGACTCGGATCGGCGTCGGGGAACTCACAAGAAAGGATTTTACAACAGCCAACTCGTCGAACGAGTCTCAGGCGCGACCCATGTTGCACGACGGAGTGCGTTGCGGGAACGACCGTCTACAAAATCGTCTACATATGTTGGAATTGCGATGCGCTGCTTGGCCGTAAGTTGTTGAAAAATTTGGTGAGCGCGGAAGGAATCGAATCCGCAACAAAACGTAGTTTCAACAACATGCAGGGCCACGGATGACACCCAAGGCCATGAAAATCCACTCAGGCCACGCAAACAGAGCGCGTATAGAGCGCACCTTTTTGCGCTTTTCTCACATTTCCACTTGCCTTACCATTCGCGGATGCTAGCAGGAGTTTGGGATTAAGCCAGAGCCGCGACGCCCTGATACGTGTAGGTCATTGGACGCGGTCCAGGGAGATAGAAGTTCTTTTGCTCGGTGATCTGAAATCCAGCCGTGCCGAGGAGTTCGTCAATCTTGCGGTTCAGATGGCAACAGCCGCCGATGCGCTTCCAAAGTGGTGTTATTCGATCCTGCCAGCGCGTGACATTGGGATCGGGTGACCGGCCATGCTCGATGAAAATCATCTGACCGTCTGGTTTCAAGACTCGGCTCATCTGCTGTAAGGCAGCCTCATGATCTGGAATTGAGCATAGAGACCACGTCATTACGATTGTGTCGATACTGGAATCATCAAGTGGAATGATGTCTTCCGCCGATTGTCGAAAATACGTAACCTCGAACGGAACGGGTGATTTCCTTTTTGCTGCGATTCGTTATTACGGTAATCCGATCAACGAATCGGAATGTCCTTGGCCGTGATCTGCTGCGGATTCGGAATCTTCCTGCTCTCGAATTTCTGGCCACGCAGCAGCTTTGGAATCTTTGTGGTTCGGTTCCGCGACTGCAGCCAAGCGTTGCGGGTGTTTGTGTTCTCGTAGCTGGCGAGCGTTTCTGTTCACCCAAAGAAGCTGGACGGAAAGAACTAGAAACGGCCCGGAGGCTCACGCCTTTGCTTTTCTGTGCTCGTGCGCATCCTGCTCGTTCCCTCGGTCAAATCGCGCGGTATTAGCAGGAGAGCGAAATGCTGGTGCATCAACACCGGCAGGGTTTGGCATACCCAGTGTTGCTTTTTTCGCATCTGACGCTATGTAATCCGCACGGGCTATAACAATGGGAAAAAACGGCCACCGATTATCGTTTCTGATTGTTGAGAATGAACCAGCACAAGGTCTTTCCACTCGCAAGCTTCTCCTCGAATCGGCAAAGCACAACGTAATCACTGCTTATTCAAGCGATGAAGGGCGGAAGATGTTTGAACGTTTTCCGAAAGTGGATGCCGTCGTGATTGACGAGCCGCTAAAAGATAGCGCTGAACTTGGCAAGCATGTGAGGAGCAAGAACTCCAAGATTCCTGTCATCTGTTTATCGCCGCGCATTGGCGCTCACGAACGCTGGGCAGACAAGACCGTCAACAGCCACGATCCTGCTGCGCTGCTCAAGATGCTTGAGGAAATGGGCGGACGAACAGACATTTAGTTTTCTTACCTCCTCCATGCGACTCTGTTAGGGCGCAAATACTCGGCTCATCGCTTGTCGAGGATGCGCGTGTCGCCATGAGTTTGTCTCACGAATGGGTAGCAGCATGTATGAGTTTGTTCTGGATGTCCTGAATAGCTTTCATCACATTGCCCAAGCAGCAATCACCTGACGGGTTTTTCACCTCGCAGGCGCAGAAATCGCCCTGGATTTCGACTTTGATTCTGTCAGGGATTTCGGTTGAGCCATGATCTTCGACATCGGTACGGACGTTTTCGCGCGTGTAACCAAAACAGTAGCAGAGTGGGATGTGATCATCGTCCTCCTTGATCCCGACGCGCACCTTGATGTCGGTCTTATGGAAAAGTCCCCGATCTGAAAAGTACACGACATCACAATTCCTCGTGCGGCAGAAGGAGTAGCTGGTTCCAGCAATTACTCTGCCGTGGTCACGTACCAGATTCTTAACAGTCAGGGTCGCAACAGATTTTGCCTTTTGTCCGCAAGCCGGGCATAGGCCCGGCTCACTTTTGGGAAGTGAACAAGACTGGTCCCACGTGCTGGCGCAACAATTGCTCATTGTCCCTTGTTCTCCTGTGGCGGCTCGGACTTCAACGAAGATGGGTAACCGGCGTTCTTGGTGGCAGTCAGCAGCGCATTGACGGTGGTTTTGGCGTCATCGTAGTTGACCATCGCTTCCTTCTTCTCGAAACTGACTTCGGTCTTAACCACTCCTTCGACCTTGCCCAACGCCTTCTTGACTGTTATCGGGCAAGCCGAGCATGTCATCCCAGGGACCGAAAGTGTGACTGTTTTCGTCGCGGCCCATGCTGATGCGCTGAAAGCAAGAGCGAGAATAAAAGCAGTGACAAACTTTTTCATAAACGAGAGTCTCCTTTGTCTGCAAATAGCTCCTCAATAGAAGAACGGCAGTATGTACGGAAATCCGATTGCTACCACAACCAGTGTGGCCACTGTCCAGAAAATGATCTTGTATGCCTTCTTTACTTGCGGCACGGCACAGACTTCGCCCGGATTACAGGCTCGTGCCGGACGAAAAATACTGCGATAAGCAAAAAATAGTGCAACCAGAGCGGCGCCGATGAATATTGGCCGGTAAGGCTCAAGCACGGTTAAATTTCCGATCCACGCGCCACTGAAGCCAATCGCCACCAGCAGCAAGGGGCCAAGACAGCAAGTTGACGCCAAGATCGCTGCGACTCCACCAACCAACAGCGGTGCGCGGCCATTCTTTTCTTTAAGCATGTATACCCCTCTTTCCCATTGAAAAAGGCACAGTCTCCATCACGCCTTCACTTTTGCGCGGTCGCGCCGATGGCGTTGAGATTGCGTTGGCCTACTCGGTCGAACCTGGAACACGGGTTGCTTCGCCTCGCCTTCCAACACTTGGCAACTATCCAAGGCAGGCGCAAAGCGGGCAAGGTGCTTTTCAATGCCGTTCAGGATGGGCAGCAAGTCGGGGTTGAGCCGGTAGACTTTGTTCTTTCCCTGCCACTCCCATTCGACAAACCCGCAATTCAGCAGGCACGCCAAATTGTGCGACACGCGGCTCTGCTCGATACCGAGTTCGTCCACGATCTGCCCAACATAGTGGGGCTTGCCTCGCAGCAGTTGCACGATGGCGAATCGCGTCTGGTTCGAGAGCGCCCGGAAGAACTCACGATAGAGTCTGAAATTCAATCGAACCTCCCACTCGTATGACGCATCTTAGATATGATATATTACACATATCCTCTGGAACACGTCAAGGCGGGCACGGAAACCGGAGTGGGAGCCAAGAATTCTTCTGGATTGCTGGGGCATTTTATTCGGCTGCAAGCCCCAAATTGGGAGGATTGCATGGAACAACGTCATAAAAATGAAGGGCCGGGAATCGTCGCCATCCTGATCGGAATCGCCGCTGTCGCTTTCTGTTGTTTCTCGCCGTTCATCTTGGCGGCACTTGGAGCGGCTGGCTTGGCAGCGTTCTTCCGGCAGTACCTCGCCGTGCTAATGGTTCTGGCGGGCGCCATTGTGGTGGTGGGCGTTCTCTCGTACAGACGGTTCCAAAAGAGGGACTGCTCATGAGAGATCGTCAATGTGAGCAATTGGGCAATATCGCCTCGTGTGTTGCTGTTTTTTTGAACTGCCAGAGCACGTTCCCAACTAATCAGCATTTGTAAGAGGAGAAAGACATGACAGATCGACAGCACGTGAATCTTCGCATTGAAGGCATGACCTGTGAGGGCTGCGCCCGGCACGTGCAGAAAGCCCTTAGCGGTGTCACTGGAGTCGAGAGCGCCGACGTCGGCGATTGGAAGGACGGCACCGCTGCCGTGATCGCCGTGCCAAATGTTTCGGAGAAACAGCTGGCGTCGGCGGTTGAACGCGCGGGCTACAGGGCCATCGTAGAAGGTACGCAACCATTGCGACCTGAGGCGAAGGTCCCGCGCAAGGACAATAGCGAATTCGACCTGATGATTATCGGCGGCGGCTCGGCTGCTTTCGCCGCTGCGATCAAGGGCACAGAACTCGGCGCGCGCGTTGCCATTGTCGAGCAAGGCACGATTGGTGGAACGTGCGTGAATGTTGGATGCGTGCCGTCCAAAACGCTCATTAAGGCCGCTGAAGTCTGCTATCACACCACCTATTCCAACTTCAAAGGCTTCAATACCTGTCCGCCGCCCCGCGACTGGCAGACGGTCGTGCGCCAAAAAGACGAGTTGGTCGAGTATCTCCGCAAGGAAAAATACGAGAACGTGCTGAAGGCCCACCCTGGCGTGAAGCTGATTCGCGGTCATGCCCAATTCACAGGCGCGCAAGAGATTCAGGTGGACGGCAAGACTCACTGTCCAGCCAAGATCGTTATCGCCACCGGATCGAGCAACTTCGCGCCACCCATCCCCGGCCTCAAAGAAGCAGGCTTCCTCGACAGTACCGCTGCGCTGAGCCTTGAGGCCTTGCCGCAATCGCTGATCGTGATTGGCGCCGGCAGCATTGGCCTCGAACTTGGACAGCTCTTTCAGCGATTCGGTGTTCGCGTCACCTTGCTTGAGGTCATGGACCGCATTTCTGCGGCAGAAGAGCCGGAGATCGGCGATTCGCTCAAGAAATATCTGGGCGATGAAGGCATGCGCATTTTGACGGGCGTCAAGATCGAAAGAGTAGAGCGCGCCGGCAATGAGTATCGCGCAAAGATTCAAGCCGATGGCAAGACAGAGACGATTTCTGCCGAGCAGTTTCTGGTGGCCACGGGGCGGCGAGCAAACACCAGAGGATTTGGCTTGGACAAAGCAGGCGTGGAACTCGGTCTCAGGGCCGAGATCAAAATTGACCGGCACCTGCGGAGCACGAATCCGAACATCTATGCGGCCGGGGACGTAACCGGCGATCCGATGTTCGTATACGTTGCCGCCTATGCTGGCTCTCTCGCCGCTGAAAATGCACTGAACGGCGGGGGAAGAGTTTACGACTTATCCGCGCTGCCTCGCGTCACCTTTACCGATCCGCAGATCGCCAGTGTCGGCGCGACCGAGGAACAGGCACGTGCCGCAGGGCTGGACATCGAAACCTCTGTTTTGCCGCTCGCACTCGTTCCGCGGGCGCAAGCATCGAGAAATCTAAAAGGACTATTCAAGCTGATCCGTGAGCGCGGCACCCGCCGTCTGGTGGGAGCACACGTGCTCGCTGCGGAAGCCGGAGAGGTCATTCAAGAGCCGACCTTGGCGATCCGTTTCAAGTTGACGACGGAAGACATCATCAACACCTATCACCCTTATCTCACGATGGTAGAAGGCGTGAAGCTGGCGGCGCTTACGTTCAACAAAAAGGTTGAGGAGCTGTCCTGCTGTGCGGCATAAATTCTGTTTTGATCAAAAGGGGGCACTATGACGGACTCAAATGCGGAATTTGTCAAGGATGTTTTGATCGGTGCCGTAGGCGGTCTTATTGGCACGGTCGTGCTGGAGCGCATCAGCTCCAAACTATATGAATGGGAGGACGGCCAGGCTCGAAAGAGAGAGGATGAGCTGCGGAAAGGCGGCGAGCCAGCGATGCAACTTGCCAAGCGTGTCTCTGACGATGTCCTGCGCCTGAATCTGCCGGAAGAAAAGAAGGAGAAGCTCGCGATGGGCATTCACTACGGCTTCGGCGCGATGGCGGGCGCGCTGTTCGGCGCGATCGCGCCACGAGCGCCTTTCCTCAGCGCAGGTCTGGGAACGGTGTATGGGACCTTGTTCTGGCTGCTAGGTGACGAAATTGGCATGCCGGTGATGGGCATTTCCAAACCGTCCCAAGATTATCCATGGCAGACGCACGCGCGCGCTTGGGCGGCGCATGTCGGTTATGGTGCCGCCGTTGTAGGCACATACAAGCTCGCGAAAAATATTGCAGCTTGAGAGTGGTCGTACTCAGGTTTGGGATGTTCTAACCTACCAAATGAACAATCTAAGTCGCGATTCCAAAGCCTTTTGGTACTGCATCTGATTCTTTCCTTGTGTTGCGCGAGGGGGCTGGATGCGGCGGCAATCGGCTGCCAATGTGGGGGCACGGCCAGAGCAGCTACAGCCTGTAACCGTGGACTCCATGCCTGTTCCACGTGCACCATCGACGCGGATTTCTGATTTCCGTTCGACAGCAAGAATGCGAATCGGACGATGTTCATTCCGCCGCAATCGTGGTGCATGCGACGGCCTTCCTGCGTGTATGCCTCACTGCGATCTACGTCTCATAGCGAGGCTTTCTGCAGTCGCAGAGAATTCGTTATGACCGAAACAGAACTGAAGCTCATTGCTGCCGCCGCGATCATGGGGCTGAGCAACAGGCCGAAAACCGGGTAGAGAATGCCAGCCGCGAGCGGTATCCCAACTGAGTTGTAGATAAACGCGAAGAATAGATTTTGTCGGATATTCTTCATCGTCGCTCGGCCCAGCCGCCGCGCACGCACGATGGCCCGCAGATCACCTTTGACCAGTGTTACGCCACCACTCTCAATCGCGACATCGGTGCCGGTTCCCATCGCAATGCCAACATCGGCCTGCGCTAAAGCCGGAGCATCATTGATACCGTCACCAGCCATCGCCACGACTCGGCCTTGTGCTTGCAGCCGCTTTACGAAGTCGGACTTGCGGTCCGGCAGAACCTCTGCCTGGAACTCGTCTATTCCTAGTTTTTTCGCGACCGCGGCAGCCGTTCTCTGGTTATCGCCGGTGATCATCACCAAGTGCATCCCTTCCTGTCGCAACGCACGAATCGCTTCGGGAGTTGACGATTTGATGGGGTCAGCGACTCCGAGCAGTCCGGCTGGTCGTCCATCGACTGCAACGAGCATGACAGTCTGACCCTCGTTGCGTAAGCTGCCGGCGCGGTCCTCGAAATCTTTGGTGTTGATTCCCATGTCAGCCAGGAGTCGCTCGTTTCCGACTGCGATCTCGTGGCCTTCGACTCGGCCGCGAATACCCTTCCCGGTTAGCGATTCGAAATTCGACATGGCGGCGAGTTGAAGCCCGCGTTCGAGTGCACCCTGAACGATGGCGTGACCGAGAGGGTGCTCACTTCCTCGCTCTAGCGAAGCCGTAAGCCTTAGGAAGTGATTTTGCTCTTGCCCAGGTGCCACCGTGATTGATAGGAGCCGGGGTTTTCCTTCAGTCAGCGTGCCGGTTTTATCGACCACCAGCGTATCAACCTTTTCGAGTCGCTCTAAGGCTTCGGCGTTTTTGATCAGGACTCCAGCAGCCGCCCCTCGTCCCGTTCCGGCCACAATCGCAACTGGCGTAGCAAGGCCGAGCGCACATGGGCACGCGATGATCAGAACGGCGACAGCATTGACGAGTGCATAAGCCAAGCGAGGCTCAGGCCCCCAAATGGCCCAACCGATGAAAGTCAGAACGGCCGTCGTAATTACGGCGGGAACAAAGTAGGACGAAACTTTGTCTGCTAAACCTTGTATCGGAGCTCGGCTGCGCCGTGCCTCACTGACCAGGCGCACGATCTGAGCCAAAAGGGTTTCGCTCCCCACCTTCTCCGCGCGCATGAGGAATGTGCCGGTTCCATTTACGGTCGCGCCGATGACACGCTCCCCCTGCCTCTTTTCCACCGGAATTGGTTCGCCGGTAATCATCGATTCGTCAATCGTGCTGGTGCCCTCAACGATCTCTCCGTCAACCGGCACCTTTTCCCCAGGACGCACGCGCAAACGATCACCCACATGAACCTGATCCAAGCTCACATCGTGTTCACTACCATCATCAGCTACTCTGCGAGCTTTCTTGGGTGAGAGATCAAGTAGCGCACGGATGGCTGTATTGGTTCGACTTCGCGCTCGTAACTCCAGGACTTGACCAAGGAGCACGAGCACGGTAATTGCACCGGCGACCTCAAAATAGACTTCCGGCATACCGCTCATTCCCCGAAAAGAACTGGGAAAAATGCCGGGCACGATTGTTGCAATTGCGCTATACACATAAGCCACGCCTATACCCATGCCGATCAGAGTGAACATGTTCAGGCTGCGATTTACGACTGACTTCCATCCACGCTCAAAAAACGGCCATCCGCCCAAGATGACTACAGGTGTGGCAAGGATGAGTTCGATCCAGCTCATCAGCCGCGGCGCGATGGCATGTGAGAAGGGCTGCCCCGAAATGACATTTGCCATGGCCAAGAAAATAAGCGGCACCGTTATGGCCAGACTTATCCAGAATCGACGCGTCATGTCGCGCAGTTCTGGGGATGGAGCTTCCGCGGCCGCGGTGATTACGCGCGGTTCCAGAGCCATTCCGCAGATGGGGCAAGCTCCCGGCCCGTCCTGTACCACATCCGGGTGCATGGGGCATGTGTACTCGGTGCGCGTCAAACTGGATGGAGTCTCAGGTTCGAGAGCCATTCCGCATCTGCTGCACGCCCCTGGTCCACTCTGGCGAATCTCCAGGTGCATGGGGCAGACGTAAACCTCGCCAGTGCGCGTGGGTTTTGCCGCTTCAGTTCGGCTGAGGACCGTAAGTAGCGGCTTCGCGCTTGCGCGATTCAAATAGGTCTCGGGTTGCTGACGAAACCGTTCTGCACAATGCGGGTTGCAGAAATAGAACGTTTGCCCCTTGTGCTCGACCTTTGCGGCCGCATGTGTCGGGTCAACTTCCATTCCACACACCGGATCAAGAACCCTGGCCGGCGCGGACTGAATTGTCTTTGCTCTGTCGTGCTTCATTTAACACCCTTTGCTCAAATTCGCAGCTCGACTGAGTTCGCAGATTAGACCGGCTGCCCGATACCGGCAGCGCGCAGGCTACCCTCATCCGGTCCGCGCTCAGCGCAGCAACTTGCGACTGCGCCGTCTACCACCACAGCAGGCACAGAACGGATGCCCAACGACTTGGCGCGACTCGCCACGACGGCATCGTTCATATCCAGTACTGTCACCTCACATGAGGGACACGAAATTCGCTTCACCAGCTCAATCGTGTCGCTACAGGCCGGGCAACCGGCGCTAAAGATTTCAATTTTTCGTTTTGGCATTTCATCCTCCATATCTGACTAGCGTTCGCGACGAACGACCCTTAACTACTTCCGCTTCATTTCTTTGCCACAGCAGCAACGCGGATTCAGATTTCCTCCCTTACCCGGCGCGGCGCCTTTTGTGACCGTTATCTCACAGCCGCAGTCCGGATCGGGACACCGATAGACTTCGCCCTTTTGCAGTGCCATTTTTGTTTCCTCCATTTGATTCAAGTGTTCGCTCGATTAGCGTGCAGATAGCGTCGCCCGAGACAGTCCGCCGTTTTGATCGCCGCCACAGCACCAGCGTTCTCGATAGTTCGTCACGAAATCGCTGCAAACGGCGGATTTGCTGTTCTGCGTCCGCGAGATGCCGTTCGGCGATGCCAATGACCTCATTGCAGGGACACGCTCCACGCCCTCGCATCTGTAGAATGGACTTGATCTCATCGAGCGAAAAACCAAGTCGCTTTGCCTGTCGGACAAATTGCAGCCGGCGCAAGTCGGCTTCGCCGTAAACGCGATAACCCGACTCTTTGCGCGGGGGGCATGGCAGCAATCCCTCTCGCTCGTAAAAGCGGATGGTTTGTACTGTGACGCCAGCGCTCTTTGCAAGATATCCAATCTGCATAATTCGAATCTAAACCCTCTACTGAGGTATAGGGTCAAGCCCAAACACGGGTATCAGCCCATTGAGTGCTTAATTCTGCGTTGAATAAGCCAGCCGTTCACTGGATACGAAGTCACGAACCCAACAATCATCCCGATCTGCATCATGAACCAGAACGTGGCTGAATTCGGCTGCAGATGAGGGTGCGGGAATAGCAGGAAGTATGCGATGGCCATCCATCCATACATCCCGATTTGAAAAAATAGGATTGACAGCGTGTCGGCTTGAATAGATTTCGTCAATGCCTTCAGAGGCGATAGCTGAGTCATCGGTTTGATGTTGAAATACTGAAAGGCAATGCCAAACGTCCACGCCAAGATCAGAGTGACAACATAGTCCGCGTACAGCTTTTGGCCCCAGAGGGTCCACCCAGCGGCGAAGACAGCGGTTTCCCCGACGATATCGCCGAGAGCACATCCCGCCCCGCAGTGTGTGTCTGAAACCGTCACTTGGGTCCTGGTAGGCCCTTTTCCCGATTCGGAGTGGTTCGTCCGCACATGATTTTTATTCGCCATTCGCCTTCCAACGGTGAAATACGCCCATAAGGCAAGCACCGAGCCGTACAGCGCAGTGAGAGGCCAGACAAGGTTCATGATCCACATCTTCTGTGGACGCCTGAATTCATCGAAGCCGATAACGAGGGCTGAGACAAATGCCAGCGCAAGGAGTATCCATGAAAGATGATTTAACCAAGACGGAATCACCCACTGTTTGAGGACAGAGCCTTGAACACCGTTGGCTCTCTGCCCTGTAACCGGTTTTCACCAACCTGAATCATTGTTTATGGAATTGCCGCGACTTCAGGGTAGGTGTGCTTCGGCATCAAAAGATCAGTGTCATGAATGGTGGCCCACATCTTGTCCGGCTTCGTCCGAGACCCAAGACGCTGCACATTAGCCAGGGAAGATCCGTCTTTGAGTGCGACCGCGATGGCTTGATTCCACCCGATTCGGCGTATGGCTTTTTCGTTCATGAGGCCCGCCTGCTATCGCATTACGAGTACCTCATTAACGAAGTGCCGCCGCAACCGATCGCGACGTCGAACGTACGCGAACACTCGTTCCTGGGGTATTACGTCGCATTCCCTCCAGATCGAAACAAAGAAGAGCAAGACCTAGGCAGCGGCGAAATGGAAGAAGTTTCGGAGCAGACGATTGAGCTGCGCGTGTCGCGTTATGTGGGAGGCGGTCTTCACGAGGACCTCGACCTTACGAATTTCACGCAGCAGGAGACCCACTTCACCTTCTCAATTCTGCTTGCCTCCGATTTTGTTGACCGAAATGAGTTGCACTCGGGCCGACAGCAGCTCGGGAAGTTGACTTGCGAGTGGCAACAAAAAGACAGCGGAGATTGGGAACTGGCGTTCGATTATGTTGCCGACCACGAGTATGAGTGCCAGGGAGAAAGCGGCAAAGCCACGCTACATCGCGGCGTAATTCTGCGTATTCTGCATCCCTCTACTACACCGCGTTTCAGAGATAACAAAGTCACCTTCGATGTCGCACTCGGGCCGAAGGCGACTTGGCACACGTGTCTGGACATCATCGCACACCTTGAGGGCGAGCTGCTGGAGCCAGGATATTCATGCCGCTCGTTCAATTCAGCTTCCCGCTATGACACTGCGCGAGACGTTTTTCTGCGGGAATCCGCATGCTTCCGCTATCCGACCGCGAAGACTCTGACGCCAGTCATCGCCGAAGCCTTGGAACAGGCCAAGCAGGATCTGGCCGCATTGCGGCTGCATGACCTCGATCACGGTCCCCGTGCTTGGACGATGGCTGCTGGATTGCCAATTTACATTTCGCTTTTTGGGAGAGACACGCTTACCACCTGCTGGCAGGCAGCGGTTCTCGGGCCGGAGATGATGAAGGGTACGCTCCCGGAACTCGCGCGATGGCAAGGGACAAAAGACAATCCATGGCGCGACGAGCAGCCGGGCAAGATGCTGCACGAAGCACATACAGGACCATTGGCTTGGTTGAAATTCAATCCGCGTGACCGGTATTACGGCGCGATTACCACGTCGGCATTCTATCCAGTCGTTGTCTCTGAGCTGTGGCATTGGACCGGGGACAAAGAGTTGGTTGCGCCATTGCTCGAACCGGCATTGCGCGCAATCAAATGGTTGGATACGTATGCTGACCTGCGTGGCGACCGCTTTCATTACTATCTCTCGCGATCACGCCAGGGAAACCGTCACCAGGGCTGGAAAGATTCCGGCGACGCGGTCGTTTACGAAGATGGCACACAGGTCGAGCCACCAATTGCGACGTGTGAGGAACAGGGTTTCGCTTACGCAGCCAAGCTGCAATTTGCAGAAGTGCTGTGGTGGTTTGATCGCAAGGACGAAGCCAAGCGCCTGTATCACGAAGCTGAGGAATTCAAAAAGCGGTTCAACGAACGCTTTTGGATGCGCGACCGGAAGTTTGTCGCTTTTGGACTCGATTCATTTGGGGCGCAGATCACGTCCATTGTCTCGAACGCAGGCCATTGCATTGCGACCGGCATTCTCGATAGTGAACTGGTCAAAGCCACGGCTGACCGGCTGTTTGAGCCAGATATGTTCAGCGGCTGGGGAATCAGGACCTTGTCTTCGGAGCATCCGGCCTACAACCCGTATAGCTATCATCGCGGCTCGATTTGGCCCGTTGAGCACGGAGCGTTTGCAATCGGTTTCATGCGATATGGGCTTTTCGATCATCTGCACCGCATGACTCGGGCATTATTCGAGGCAGCGCGGCTCTTCGAGTTCTACCGCTTGCCTGAAGTTTTCGCCGGCCATGCGCGCGATGATGACCATCCGTTTCCTGCGATTTACCCGAAGGCGAATTCGCCGCAGGCATGGTCGTCCTCGGCGCTCTTTCTGATCTTGCAGAGCACTTTGGGAATTTATCCTTTCGCACCGCTCCACACGCTAATCGTCGATCCTCACCTTCCGGAGTGGATGTCCGAATTGACGATTACAAATTTGCGCGTCGGCGAAGCCGCCGCCGATGTGCGATTCTTCCGAAAGTCAGGTGGCGCCAGCGATTACGAAGTGCTCGACAAACGCGGTCAGCTGCATGTTCTTCGTCAGCCGAGCCCCTGGTCTCAAACAGCAGGCTTGCCTGAGCGCCTGAAGGACATGATTACGAGCCTTCTGCCTGGAAAGTAGAATGAACGGCGACCCCCTTACATTCGACTCACCGGTCCAGCAGAGAGGTTTTGAACTCCTCGAAAGCGAGTCCGCGCCCGCCGAGTGTTGGAAAATCTCAGCCGACGCTGTGAGGCGGCACTACGACCTGATGTCGTTCCCGTACCGCCTTTTCTGGGGTGAACATTTGCACCATGGCCTTTTCCTAACAGGCTCCGAGAGTCCTCGCCAGGCGCAAATCCAACTACTCGAATTATGCTCAACACTCGCGAACATTAGGCAGTGCTCAAACGTTCTCGATGTTGGATGCGGGTATGGCGGCACCGCAATCTATCTGGCCCGCAATTTCCAATGCAGTGTGGATGGCCTGACTCTAAGCACGAAACAGGCGCACATTGCCGCGAGAAAAATCGCGCGAGCCGGAATCAGCAAGCGAGTGCGTCTTTTTGTTGGCGATGTGGAACGGTTGAACCTGAACGGACAATACGATGTCATCTGGGTGATGGAGAGTTCCGAACATTTTGAGGACAAAGCTGGATTTTTCCGCAAAGCCGCTCAATTACTCGAAAACGACGGCAAGATCGTGATCACTGCATGGACCGTATCGCATGTACATCCATTGATTAGAGAGCTTGCCCGGCTCGCGGTCTGCCCTTATTTCCAAACAGCCAGAGATTACGCGCGGCAGGTCTGGGGCGCTGGCTTGCAGCTCGCCAATGTCATCGACTTGAGTCACAGAGTAATTCCAACTTGGGAAATCACTTACCGGCGCGTGAGACGCCTGCGGCTCCTCTGGCCATTTGTGCCGGCAGAAATCCGCTCATTCCTGCAGGTGATTTCGATGATGCTTGAGGCGTATCGGCGCGGCCTGATGGCCTACTCAGTTCTGATCGCAAAAAAGAGCTAGCGTGTCCATCGTATTCAACCGGCACGATTCACCACAGAGCAAAAGGTTACGAGCAGCTTGCGAATTATTGTCAACGTGATTTGGCAAACGCGCATCTAACGCGTCGCATCCCAGCCATTGACACGCAGGAAAATCGAGCGGGGTAACAAGTATGAAAGCAAATGGATTTCTTGAACGCATGCTGATGACGCTGCTGCTTGGCCTCGGTATGTCATTGGCCGCGGTCGGGCAGCAGGAGAAAACCAGTGCCGACCAGTCTAAGCCTGCTCAGCCGCAGGCCTCCAACCAGCAGCAGCCGCCAGCAGACCAGTCGCAGATGCAGGGCCAGATGCAACGGATGAGTCCGGAGTCGGAGCTGCTATCGAAGATGCACATGGCGAACCAGACGGAGATCAAGGCCGGGCAGCTTGCGGAATCAAAGGGAAAGACTCACGCGATTCGGAACTTCGGCGCGCTCCTGGTGCGCGACCACAGCTATGCCGACAAGCGCATTACCAATCTCGCAAAGCAGCAAAACATTCAGCTAATGGAAATGCCGATGCCTAAGTCGCCTGACGAGAAACAGAAGATGGACATGCAGAAGCAGATGATGATGGGCTTGGAGCAGGCGCAAGGAGCTGATTTTGATCGCCAGTTCGTTGAGTTCAATGTGAAGGCACACGAGATGGCAGTGAACATGGTCAGCATGGGAAGTGGAGAATTAAAGCCCTCTCCCGTAAAGACTCTCACAGGCAAGATGGTGCCGATCCTAAAACAGCACGGCGACATTGCTCAGCACTTGCAGCAGCGCGAGGTCGCGAGTCGGTAAGGAGGAATTATGGCTGACAGAAGCAAAGGAATCATCGGCGCTGGTATCGGCGCCGGAATTATTGGCGGAATCGTAATGGCGGCGTTTGCCATGATGTACGGCGCCGCGGTGGGAGTCGGGTTTTTGACGCCGCTACGCTTGATTGCGGCGACAACAAACGGCGTAGACGCGCTCATCGGTGGCGGCGGCATCCTGCTTTGGGGTCTGATGATCCACATGATTACTGCAGCCGTGTGGGGTGTGATCTTTGCTGCTCTGTTGCCGCGGCGCGTATCCGCAGGCGCGGGATTTGGATGGGGCATTGCCTTCGGCATCGTAGTCTGGGCAGTCATGACGTTTATTGGGCTACCGTTGGTTAACTCCACAATGCAGGCGCGCATTTCGCTCATGCAGGGCTCGTGGTTCTTCGAGCATCTGCTGTATGGAGTTGTAACGGGAGCATTGATTCCCGCATTTCGGTACCGAGCAACCGGGCGACAACCGGCAGAGGTTAGGACTTATCCAGAACGCCGAGTTGCATAGAGGCATTGCGCCTAGCCCAGCAGCCAAAGAGGGCCGCGCTAACACTTGGCGCGGCCCTGCCTCCATAGAGCACGATAAGGTCACACCGGGAGAAGCACTCGTGAAATCGGCAACCTTGAGAAAGCTGACAGAAGAAACACAAGCCCCTTACCTGATACCACGTAGTCTGCGTGGCGATGCAGAAGCGCAACAACGTAAGTTAGGCAAGGGCGTACTGGCCGGTGTAATCGGAGGGTTCATTGGGACGGTAATGATGACGCAGTTTCAAAATGTGTGGAGCAAAGCATCTGAGGCACTGCAAAGCAGGACTAGCACGCAAGAAGGCCAAGGCAAGCAAAAACAACAGGGTGAGCAGGAAGACGAAGATGCGACTATGAAGGCGGCCGGCAAAATTGCGCATGTTGCCGGTCGGCACCTCTCACGAGAACAGAAAAAGAATCTTGGTCCGGTGGTGCACTACATGTTCGGAACACTACAAGGCGCTCTCTATGGAGGTGTAATCGAGCTTACTCGCACAAGAGG
Source organism: uncultured Terriglobales bacterium (assembly GCA_964399125.1). Taxonomy (GTDB): domain Bacteria; phylum Acidobacteriota; class Terriglobia; order Terriglobales; family Acidobacteriaceae; genus Gp1-AA112. Next base: position 16,345 of record CAYNPS010000045.1, read on the forward strand.
CGGATTGCTCCCAGCTCTGACGTTCGGCGCGGGGCTATTCGTCGTTGCGGATGAAATTGCGGTGCCAGCGTTGGGATTGTCCGGGAAACCGACGGAGTCGCCGCTCTCGTCTCATCTCTACGGGTTGGCTGCCCACTTGGTTTATGGATTGAGCACTGAGGTCGCACGGCGTGGGTTGCGCGCTGCTTTATAAAAACGTGGAGGATTGTATGGCAGAAGAAATCTACAACTACGATACCTTTCGCCGACACATGATGCAGGAAGACATGCACTTTCGCGGTGGGCCCGAACCAGGGCAGCTCGCTCCGGATTTCGAGTTGCTGACGATCTCCGGCACGGCTATCCGGCTAAGTGCGTTTCGCGACAAGCGTCCGGTGCTCCTCGAATTCGGCTCAATTACTTGACCTATGACCGCTGGGGCCAGGCCTGGTCTCACGAAACTGTTTAATGATTTCTCTAAAGACGTGGAATTTATCTCCATTTACGTTCGCGAGGCACATCCAGGCGAGCGTTACCCTCACCACAGCACAGATGAACAAAAGATGCGCCATGCGCGCGATTGGGCGCGCGAGGATCGTGTGGTTTGGTCAGTCGCCGTTGACTCACTGGATGGCACAACGCATAAGGCTTATGGCGCGCTTCCCAATTCGGTCTACCTGATCGATCGCACGGGCCGAGTCGCATTTCGTGCTCTGTGGGCGGGACAGGAAGGACTTTTGCGCGACAAGATCCAGGAATTGCTGAAGCGCGAGAGCCAGGGTGAAGATCCGGTTAATCTCGGCCAACAAGAAAATCTTGTCATCCCATTGATCCACGGCGCTGCAGGTTTTGACCACGCTGTCGGTCGTGGAGGCGAAAAGTCGAAAGAGGACTTTCGTCGCGAGTTGGGCAATGTGATGTACAGCTTCGAAAAACTGATGAGCAAAATGGAACCGATTATCAACCCGCCAGAGGAACCAGCAGCATAGCTCCCGAGAGCGGCCGGCCCATTCACCTCCCTGCCCGCCGCTCTTATTTTTTCACCTGGACACCACGCCAGAATCCGATATAGCCCTTGATTTTCGATGCAGCAGGTTTGGGATTCTCATAAATCCATGCGGCATCCGGATTCTCGTCTCCATTGACCGCGATTGAGAAATACTTCGCTGATCCCTTCCAAGGGCAAGTGCTGGTGCTGGCACTTGGTTTGAGGAACTCCCTTCGGACGGATGTTGGTGGAAAATATGTATAGCCGTCAACTTCAACCGTCTGATCGGATTCAGCTAATAAAGTGCCGTTCCAGATCGCCTTTGCCATTGTTATCTCCTACAGAGACGATGCATCACGTAACAATTCGTTACCGGAGACGAGGCTTCTCTAAAGGGATTCAGCTGCTTACGGCCTGAGCCAACTCGATAAGATCAGCGGTATTGAAATCAGGTTTGGGAGTGAGTTCATCAAGGACCTGCTCGGGCCTGCGCACAAAGGCAGCACGGCATCCTGCACGCATCGCACCAGCGATGTCCCACGAGTGTGCCGCAACCAGCAGCAAATTACCGGGTTTCGTTTTCGTCTTTTTCGCTGCCATTCGATACGGTTCTGGTGCGGGCTTCAGCCGCTTCACGTCTTCTGCGGAGAGTACCTTGTCAAAAAAGTCAGCTAATCCTGCGGACTTGACCGCCGCTTTTGCGGTTTTCTCGCGCGAATTGGTCAATACAGCCAATTGGTAGCCACGCGATTTCAGTTGTTCGAGTCCCGGCTTGACGTCTGCGAAAGCCGGAAGCTCCCGTAAGGACTCGAGAATTTTCTTCCGCTCGCTTCCCGACAGTTGGTGCTGATGTCGCTCTTCAACGATCTTCAGAGCAGCGTTGGTGATATCAGAGAAGCTCTCATAGGCGCCCCTTGCGGTGATAGCAAGAGCAAGTTTCAGAACCTCGGAAAACCATTCCTGCCGCACTCTGCTGTCACCAAATTCAGTTCGAAATTGCTCATCAAGAGCTGACAAATCCAGGAGAGTGCCCATGAGATCGAATGCAATGACAAGTTGCTTCGCCATACTTGTCACGCCACCTTCCTGAGCAAATGCATATCCGGTCTTTTCGTCACATTACGAGCGGCTTCGACTGCTTCGGCAATCACAAATGGGACACTCGCGAACGTCGCACTTGCGGCAACGAGGCACCATATGCAGAATGCGCGATGCTTCGTCCATTGATCGCGCGTGAGTCGCACAGCGTTGAACACATCAAGGGCGGTCTTCGCAGCGAGAGCGAGTGGAATGTAAGGCTGCTTTTTTGCGCGCTCAGGGCCACCCATAGACGTCAGTATCATGGTTGCGCCGAAGCTCGCAACACCAAGAATTGCGTCGGGTGTGGATAACCATTCGTATGCCTCAGGCGAGGCGTCCACTTTCTCGGCATCGAGGTAGGGCAGAGGTGGTTCAGGCACGTGTTTAATGATCCCAGTCTGATACAAACCGATGAGTCCCAGCGATGCGGCTCCGAGGGATGACAGACCAAGAACGGCGCGTCGCCTCCGCATCTTGGCGGATTGGTCGTTTCGCAGCTCGCTACTAAGCTCGCGAGCTGCGGATTCTTTGCGTCGAAGCAAGCCCATAACATCCTCCTCGTCTCGTTTGGATTCCGACGACATTCCCGCGTTTGCTCACCTCACTCAATTGCCTCATCCGTGCCGGGACTGGCTTGGAGAAAAGCGCGAACCGCAGGCTCGTCCCGAAACGGTTGAGTGAGAATCTTTGGCAAGGTCACTTGTTCCGGCCGGTCGAATCCCTGTACTCCAATGTCGATCTCGTTTTGCAGAGCCCCCAAATTGAGTGTGCCGTGCAGTGCATCCCAGATTGTCAAACCGCCCGACCAGTTCGAATTCTGATTCTGCGGCTCGTTCGAGTGATGAATGCCGTGCACGCGCGGTGTGACGATCAAACGAACTAAGCTATCTTCGACTGATTTCGGCAGACGAATATTCGAGTGATGGAACAGGATTGAGAACAGCGTCAATGTCTGCCAGATGAGGAGTGACTGTGGATCAACCCCGATCAGCAAGAGCTGTGTAATGCGGTACGGTACCGAAATCGCGATTTCTCCGAAATGAAACCGCAAAGCAGTTGAAGCATCCAGATCGAGATCAACGTGATGAACCGCATGAAATCGCCAAAGCAGTGGAAGGCGATGATGCAAAACGTGCTGGATGTAGTGGGTATAGTCAAGCAGCAGGACTGCACCGAGAATTTCAAGTGCTCGCGGCAGCCGCAGCCACTTCAACAGACCCCAGCGCCGCTCCTGAACTCTTTTTGCCAGCGGATACAGCAGAGGTGACTCGGCGAAGTGAAGCGTCGAAGCGGCGAGGGCTGCGACCGTGAGATTTCGTGCATTCCGTCGCGGCTTCGATTCTTTCTCCGCGCGTAGAGGCCTGCGGTGCTCAAGAAAGACAAGTCCACCCAATAATCCGAGAAGTCCCGCGATTTTGAGGAGGCCCTTCATTCCGTAGATTACGGTTTTCGAGCTATGACAATGGCATATCCGAGTTGCCCATTCTGAATCGTATCTAAGGCGGCTTTGGCCATCTGCTTGGCAGTCGTGAGATCTATTCCCGGCAGATCAACCTTTTTGAGTCCTATGATTACTTCAGCCGCGAATAGCTTTCTCTGAATCTGAAGCACCATCTCTCTGAGAGCCTCGTCGTGTGTTTCTGTCGATTCCGGCATCAGTCCGGCACTGCGAAGCCAGGCAACGTATGTTTCGAGTGGCTGTGCATCGGCGATGCATGAAATCCAGGCAAGCAGGCCCTCTAACTCTGTAGGCAGCTCAGCCGCGCGCGTCAGATCGCTGAGCCCAACCCGGCCGCCCGGTTTCAGCACCCGGGCAAATTCACCCGCAGCGCTCGATTTTTCGGGAAATGTGCAAAATGCACATTCGCAGATAACAGCATCGAATGAGCTGTCAGCAAAAGAAAGTGATTCCGCATCGCCGTGTTCGAAATGGACTAATGCCGACAATCCGCGTTCTGTAGCTTCTGCATTCGCTCGCTCTGCGTTCTGCTGCCCATAATCCAGACCGACAACTTCACACCCGAACTTGTCGGCGAGAAATATTGCACTCGTGCCTCTACCGGATGCTACGTCGAGAACGCGGCGGTTTTTATCAAGCTGCAAAAGCTGGCCAAGGCGCTCGGTCAGCTTCAAGCCACCGGGATGAAACGAATCGCCGAGAAGAAGTTTGGCGAAGTCGCTTTCATACAGATTCGCGCAACACTGCTTCACTTCGGCAGAAACGATTGCATCGGCTGGTTTCATTTCCGCACCTGAACAAGATTGGCTGTCCCGAAATCGAAGGACACTGCCCGCGGTTCATAGGGCGAGCCACTCGCGCGAGCGCGACGGCGCTCCGGCTCCATGGCCTCAAGCTGCGCACGCGCCTGCTCGCGGTATCCCAGTGTGTTGTACGCGCAGAACGGGACTTGCTTTCCGCCCGGCAGCAGGAATTCCTTGCAGCACTTCATCAGGTTCTTTTGATTGAAGGTCCATGGGTCCATGAAGTCCTGCAGCATAATCATCAACATGTGATCGGCGACATCGCCTACTGTCAAACTTTCAGGTAGTCCGCAAGCTTGGCATGAGAAGACGAACTGCTCGGTCGATTTCTGCGAACCCGGCACGGATGACGAAGACCAGAGACCCTCAAGAGCTTTTCTCACTTCCAAGTTCCAATCCGGCATGACGCGATTGGTAATGTAGTCGAGATAGTCATACACATTGAGAATGCGCGGCAGCGGCGTAACCTTCTCGCCTTCGGTGAAGGCATACGTGACGGAGTTGCAGGTTGGAAAACAACACGGCACAGGCACGAAGTCGCTAGCGATGAACTTGCCCGCAGTCTGCTCTTCGACGAGCTTAATGACATCTGGAATCGTCATCCGCTTCATCGGATCGTGCTTTACGTGCCGTCCAGCATGGAAGGCCGGCTGGAAGTTGATGCCGCGTATGGCGGGATGCTGAATAGCGAACTCGATGATCTTGCCGACCTCGTGTTCGTTCACGCCACGCTCGATGGCAGGAACAATCGTGACATTCAATCCAATCTTCGCCAGCCGGTCGAGCGCGCGCAGCTTTTCGTCAATTACTTTCGAGTCGCCCCGCAGAATGCGATAGGTTTCCGGCTCGAAGCCGTCGAACTGAAAATAAAGGGATGGACGCACCTCATTCAGTTGGTCCAAGAAGCGGTTATCGTGCGCAATGCGCTTGCCATTCGTGTTGATCATGACGAAGGGAATGTCGCGCGCTTTCGCAGCCCGGACAAAGTCAATGATCTGCGGATGAATCGTCGGCTCTCCGCCTGAGAACTGGACTACTTCGGGATTGCCTTCGGTGCGAACAAGATCATCAAGCATCTGTTCGACTTCTTCGAGCGTCAGGCTGAACCCTGGCCGCGCCTCGGAGAAGCACAGCGGGCAATCCATGTTGCAATTGCTGTTGACCTCTATGATGCCCAGGCAGGTATGCTGCTGGTGGTCGGGACAGAGTCCACAGTCATAAGGGCAGCCGTCGTGAGTTTCAGTGCCCCGCGCGAGCGGGATCGTTCCTGGCTTGTTGTATTTGCTCAGTGCTACGTAGGCCGCTGCATCGCCGTAAACCAGGGCCTCAAAAGGCCCGCATTGCGGACAGCGTTTCCGCATGAACACCTTATTGTCACGAAGGATGACTTGCGCGTCGATGACCTTGCGGCAATCAGGGCAGATGCTTCGTGTCAATTCATAGAACACGAAATCGGCGTCTCTTTTTCTCGGCCCACTGACGTTCATTGTCGTGAGTTCTTGCGTGCTCATTGTTTGCCTCGTTTTTCCTTAGCGAAAGACCCTCGATAAGCTACGTACCAACTTCCCCGATGTTCCGGATAGCAGGTGCTCGACTGCAATGTCTGCAGCCATCTGCTGAATGCCAGTCGAATAAGTCGGATATGGATGAATCGCCCCTGCAAGATCGCCGATTTTCATCCCCTGTTTGATCGTTACAACCAGCTCTACAATCGCCTCGCCTGCGCGCGCGGCGACGATCGTCGCACCCAAAATCGTGCCATCCGGCTTCGTAAGGACCTTCAGAAAACCCGCAGAGTCGTTTTCGCAGACAGCGCGGTCCACCTTATCCAGGCACCAACGATGCACGCCGACCCTATCTTGATATTTCGCGCGAGCCTGTGCTTCGGTCAGTCCGATGTGCGCGACCTCAGGATCAGTAAATGTCACCCAAGGTACGAGATCGCTTACTCCCGAAGAACTGCCCGGCAGCAGAGCATTCCGAACTGCCTGAAACGCCTGCCAGCCGGCATAGTGGGTAAATTGATAGCTGCCGGTGACATCGCCTGAGGCGTAGATGTGATGCACATTCGTCCGCAACCGATCATCCACTGGAATTCCGCGTGGGGAATAAGTGACTCCGGACTTCTCCAAATCCAATCCGCTGACGTTTGGCCTACGGCCGACTGCGATCAGCAGTAGCTCGCCTATGATCTCCTGATGCTCGGTGGCAACTGTAATGAGACCTTTATCTTTGCGCACCGATTTCGCGGAACCCGTCACAAAGCGCACACCTTCACGCTCGAACACACCCTGCATCACTTCCCGAACTTCCGGTTCGTCCTTGGGAAGGACCGAATTGCTGATGATTGTGACCTCGGAACCGAGCCGCTGATACGCTTGCGCCATCTCCATGCCAATCGGCCCGCCGCCTACGACAGTCATAGTCTTCGGCAGTGTTTCGTTCTCGAAGATCTGCTCGTAGGTACTGAACGGTGCTTCTATAAGACCAGGAATCGGCGGAATAAACGGCCGAGCGCCCGTGGTTATTACAAAACTTTTTGATTGAATGGTGCGGGCGCTCGCGATGATCGTTGATGGATCAACGAATCGTGCAGCTCCAAAGACGACATCAACTCCCTCCTTTGCGAGCCTTTCTGGGGTTTCGAGCTTGTAAACCGATTCCATGGCGCTGCGCACGTACTCGCGAACCGCGGACATGTCTGTGATCGGCGCTCCCGCCCTGATTCCATATTGGGCCGCAGTTCGGATCTCATGCGCGACTTTTGCAGCTTTCAGCAAGGCCTTACTGGGCACGCAGCCGGTCCAGGTGCAATCGCCACCTATTCGGTTCTTCTCGACAAGCGCCACCTTTGCGCCAAGTTGTGTGGCAAATCTCGCCCCAACCAGGCCCCCGGAACCCGCGCCGATGATGACGATGTCGTAACGGTCGCTCATGCACTCTCCGCCACGGCGGACTCTGTGCCGGTCTGAAGTCGCCGCACAAAAGCCAAAGCGATGACCGCCATCGCCAATGTGCTGTAGATCAAGCCATCCACCGCGAAGCGCTTTCCCAATATGGCTGCAAGTAGGGAGCCGAGGATCGCCCCGACGCTCAGGAGGACGGAGTAGATACCCATCGCCGCACCGCGGCCAGACTGCGCTCCAATTGCTCCGGCTAGAAGTGCCAACGCGGCCGGTGTAAAACCGCTTTCGACCATAATGGTGAGTGCCGTTGTTATTCCGAGAATCCAACGCACCGTCCCAGATCCAACATGATTGAGCAGAAAGAATTCCCCGCAGACGATCAGCATCGCGGCCAGCGTGATGCGAAGCACGCGTTCGAGCGGTATTCGAGGCAAGACGAAACTCCATGCGGTGATACCGATGCCGAAGATGATCGAGTAGCCGAGCAACACCCATCCAACTCGTTCGGGATGCTCAACGAGAACTCCATCGAGGAACTGGTTCGTTTGCGAATTGTGCGTCAGCAGAAAAATGAGTGTTGGTCCCAGCCACAGACCAATGATGGTATTTACGCAAAGCCACACAGGAGCCAGACGCTGCAGTGAGTGATGATGCATCGCGCGCAACAATCCGGAAATGGCCTGCTCGCGTCCGTGACTTCGGCCGCCTACTGCACCCGCATACAGTAGCGCTGCTGAGATGACGTACACGAACGCGACAGCGCCGAAGGCCTTCGCGCCAAGCCATTGCCACAGTTGTCCCGCTACGAGTCCTCCCAAAGCCAAGCCAGCGAGAAGTGAAAGTTCAAAGTAACTCATGACCTTCGCGCGAAGCCCTGGCTTGTGATCGGTCACATCTGTCAGATGTGCGAGCAGAGGAGGCGCTACTGCCGCTGCTCCGACGCCTTCCAATCCTCGGCTTATAAAGAAGATGCTGACCAGTCCCGTCATGCCGAATAGCTGCGTTGCACCGGCGCCGAGCACCGAGCCAACCGTCATCAGACCACGTGGCGCAATCGCATCGGACGCGATGCCCATTGGTGTGGCCGCGACCAGCTCAGCCCCGAACGATATTGCTCCAAGTATGCCCACTAGGCCTGCTCCAATCGCAGATCCTCGATTCGCAAGTTGAGCAAGGTACAGTCCCACCAGCACACCGCTCGCACCTGCCGCTATGCGTTGCAGCGAATTGCCGATCAATACCAGAGAAAGGTTCAGCGCCTGCGTTGGCTGTTTCATCTCAGTCTGATCGCGTGAAGCAGCGCGTAAGTCAGGATGCCGAGCAGAGCCGCAGCCGGAACTGTGATTATCCATGCCAGAGCCATCTCTTTAACGCGTTGCCAGTCAATCGCGCCACCCTTCCGGACACCAATCCCGATGATCGCTCCTGAAGCAACGTGTGTCGTTGACATAGGAAGTCCTAGGAACGCGCCAGGGCCAACCAGCAGCGAGGTCACAAGATTCGCGATAAAGCCTTCCCGGTGATCCATTGGAGTGATTTTTTCGGCAAGAACAGTTGTGACTCGACGGCCTGCGTACAGGCTTCCGGCAAAAATTCCCAGGGCGATCAGCAGATACGCAGATAATGAGGTACGAATCGCAAATGGTGAAAGGCTTGCGGCTGCAAGGGTGATTGCAACCATTTTGGGAGCGTCATTCAACCCTCGCGCGAAGCTGGTTCCCGCACTGGTCACCCAATGCAGATGGTCGAGCGTAAGCGAAAAAGCGACCCGAGAATCTGCATCAATTTCAGCCTGATGACAGGTAACCAACTCGGCTACCTGAAACGTGAGCGGAGCAATTTCAACTTCCGCCGCTGTGCTCGCAAGCGCCGGACGTGGACCAACGACTTCGGCGCATACGCAATCCGCACCAGATGGATTGAACCGACTCCAAAGTTGCAGTATCACGACACCGACGAGCAAGGAAGCAACCGGGCTGAGTAGAAGCGGTAGCCCAACCTTGCCAATCAGCACGCTCCAATTCATTCCGCCGAATCCATAGGCCAGTGTTGCTACCCCGGCAAGAGAACCTACAATTGCGTGAGTGGTCGAAACGGGAAGTCCAAAACGAGTTGCCAGCGCGACCCATAGACCGGCGCCAACGAGCGTGGCCATCGCTGCGGGAAATGTCGGATGAATACCAGCCGCCAGAAGTCCTTTGCCAAAAGTGACAACGAGTGCACGCGAAAGCTCGAATGCAGCAAGGCTGCCACAGGTCGTCCATATCGCGCCCCACAGGATTGCACGGCGATAGTTGGAGACGCCACTGCCCGCGAGTGTTGCGATCCCTTTCGATACATCGTTCGCGCCGTTCACATACGCAACGAACATTCCAGTCACGGCGACGACAACGATGCTCAGGTTCATGTGGGAAACTCCTGGGAACCGGCTGCAAATTTCGACACAAAGGCCAGCAACAGACACGATGCCCAAGGACGGGCAAAAGGTTACCGGTTTACCTGTTTACGACGTAACCTTCTCCGATGCTCGTGTATCTTGAAAGCTATGCGGCACGTCCTCTTGTTGTTGATTGCGCTCACGACTTGGACCGGTCTGGCATGCGGTCAAGCCAAGTCCTACCCAAAGCCGCAAATTGCTTCTGCCGAGGGCAGCGTGGCGCCGGACTTCGCGCTCAAGGACCAGAACGGAAACGACTTTAGGCTCTCCAGTCAGCGTGGGCATTGGGTTTTGCTGTTTTTTTATCGCGGTTACTGGTGACCATATTGCATGACGGAACTGCGCGAGTTCGCGCGGCACAGCGACGACTTGGCCAAGATTGGCGTCCGATTGGTGCCGATCAGCGTAGACAACCAGCAACACGCACGCGAAGTATGGGAGAAGGTAGCTGAGAAAAAGTTCACAGTCCTGAGCGACCCCGGTGCCAATACGGATTGCTTCATCAGGGTGGCGGTGCAGCGCACGGCGGCTCGGATATCGCGCTGCGCACCACGATTCTGCTGGGGCCGGACGGAACCGAGCAGTGGCGGCGCGTCAGCCAATCTGTTCCTGACATCCCGAACTGGGAAGTGACCCTCGCAGCCATAAAAGAGGCGCAGGAGCGAAAGCATGGCATGGATCAAAACCATTGAGGAGCCTGATGCTGAAGGTGATCTCAAGCGCATTTACGCCGAACAGCGGCTGAAGGCTGGTGATCTAGCCAATATTCTCAAGGTCCACAGCATCGCGCCTGGAGTTCTTGCGGCGCATTTGGGTCTGTATCAGGCTGCGATGCATGCCTCCGGGCGAACTCAGCCGCGTGCATCGCGAGATGATTGCTGTCGTAGTTTCTGCCGCCAATGGCTGCCATTATTGAGTGCAGCACCACGGGGCAGGTCTGCTCCGCCTGACGAAGAATCAACACCTTGTGAATGAACTTAGCGAAGGACAAGATTGGGCCGGCCTCTCGCAGGCAGACGCAGCGATGCTTGCCTATGCGCGAAATCTCACGGTTGATGCGGCATCAATCGTTGAAGCTGACATCATCCGACTGCGCGAATTGGGGTTTGCCGATCGCGCTATTCTTGAGATTAATCTGGCCGCCGCATACATGAATTTCGTGAATCGTGTGGCAGAGGGCTTGGGAGTCGAGCTGGAAGTCTCAATACAGAACTTCAGCCGATAATGCCCAATTCTTTCCGTAGCTTTTCCTCGTCGAATCCAACAATTACAGTTTCAGCGATTTTCGTGACGGGAGTAGTCATCACGTGTAATTTCCGCAGTTCCTCGAGCGCGCTCGGATCGGCGGCAATGTTCCTGTCTTGAAATTCGACTCCGTGCTTCGAAAGAAACTCTTTCGTTG
>CAYNPS010000046.1:0-26425 GCA_964399125.1 uncultured Terriglobales bacterium
CGATCCATTTCGAACTTCCGGTTGGGGGAAGGTGGCTGAACGTCCAACCGGCTGCGTGCGGCGAGGCGGTCCTACACAATTGAGAGCGCCGGACTGGCGTTGAATGTGAGAACCCCAGGCGTTATGCGAAAATACCGAGCGGCAACGCTCGCAGCGCACGATAACTACTTCTCAATTCCAAACACGCACTGAATCGATGCGCTGACGGTTAGCTTACCCGGCTGCACAGGTGGCGGTGGAGGCGCGGCTTTTTTCGCGTGTGAGAAGATGCCGCCACTTCCGACTTCGGAGGAGTTCACCTCGATGGCCTCGTTTGCGGCAGGAACGTAAGCCATCTGGATCGGGGTCGCTCCAACCAGATTTCTCACTTCCAGATTCACATACCGCGTTGGACCAAGCTTCTGTTTGCTCTGCTCGAGGGCCGCTGTGGCGCGGCCGATGGCGCGCCGCATCGCGTCGGCGACGGCTTTCTGCTTGGCGCCTTCTTCATTGGCGAGCGAGTAGGTCAGGGAACGGAAGTCGGCGATGCCGTCCTGCACGGAGTCGTCGATGATCCCGCCTACTTTGGAGAAATCCTGCACCTTGAGCGTCACCTGTCCCTGGACCAGGTATGCCCGCGCACGCCGCTTTCGGTCACCTTCATAAAAAGGAGTCACCGTGAGCACTCCGGTTTGGATCGCATCTTTCGTGAGGCCACTGCGTTGCGCAACCGCGACGATGTTGCTCATCGACTGCGATGCCTTGGCGTAGGCGTCCTTGAGCTGCTTCTCCTGGTCCGAAACATCGAAAGTAAGCGTCGCCAAATCGGGATCGGTCTCATAATTCCCTTCGGCCTGCACGATCAGCGTGTCGGCGACAAACTTCACATCGGAGTTGGGCTGTGTCTGCGCGGCAGCCGAGAGCCCGATCAAAAAGACAGCGAATAAGCTGGTCCTGAACATGGCAGAATTATGGCTCGTTCCACTTTCGGTCGGCGGTCAATTCCAGGGAGAGGTGTTGGGAAAGTAAAGAGAGGTTACTAGGGATTCAAATCGGGAATACGAGGCGGTGCCACCGGAGACTGACAGGTTCGTCAGCCGCTTCAGTGAATCGTAGGTCTGGGCTGTGGCTTACCTCTTGTTCATCTCGGGAAGTTTCATTGCGCGTTACTACTTCGGTAGCATCAGGCTGCGCGATGGAAGCTAGCTCCCACTCCCCGACGCACGTACAGCCACGTCGCTACCTCAGTTTTCAGCACCAGGTGCATAAGCACGTCTTCAACGCTCAGTGTTCTCCAACGCCCGAGCGAATCGTGGTAAATGGAGCGAAACTCTAACTTCCCGTCTCGAACGCGATAATGATTCAGCGGAAAACCCTGATCGGCAATGACAAGGTCGTCGGGGAACTTCACGGCCGCATCTCCAGAACCCATTTTTGGGATAAGGATTACGATGCGTCAACTTGCGCCAGGCGATAGCCGCGGCAGGTGAATAATCCAGCTCACGTCGGTGTGGCTGCTCTGTGCCGCAGCTCTGGACAGAGACTCTCGCCGGGTGCTTTTCCTCGAATCACCCGAAACGTCCCAGTGCTTACTTCTATTTGAGAGGAAAAACCGCTAATTCTGGACCACCGGCGTACGGAGAACCAGACGCTGGCGCGAGTACGCCAGTGCTGGAGTTAAAGACGTATAGCTGATTACTGTTTGCTGCGAAGACGTGATTCGAGTTGTCCCATGTTACGTTTTGGAAGTTCACGCCCGGGCTTTGCGGTGATCCCACTGGAGACAGCATTCCATTTGCATTTATCGCGAATGTTTGCACGCCGCCATCGCCTGCAACTGCCAGGAAGCCGCCGGTCGGATCGAAGCTGACAGCCACTTTGTTTCCCGAACTCGAGGCAGTTTTCACCTGCGAGTTCGCGACGGCAGTTAACGTTCCGTCGCCGTTGATCGCGTAGGTCATCACGTAAGTCTCGTTACCGATCGGTCCGCTGCTCGCGTAACCGAATGGATACCAGACGATCGCCAGATAACCCTTCGCCGATACCGCAAGCTCCTGCGGACAAAAAGCCTCTCCAGGACCTCCTGTCGGAGCCTGAATTGTTCCAGGGTTGATTACCATCCCTTTGAGAGTGCCGTCCGACGCACGCTGCCATGCAAAGATCCCGTCAACTCTCGCGCCACACTTCGACGCATAGCCATATTGGTTGTTCGGCGAGAACACCTCCGGAGATAACGGGGTTGATGGTCCGCTCAGGTATTGCACCTGCTGCGCGTTTGCATTGCTGCCGACAGTGAACGCATTCACACCGCCATCGATGTTCGTACCAACACCCACATAGAGAGAAGCTCCCGTGTGATCGAGGGTAAGAAGAGATGCGATGTCGCCCGTGTCAGGATCACCGGCGATTGCATTCGTCGTATTCGCGAGCGTGAGCGCCCCGCTCGATTTGTCGATAGAGAAAACATCCAGATTGGTATCGCCATTGGCCATCGCATACACATTCGCGCCATTTGTGACAATGTTGGGGCCTTGAGCAAGGCTTGCTGCATAGGGTGAGCCGGCCAGCGCAGTCAGCGATCCATCTGAGTTAACTCCATAACCAGTGATGGCGCTGGTGGTCGCTGCATACGCATATGCGACGAAGCTGCTGCCAGAACCGCTCCCCGACCCAGAGCTTCCGGAGCCACTGCTTCCTAAACCCGCCGACCCAGATCCTCCCGAACCTGAACCAGAGCCGCTGCCCGAACCCGGCGCGCCTGCCGACGGGTTATTCGCGTTCCCCGCATTGCTATTGCTGCTCGTGCTTCCGCATGAAGCCAGCAAACCGACGTAGATGATGAGACAGAGCGACGTAAGTAGTACGGACAGACTGCGCATAGCCGATCCATTCCTTGCTGAACTGCTGTTGTTACGCAGTCGGATGGGATGGTTTGGACCGGGGTTGCACCTCATCGTCTATGAGAGTTGCTACCAACATGGCACCTTGAATAGGAGATTGATTCCTGGTGGATACCCCAACCACTCGGCACATAATCGTCAAGCTCGTTTGACCGGAACGGGAAAGTTTCTTTACGTCTGCAGATTTTCCATTTGCCTTACAATTCTTGCTGCATGTTTCGAACCCTAAATTTCAGGCGGCACATGGTTCCGGCGATGCTGCTGGGAGTTGTTTCTGTTCCAATTTGGGCGCAGACAACTGATACACAGGCGCCATCGAAGCAAGGCGGGTATGTTTTCCATGCCAACAGCCGCGAAGTGCTCACCGATGTAACGGTCACGGATAATGAGGGCAATCCTGTCCACGGACTCAGCCGCTCGGCGTTTCACATCTTCGACAATGATCGGCCCGAGCAGCTCGAGTCGTTTGAAGAGCACGCCGGCGCTCCGACGACCGTAGCTGCAACCAGCTCCGCGCCGAACGTGTACAGCAATGCGTATCTGGTTCATCCGCTTGCTTCGATCAACATAGTCCTGCTCGACACCACAACCATCGACATCGTCGATCAAATGTTCCTGAATCAGGAATTGACAAGATTCGTAAATGCGCTGCCCGCGAACGAGTCGCTGGCCATTTACGAACGGGCGGCGGACGGAACGATTCTTCTGCAGAACTTCACCTCTGACCACAACCTGTTGTTGAGTGCGATTCGACGGGCGATACCTCGTCTGCGTCAACCCGGGTCCTGGTACGCGAGTGATCTTGGAACCCTGCGGCAGATGGCTGCTTTTCTCAGTCAGATACCGGGACGCAAGAACGTGCTGTGGTTTACCGGAGGTGCAAATCTTTTTCTGACGCCCGATCCCACCAGTCTGCCGTCCTACGAATCGATGCGCGAAGCCTACGACGAGCTTGAAACCGAGCGAATCGCGCTTTATCCGATCGACGCGCGAGGACTGACGGTCGAAGTCAGTTCTGCCATGCCATGGCAACACATGCGGATGGCCGATATGGCGGAAGCCACCGGCGGTCAGGCTTGGTACAACAACAATGGCCTCTCTCAGATCGCCTCGCGCGTGCTCGACACCGATTCCCATTTCTACACTCTTACGTACCGCCCAGATAATTTGAAGGCGAATAACAAATGGCACAAGGTAAAGATTACGGTCGATGGTGGTCCGTATCACCTCAGCTATCGGCGAGGATATTTCGACGACGGTACCGGTACTCCCAATGCTCCGCGCAAGACCAGAACGGTTCTGCGCGCACACGGCGAGACATTCCAGGCTCCGGACCGGCACACCGAGCCGATCATCTTTGAAGCGCGCGTGCAGCCATCGAGCGTCACGCAACCTGCGAATCCAGTCCAGACGAGTGCAACGGCTCCTGCGCCAAAGCGGAACGAAGAAGCGTACGCGGTGCACTACTCTGTGCCGCTCGACGCGCTGACGCGAGAGACAGTGAATGGTGAAACGCAGATCAGCGTCGGAGCCGCCATCCTCGCCTTCAACCGCTTCGGACGTCTTACCGGACACGTGGCTCAAAAGCTGACCTTCGCTCTAAACGAGGAAAAGCTGAAAGCGAATCCTGTAGCGAAATTCGGCTTCGAGCAGCAGATCAACCTGCCAAAAGGGGAAGACTACCTCTACATCGCACTCTGGGATACAACCAACGGCCGCCTCGGCACGCTTCAACTTCCGCTCGATGTAGAGAAGACGAAATGAGCGAACAGAACCGAGGACAAACAGGCGCAATCTTCGATGCTGAAGAAAAACGCAGAGCCGAGCGGCTCCTAAATTGGAATTCTTCCCTTGGAGCCAAGGACATCCGGGAACTCTACACGGCGTAACCAGAAGCTCTTGAATTCAGCCAGCAGCGCTGCCAGCTCCTTCATGCTCTCCGGCTTGGCGACATAGGCGTTCGCGCCGTGTTCGAAGGCACGATTCACGTCTTTACGCTGGGTGGAAGAAGTTAACATGATGGCGGGTAGACGCTTGAGTGGAGACTCTTGATTCCGCAACCATTGCAGCACTTCGAGGCCGGAGCGTTTGGGAAGCTTGATGTCGAGCAACATCGTGACCGGCAACGGATACTTGTCACGATCGTCGTAAGGGGCCGCGCCGGCGAGGTACTCGACTGCTTCGTCTCCGTCTTCCACTCGCACAAGCTTGATTTCTCCAGGCGTGCGGCTCATGGCAATGGTAATCAGTTGTACGTCCGAGAGATCATCCTCAACGAGTAGGACGACTGGCTTCTGCAGGTCTCGATTGCTTGTCATGCGGCTGGCAGCGACACGTAAAACGTGCTTCCCTTCCCGGGCGCCGACTCAACCCGAACTGTTCCTCCCATCCGTACAACTCCGCGCCTCACGATAGCAAGCCCGATTCCCGTTCCGGGATAGGCGTCGGCAGTGTGAAGGCGTTCAAAGACCTGAAAAATCCGCTCCTGGTGCTGAGCGGCTATTCCAATGCCGTGATCGCGGATACTGATCACTACATTTCTTCCCTCGCGACCGGCGGCCACTTCCACTTTTGGAGTCACTCCACTCGGGTAGAACTTCAATCCGTTATTGATCAAATTGAAGAGCACCTGCGTGAGTGTCGGCAAATGCGCGTGAACACTGAGCTTTGGATCGGCAGCGATGGTCACATTATCGCGCAAATCAATTTGCGCGAGCGCTCCGTCAATTGCGGCTGAGATCTTCACCGGTTCAGGATGGATCTCCAGCCGACTTAGGCGGCTGTAAGTCAGCAGATCCTGAATCAGACGGTTCATGCGCCCGGCAGCCTGCACCACGTTCTGCAGGTACTCGACAACTTGCGACGGGAGCTGGCCGTCGAAATCAGTCAGCACGATATCTGTGTAACCTTCGATAGCTCGAAGCGGGGCCCGCAAGTCATGCGATACCGAGTAGCTGAAGGCTTCGAGCTCCGCGTTGGTTTGCTCGCGTTCCGCGATGCGGAGCTCAAGTTCTTCAGCATGGCGCTGAATCTTGTCGAGCAGCTCTTTTCTCTCCGTCATGTCGCGGGTGATCTTCGAGAATCCCAGCAGCTCTCCCGCGTCGTTGCGCAGTGCCGTGACGACTACGTTGGACCAAAAACGCCTGCCATCCTTACGTACTCTCCAGCCTTCCGCTTCATAGTGTCCTGTAGCAACGGCGGTCTCCAAAACACGCTGAGGAAGCCCAGCGGCAATGTCTTCAGGCGTGTAGAAACGGGAAAAGTGAGTGCCCAAAACTTCTTCAGCGGAATAGCCTTTCAGCTTCTGCGCGCCGGTGTTCCAGCTCGTAATATTCCCATTTGTGTCCAAGGAATAGATGGCGTAATCGGTCACCCCCTCGATGAGGAGCCGATAGCGCAATTCCGCTTGCCGCTGCTCCGTCAGGTCGCGTGTAATTTTGCCAAAGCCCAGTAGATTTCCGTGCTCGTCGCGCACGGCAGTGATCAAGACGCTCGCCCAAAATCTGCTTCCATCTTTGCGAAGACGCCAGCCTTCTTCCTCGTAACGGCCGGTTTCAGCGGCGATACGAAGTTCCATTCCGGGCTTGTCTGCCGCGACATCCTCTTGCGGATAAAAAATACTGAAATGCTTCCCGATGATCTCGTCCGGCTCGTATTGATTGATTTGCTGTGCACCCGGATTCCATGACACGACCGTTCCTTCCGGGGTGAGCATAAAAATCGCGTAGTCGCTCACGTTCTCAACCAAATGTCGGAAGGCATGCTCGAACTGCAAAGGATGACGCTTATCGAGCGCCAGAACGGGAAAGGCTCTCCGTTCCGGCTTGTTCTTGGGCTGGGCTGGCAATATGACCTCGATTTTAGGATAAGACACTCGGTCTGCTCCCGACCGAAGCGGCAAACGTCGTGAGATGCGCGCTGTGATGGGCTAAGCTGTCTCCCCGAGTCCCAGAAACTTCTAACATTTCCTTTACACACCGTTGGCGAAATCGGGTTATAGTGCGACTACCTCTCCCTGGGCCCAAACATGTCAGCGCACGCGACTGTTCTGATCATCGACGATGATCCTCTGCACCTCACTCTGTATACCTGGATCCTTGCACGTGAAGGCTTCAAAACCAAGACCACGCTTGTTGGCAGTGCAGACGTAGAGTTACCTTCTTCTGAAATCATCGATCTTGTGCTTCTCGATTACCGCCTTAACGGCTCGCGAACTGCGGCGCAGGTTGCCGAGCAGGTGCGCAGTGTCTTTCCCTCAGCGCCCATCGTTGTTCTATCAGAGCTGCCTTGGATGCCCGATGATGTCCGCAGCTACGCCGCGGCTTTCGTAAACAAAGGAGATCCGCAGAAACTGATTGCGGCAATTACCTCAGTTTTACAAACCAAGCATTCGGGGAGTTAAATTGTTGCTGCTCTAAAACCAGAGGCTCTCGGCTTGCACAAGAAAGTTCTCGTAATCGAAGACGAAAAGATTGACGCGCTGCACATCGGCCGCGCCATCAGCGCCCAATTCCAAGGCGTCTCGCTTGAAATCCTCACAACCGGCGAGCAAGCGCTCGATTGGCTGCAGCGTTATCGCGGAGGCGATGGCGCGCTGTCGCTAGTCCTCATGGATCTAAGCATTCCCCGAATGCATGGTCTCGAGCTGCTGCCGGAATTCAAGCGCAACGAATTCACCAAAGACATCCCCATCGTGATCCTCAGCGGAAGCGAAGATCCCGAGGCTATCCGCCTCACCTATGGCGCCGGAGCTTCCGCTTATGTCGTGAAACCCGCGACTGCCGAAGAGATGTCGGCTGCATTGGCGAGCACTCTTGATTTCTGGCTGAATGTAAATCGCGTAAGCGTGCCGGTAAAGACTTCGAATACACAGATGTGCTGATTGACAGTGGGTGCCCTTATCGCGGATTAGGTGCGTTCTTCTGGGCGCTGCGAATGAGACAGATCGCATAACTGTCAGTACCGTCGCGGCGGGCCGGGATGGGCGAGTCACGACGAAGCCGAATACTCTTCCCCTATCGCGGACAGTACTGACATCTAAGCCGATTATTTATTCGGCTTCACGGATCGCTTCTTTAGTTCCTCGGCATCGCCGATGTCTCGGGCTCTGCCGGTTTTCTCTTTGTTGCGGATGAGTGCGGATTTTCCAATAAAAGCTACGGCCACCCCATCCAGATCGCCCGCCTCGCGCGAAGACCAGGCTTCCTCGAACGTCAAACCCGAAAGGGATGTCAGCAGATCGATACGATTCGGGCTTACCCCAAGCTGAATGACTTTCTCGGTGCTTGAAAAATCATCAACGGTTAGCCCTAATTTCCCGAACCCGAACTCATTCAGGGCCCGCAAAAGTCCGGCTCCGTTCTCAGTGGTTGGACGCACCAGCAAGTCGAGATCGGCTGTGTAGCGCGGCACGCCGTGAAAGGCTAGAGCGAAAGCTCCCACGACGAGATACTCAACCTTGTTCGCGTTTAATAACTCGACAAACTCGCGCAAGTCCTTGCTTAGCGGCATCGGGATGGCGGCGGTCGCGGAGGTCGATCACGATCTGAATGCGCTGTGAAGGAGTCATGTTCATGTACTCCTGCGCGTCGGCCTCATCGGCTTCCTTGAAGCTGGAAAAGATTCGGATCTTTTTCTCCACGCGCAAATTATACGTGCTTGTCCGCAATAGAATCCTGATCCAGATTTGATGATGCATGTGTTCAGGTCGAAGCCCCAGACTTTCAATCGAGGCACCATGTAGCTGCGGGAACGAATAATAAGGAGACTGGGCTTAGCGCTGGCCCATGCGCGGAGCGCGCTGCTGAGAGTTCACTAACCAAAGCCGATTGCTCCTACTCATACCGTAGCGCCACCATCGGATCCACTCGACTCGCCTTACGTGCCGGAAGATAGCTCGCCAACAGAGCTACGCACGCCAACAGAACGGAGACTACGAAGAACGTCATCGCATCGGTTGAATGGATTCCATAGAGAATGCTCTGGATGAGACGAGCGCAAACCAGCGCTCCGATCAGCCCGATTGCCAGTCCGATTCCGGTCAGCAGCACACCTTGGGAGAGCACATCGCGAGCGATCGTCGATTGGGTCGCGCCCAATGCCATGCGGATGCCGATATCTCGAGTGCGCTGCGCGACCGTGTACGAGAGCACGCCATAGATGCCAACGGCCGCCAGCAGCAGCGCGGTGGCGGCGAAGATCGTCAGGAGATAAGTATCGAAATGGGACTGCTCGAGCTGCGTCGATATCCTCTGCTGCATCGTGGTCACGTTGTAGATCGGAACTCCCGGAGCGGCTTTTGCGACCGCATTGCGCAGCTCGCTTATTGGAATCGAAGCATTGGCGGTGCGCACGACGATGTCCATCGTGCGGCCAACCCAATCCCAGGCGGCCGGCGGCATCTGTGCGATCGGCAGATAAAACTCCGGTTGCGTTTGCTGGTCGAGTCCCCAGGCGTGTGTGTCACCGACTACTCCGACCACTTCGTGCCACACGGGATCGAGTCTCCCCTTTGGACCTGCCTCGCAGCAGGCAAAGCGCTTCCCTATAGGGTTTTGGCCAGGCCACATAGTGCGCGCGAGCGTTTCATTCACCAGGGTGACAAACGCAGTCTCACGCGTATCCTGCGGAGTGAATTCGCGCCCTGCCTTTAACGGCACGCGGACTGTATTGAGATATCCCGGCGTGACCACTCGCAGACGAGCATCGACCAGGTTCGATGGATCAAACGCTTGTCCTTCGGCAAGCAAGCCGTTGCTGTTTCCACCGGTCATTAATGGCGCGCGAGAGACTACAGAGACCGCCTGCACTCCGGGTAATTGCTCCACGTTGCGAAGAATGGCTTCAAAGGTGTGTCGCGCAACTACCGGATCGCGATACGTGCTCTCTGACAGTCCCACGCGGCCTGCGATTAGGTTCGTGGTATCGAATCCTGGCTCAACCTTGGAGAGAGCCAACGCGCTGCGCACAAGCAATCCTGCACCCGCGAGCAACATCAGCGCCAGCGCAACTTCGCCGACAACCAACGCACTGCGCACGCGGTCGCGCGTGCTCTTTCCGATGGCGGTGGCGATATTGAGGGCCTGCGTCAGTCGCACCGCAGCCGACCTCAATGCGGGAGTCATGCCAAAAACGACGCTCGACATCAGCGCAATGCCTGCCGCAAAGAGCAGTGCACGAAAGTCGAGGTGCGCGTCTTCAATGCGCGGCACACCTGCGGGCGCGCTGGCCACGAGCCACTTCACTCCGGCTGCGGCGAACACGATTCCCAATATTGCACTGATCAGCGCGAGTACCAGATTCTCTGCCAAAAGCTGCCGCACGATCCGCCCCCGACTCGCACCGAGAGCCGCACGCACGGCAATTTCTTTCTGCCGCGCTCGAGCACGCGTCAATTGCAAGTTCGCTATGTTCGCGCAGGCGATAAGCAGCACAAACCCGACGGCGGCAAGCACAGTGAATAGCGTCACGCGCTGATCGCCGAGCAGCGCATCCGTCAAGGGCGTCAAGCTGAAGCCGCGATCCTTATCGTCAATGGGATAAAGCTCCGCCTGGC
Organism: uncultured Terriglobales bacterium; assembly: GCA_964399125.1. GTDB lineage: Bacteria > Acidobacteriota > Terriglobia > Terriglobales > Acidobacteriaceae > Gp1-AA112. The sequence continues at coordinate 10,435 of CAYNPS010000046.1, forward strand.
GTGCCGCGAGAACTTTAAGTTCTGCACGCGCCGAGGCAAGAGAGACGCCATCCTTCAAGCGAGCGAAGACCGAGAGGTAATGATTGTCATGATCTTTGAGCCGCTCGGGAGTAAACGCCGCCGGAACCCAGATGAGGGATTTATTCAGCAATGGATCGAAGCTGCGCGGCATCACTCCTACAATGGGTGTCGACGTGCCATTCACGCGGATGCTGCGGCCGAGAATCGCCGAGTCGGAGTGAAAGCGCGTTCGCCACAGGTTTTCGCTGATCACGACCGCGGAAATGGGCCCGGGCCTGTCTTCTTCGCGAGTGAAGTAGCGCCCCATCAGCGGCGGCACGCCGAAAGTCTGGAAGTACTCCGCTGTAACCTCCTCGCCATCGATGCGCTCAGGAGCGTCTTCAGTTGCGAGATTGAACGCCGCCGAGCCCGAGGCTGACAGACTCGAAAACGACTGGTTAGCCTGGCGAAGATCTGAGTAATTGCCGACAGAAACGCCCCCTCCGCCGTGTCCTTGCCAGGTTTCCTGCAGCAGCATCACTCGTTCTGGCTTCTGCATAGCCAATGGCCGCAGCAAAACCGCATCGACGATGCTGAAGATCGCCGTGTTCGCGCCAATGCCGATGGCGAGCGTCAGAACGGCGACGATGGTGAAGGCGGGAGACTTGCGTAGAACGCGGAAGCCGTAGCGGAAATCGTGCGTCAACGGGTGCATATTTCTTGAAAGACCCTCGATTTTGGAAAGCACAGGCATTTCCATCACTGAGATCGCTGGCTCTCAGTGTGGTCAAGCACTTAGGGACAATTTGGAGAGCAAAGCCTGTGCAGCGCAAGCCGGATGTGAAAAACACTGCCCGAATCTGAACAGGTCAGAACGCGGTCACACTCCTGCCACCTTTGTCCACCGGACTTCCATTTGCCCGGGTTGATGGGGCTTTTATGCAATCACGCCCACCGCGCCGCAAATTCATGCGGAATTCGGTCCGACATTTTGCGCCATTGGCAGCACAGTTTAGCGGCATAATGCCTGAACGAATCGCAGGGCCAGCTCCGCCGACTGTTAGGAGGAACTTCAATGCCCAAGGTCTCAGCCCGCAACATCACCTTCAATTATGAGCAACAAGGATCTGGCGAACCGCTCATCCTCATCCCTCATCTCGCAGCCGACCACGCATGCTATGCCTTTCAGCTTAAAGATTACGCGGCGCACTTCACCTGCATCTCGATCGACTTGAGAGGTACCGGGGAATCAGACGATCCCGCCGGCGAGTACTCGACCGAAACACTCGCAGATGACATGGCAGCGTTCATGCAGGCCATCGGCGTGCAGAAAGCACACCTCTCCGGCTTATCTCTAGGCGGCGCAGTAGGACTGTGGTTGGCAGCAAAATATCCGGCAAAGGTGAAGTCGCTCTCAGTTCACAGTTGCTGGCCCAAAACGGATCTTTTCATAAAGACCGTACTTGAAAGCTGGCAGACCACGGCAAGGGCACTCGCCAGCGTCTCTGAAACGCTGATCCGGGCAATGTTTCCCTGGTGCTTTACTCCTGAACTCTATGCCGCCAGGCCGGAGTACATTCAGTCGCTCGCTGATTTCGTGCGATCACGACCTGCGCAGGTAGTGGAGTCGTTCCTGCGGCAGTCGAATGCGGCGATCACACATGATGTCGAGACACAGCTTCCGCAGATCACCGCGCCCACACAAATTACATTTGGACGATACGACATGGTCACCTCGACTCGGTTCGCCGATCGAATGACCAGCGCGATTCCCAATTGCGAACTCGTGGTTTTCGAGACGAGTTCACACGCGCCAATGTACGAAAACGTCGAAGAGTTCAATGAAAAGACATTGCAGTTTTTGCGGCGCCAAGGCGGAAGGATATCTGCAGCGGGAGCTGCCTAGCCGAATTCCCGCACTAACCACGGTTGCCTCACTCGTCGCGTCCGCTTGAGGCAGATGAGAGAGCACCCGCATCCGGCCGTGTAGCGCGGTACGCCGTGGAAGGCTGGGGCGAAGGCAACCACGACGAGATACTCAACTTTGTTCGCGTTTAATAACTCGACCAACTCGCGCAAGTCCTTGCTTACGGCATCGCGATGGCGGCGGTCGCGTAGTTCGATCACGATCTGAATGCGCTGTGAAGGAGACATGTTCATGCACTCCTGCGCATCAGCGCCATCGGCTTCCCTGAAGCTGGAAAAGATTCGGATCTTTTTCTCCACGCGCAAATTATACGTGCTCGTCGGCAGCAGAATAGGTCGTTATTGTTCGGCCCGACCCATCGAGTGTCAGTACTGTCTGCCGGTCATGCGTTTCTGGGGAATCTGCCAAACGATAACTGCCGGCTCATGCCCAGGAAGTAGCTCCAAATGGCGGTTTTGGCTGCGCCGAGAAATGTGTAATGAAAATGCGTGCCCGAGCCGTCGGTAAAGAAGATCAATCCTGCTCGTTCCATCGAACGAAAATGTTCATCGCGCAGATGGCGGAATTCCTCGTACTCCCGGCCGGGAGTAAAGAATCGCGGCATGGTTCCCAATTCCTTCAGCCACTCTCGATGTCGCTCAAGCAAGCCTGAAAAATTGACGCGCGGCACGAGCTGGTTAGTCCAGTTTCGGGAAAGATCGATCTGCACGCCATTTTGATGATCGGTCGAGTAAAACGAACGACCGTCAGCGGAAGGCGTGTGCAACCACGTCGCTTGCAAGGGCATTTTCAGAATCTTTCCAACGCCGATCACGGCAAAGGTGTCACGCTCTTTGGAAACTAGCATTGCGTAGCTCGCCTTATATACCGGACCCTTTATGTCGCGAGCCCAACCCAGGAGAACAAATCCCGCTTTGACAGCTTCGTACACTCCACGCGTGCCGTAGCCGGTCGGATCGCCGAAGTAAGGCTCGCGTTCCAGTGCGCCGTAGGGAAATACCATGCGCTTTTCCAGTCGGAAGATCACGGTGAGGAGTACTGACCAAAAAGTGACTAAGGCCACCAAGAACCACAGGAAGTTGGGGTGCATAGCGAGAGTTTAGGACGAGAAATCTCTATGGAGGAGTAACGGAAGTACCCGCCTGTCTGTAAGCCGGATGCTAAGAGGATTTCGTTTTCGTGCGAGGACATTAGTGGGACGGACAGCACCGGCCCACACTCTCGGATCGCCTTACCTGAGTAACTTCTTGTCAATTCGTGCCTTTGCTAAAGTATGACGGTCTCTAACCGCAAAAGGGGTCTTGTCAAAATGGGAATGGTGGCGAAATTCGAGCAGATAACCACCAAACAACTGCAGACATTCGTTGCGAACCCGTTCGGATGCGACTCCATAACTCGGCTCTGCAGCGACTTCTAATACAATCGCTGGTTCATAATCCGTGACGTCCCCTAAAACGGCAAAAAGCAATTTGCATTCGGAAATCCTGCGAGCTGCTGGCCGCGAAGAATTGCAGTGGCTAGGTCTGTCCCAAATAGGTCGGTCAAGGTCTTGGCTTGATGACCATGGATGGTGGGCTATCATCGTTGAATTCCAACCGTCCAGCTTTGCAAAAGGCAGTTACCTTAATGTTGGGGCCTCCTGGCTCTGGCGTGAGACCGAGTATTTTTCCTTCGACGTTGGACATCGCGTTCGGGACTTCGTGAAATTTATCGATGAAGATCAATTCAGAGCTGAAGCTCGAAAAATGGCATCAACAGCAACGAACGAAGTACTCCGATTGCGAAGCGCGTTCCCGACGGTTAACGATGTCGCCAGATACCTAAAGACAAACGCCTTTGTCGGCAACGTGTGGCACATGCTTGACGCTGGCATTGCTGCAGGATGTATTGGCGATGGGCCGCAAAGCCTCCTTTGCTTCAACCGAGTTCTCGAAAGAGATGCCAAAGCTGAATTCGAAATACGACTACAGGAGACGGCACGAAAGCTGATCGAACTCCTCCCGGACACGACCGCCTTCCGAGCTCAAGTTGAGGCAGCCATTCAGAAGACTAGGCGTCTGCGCAAACTTGCGGAAAAAGTCGGTCCGCTGTTAACAGTGCGTGCCGGGGACACACTTTCGCCGCTAGCCAGCAGATAGCTCTTGATATTCGTGTTTCATTCGCCTATGATGACTGACCGTGAGGTTTCGGTGCCTAAGCTAGGATTTCTACCAAATCCAAACCCCACTTGTCATTTTGGCGGATTTTCTCGAGCGCAGGTTCGGGCGCTCCCTGGCGAAGGCACTTGAGGGAATTCCGCGCAACTAGCAGAGCTAATCCCAAGATATGGGAATTCCAAGTTTCGAAATCCCAAGATGTTGTATTTAGTTTTCCACAAATTGGCAGGTTTTTCGGCAGAACTGCTTTGTTATCAACGTTGGTTCGAGCAAAAGGGGGAGGGGGAGGGGTACCCTTCAGGGCATGAGCAAACTGGAGGTTCATCCGTGTGATCTGTGGCATCCGTGCGATCCGTGTCGTGTTTTGCTTTTGCCCCGGAGCACGCGGGCGAAGGCGCCCGGCTCCACGTTAACTTCAACAAAAGCCCTGCTAGAATCCGTAAACTCCAAGATTTGTTGAACTTTCGCTGGACGGGTTGCGTATCTCGATGGCAAGTTGAGACATTCAGCCCAAACCGTTAAGAATCGGCGCACGGGACGGATTCCGCCGAGCTTGGTACGATGCGCTCGTACTTCGAAGTTGTCGCCGACGCATAAGCTCACACGTCATTCTTTGCTGGCCGCCGTGCCTTCTCCCGCACTGCGTCACCCGATGGTGATCACGCCAGTTCCGCAGCCACGATCGGCTGTGAATCAGGGCCCGCGCGGAGGAAGCCAGAACCGGGTGGAAGAGAACGCGCTCACTGCTGCACTGGTTCGGCGCTGCATTGCAGGCGATGCAGGCGCATGGGAAGAACTCGTTCGCCAGCAGAATCGACGTATCTACAACATTTGTTATAGATTTACGGGATCTGCGACGGACGCCGAGGACCTCACCCAGGAAGTCTTCATCCGCCTGTATCGGACGATGTCGAGTTACGAGCCGGAAAAAGGCTCGTTCAATACTTGGCTTACGACGCTGACCCGGAACATGCTCGTCGATCACTTCCGGCGCACCCGCCAGGAGCGTCTGACCGACTCGATGGACGCGGCTCCGGCAGCCGACGAAGATGCGCCGACGCTCTCTGAGAAAATCGAAGACCAGGCCCCCTCGCCTGACGCCCGGCTGGCCAGCAAGGAGACCCAGAAAATGGTCCAGCAAGCTCTGCAGAAGGTCTCGCCGGACCTGCGGGAGGCGGTGATTCTGCGCGACTTACAGGACATGGATTATAAAGATATCGCGCTCACGCTGAAGGTGCCTGAAGGCACGGTTAAGTCGCGGATCAACCGCGGACGAGCGGAACTGGCGAGGCTTTTATCTCGTAGTAACAAACAGGCGATGTAGAGATGGAACGGAACGGCCAATTCGGGAACACGGAACGAGCGCTCACCTGCTCTGAGTTCGACGCTCTGCTGAGCGACGCGCTCGACGGCGTGCTCACTCCGGCATCGCAGCGGCGCTTCGATGCGCATCGCGAGACGTGTGCCACCTGTGGTCCGCTGTTCGCCGAGACCTCTGCTGGAATGAATTGGTTGGACGCTCTGCCGGCAATTGAGCCGCCGGCTAACTTGGTCCACAACATCCTTGCGGCCACTTCGATGCAGACCGCGGCCGCTCTAGCCAACGTTCCCAAACTGGGCTGGAAGGAGCGCGTTCGCACCTTCCTCGCTGATGTTGCCGCTCCATTCCGTCCACTGATTCGCGAGCCGCGCATCGCGATGACTGCGGCGATGGCCATCTTTTCGATCATGCTTTCTCTCGATGTGGCGGGCGTTCGGTTAAACGATCTGCGTCATATCGACTTACGTCCCAGCGCAATTCGCCAGTCGGCAACGATGAAGTACACCGAAGCCAGCAATCGTGTGATTCACTACTACTACAGCATCCGATTGGTGTACGAGGTTGAATCGCGGCTCCAGGAGCTGAAGCGCGTTGCCGGCAGCGGCGATGAAGAGCAGCAGCGCCGTCCTGATCGCGACAAGACCGAGAATGAGAAGAATCGAGATCGCAAGCAGAATTACTACAGCATGGACAGACAGAACGTGCTGGTAGCGAAACGGAGTATCAACGAGTTGAAACAAGGCAGTACCAGAGAAACACGTGCCGCGTGGAAAGGCATTGACGCGGACACAAATATCAGCAACGCTAAACCTTTCAGCAGCACCGAGCTCTCCCGCGGTTTGTACCCCAGCGGTAATTCCATGAGGAGCGTACTCGCATGACCTGCGCCGTTCACACAGACCAGGTGGCAACCGCCTACTGCCGTACTTGTGGAAAGGCGCTCTGCCAAGCTTGCCAGCGCGATGTCCGCGGCGTGATCTATTGCCAGGATTGCCTCGCATCGCGGCTTGAAGGCACGATTCCCGCCGCTGCGGCCAATGCGCCAGCGGCCGTTTACCCTGCTCCCCCGAGCGGAGCGAGTCCCGGACTTGCTGCCGTGCTCGGCTTCATTCCCGGAGTAGGAGCCTTCTACAACGGGCAGTTCGCTAAAGGATTTGTTCACGTATTCGTCTTCGCGATCCTGTGCCACTTGGCCGACCGCGCGGACTGGTTCGGCATTCTGATTCCGGCGTGGATCTTCTACATGGTGTTCGACGCCTACACGACGGCGAAGGCCCGCATGCTCGGGCAGCCTCTTCCCGATCATCTCGGATTGAATGCGCTGCTCGGCAGCTTCGGATTGGGAACATCGGCACATCATCCCGTTGCTGCGGCTGCGGCCGCCGGGGCCGGTGCTACTCCAGCGGTTCCAGTTTCGGGAGTTGTACCGGGATCGCCAGATGTCAATCCCGGCGTCGTAGACCCGAACGTTGCTTCAACTCAGCCGCCGAATCAGCCCTACATTCAAGATCCGCTGAACCTCTCGCGCTCGTGCGGACCAATGGGTCTGCCGCTCGGTGCGGTGATTCTGATCGCGCTCGGCGTGCTGTTGCTGCTGGATAATCTCGGCATTCTCTCGTTCCGCTGGACGGCGGAATTCTGGCCGATCGTGCTGATCATCCTCGGAGTCTGGCTGGCGATGCGCCGCATGGGAACGACGCACGGAGGCAGCTAGCCATGTTCAACGACGGATACGGCGACTACTACGTGCGCAATCGCAATTGCCATTGCCCGCGCTGCATGTCCTACTGGCTGATGGGGCCGGCGATTCTGATCACGATCGGCGTTTTGTTTCTGCTCGAGCAGTTGCACGTTGCGCCGTTCGGTCGTACGTTCCCGATTCTGCTGATCGTGATTGGCCTGGTAAAAATCGCGCAGCGTTCGGCTCCCGATATGGGACACGTGCAACCAACGCCGTATTATCCGCCTGGATATTTCGAGAATCAGATTCGCAATGACGTCCAGCGTCGAATCCATGAGGACATTGCAAGGAAGACTGGCGTCCCCCCTGCCGGACCGACGATTGAGGGTAATCCGCCAAACTCGGGGGTGAACCGTGGCTAGTCCCCAGACGCCTCCGCCTTATCAGTACGATCCGCGCTATTACCGCTACTACCGTCGCCGTTCCATTTCGGGACCTGTCATCCTGATCGCGATCGGCGTGCTCTTCCTGCTGGCCAACATGCACGTGATCAGCGGTGCGCGCATCGGCTGGCTCTTCGCCACCTGGTGGCCGGCGCTGCTGATCCTGCTCGGCCTCGTTCGTGTGATCGAGTACGCCGTGGCTCGCAGCCAGGGCGGACCGGCTCCGCGCTTCGGAGGCGGAGCTGTGTTCCTGCTGATTCTGCTCGTCCTGATTGGGTTGTCGGCTTCATCCGCGCGCCACTGGAACTGGCAGGCGATCAACGACAACGTTGATGTGAATCCCGGCTGGGACGGCGTTTTCGGCGACAAGTACGACTTCACGCAGGAGCTCTCACAGCCGCTCCCGGCTAATGGTTCCATCGACATCGAGTCGGATCACGGCTCGGTCACGGTTCATGCCACCGACAATGCGAACGATCCGGTGAAGATGGTAGTCCATCGCCACATCGCCGCTGACTCACAGGATTCGGCGAACAAATACAACGAACAGCAGAAACCCACGATGACGATTGACGGCAATACCCTGCGCATCGACTCTGGCGAGCATGCCCCGCATGTTCAGGTCGGCTTCGTGATGGGTCCGCGCATCGTGAGCGATCTTGAAATCTGGGCGCCGCGCAAAGCACCGGTGCAAATCAATGCTGCGCACGGCGACATAAACCTCTCAGCACGCGATGGAAACGTCAAGGTCAGTACCACGCATGGCGGGATTCAGATCAGCGATGTGAAGGGCAATGTCGAAGCCACGACTCACAAAGGCGATGTACAGGTCAGCCAGGTCACCGGTGACGTGCACCTCGACGGCCGCGCTGATGACGTAACTCTCAGCGACATCTCCGGCGTAGCGTTGCTCGAAGGCGAATTCTTCGGCGACACACGCCTCTCCCATATCGGAAAGGAGGTAACCTTCCACAGCACCCGTACCGATTTGGAACTCGGCAAACTCCCCGGCGACCTGGAAATGGATTCCGGCGATCTGCGCGTGACTTCTGCCTCCGGCTCGTTCCAGGTGCGCACCCGCGCCAAGGACATCCGTCTTGAGGATGTTTCTGGTCCGATCACGGTCGAAAACAGCCACGGTGAAGTCGAGCTTCATCCCAAATCGCCGTTCGGCGATATCAATGTGAGCAATCAGCAAGGCGCGATTCACGTCGTGCTGCCGGAGAACTCGAACTACACGGTAGATGCGCGCAGCAGCCGCGGCGAGTTCGACAGCGATTTCCCTCTGAACGTGACCAAGAGAGGAGACGATCAAGTCGCGGCCGGCAACGTGGGCAAGGGCGGATCGAAGTTGCAGCTTACCACCGACCACGGCAGCATTGAGATTCGCAAAGGTTAGAAGGGGAATTGCTCAGTGCGTCGGTAGCAGAGCCAGCGTCGCGGCTGCACCTGCTGCGTGTGGCGATCCTGAAACTGGTGTCAAGACGCGTTGAGCATTCGTGAAGACATACAGTCCGGAATTGCTGGTTGCGTACAAATGATTGTCCACGTCTCATTGCACGGTCAAATAATTCGGGCCGGCTTGTTGGAAACCCGATCGACACGGTAGGATCAAAAAAGAGAGCACATGACGGCAGCGGCCACTGCACCCTCACTTCAGCCCGAAGCGAAAACCAATCAGAAAGCCGCCCGTCGTGGTTTCTGGTGCGGCGTCATCGCCTTTGTCACCTGGTCGGCGATGGGAATTGAATCCGTGCTTCGCCCTTTCCAGGACAATCGCCGCGAGACCTTTTGGGTGCTTCCATTTGTATTCACCATAGCGGCGTTTTGCTATGTTCACTACCTCCAACGCCGCCGCTCTCGCACCGAGACCGCCGGCTTCATCATCGTGCTGATTGCATCCGCGATCGTCCTGCTCGGGAATATCGGTCTGCAGCTCAACATCAAAGCACTCGAAGCGCTCGGCTTTCCCGGAGGCGCGATGGTATGGCTTATCGGGCTAGTCTGCTTTGGGATTGGCACCCTATTGGCGGGCTCGCTGCCGAAATACGTCGGATGGGCGCTGATCCTGCTCGAGCCAAGTTCCATCCTCGCGGCTCTCGCACTCTCTCCAATTGCGCCCCTGCTACCTCGTGGAGCTTATAGCGGAAACATCGGCAAAGGTATCGCAATGGGAATTGTCGCCCTTGGTCTGCGTAGCGTGAGCAGGAGCGAACCACGGCAGTATCGAGATTCGTAGAGGTTAGGACGACCAAGCGACATTGAAATCGCAGAGTCCTATGCGGTCGGACTGTATCTCAGCAGTGCTTCCATCGATTGTGGACGCCCGGACTGCTGTTCGTTTTGCCAAACAATCTCTTTGAGCTTCCCTCTTTCCATAACGAGCAGCACGTCGCAATTGCGGATGGTGTTCAGTCGATGCGCGATGACGAATGCCGTTCTTCCTCGCATGACTTCCTGAAGAGATGCAATCAAGTCAGCTTCGGTGCCGACGTCGAGCGCGCTCGTGGGCTCGTCGAGGATAAGCAGAGGAGCATCTTTGAGAAAGGCTCGGGCAATCGCGAGCCGCTGGCGTTGTCCGCCGGAGAGTCGAGAACCGCCTTCGCCGATCTTGGTGTCATATCCCTGCGGCAGTCCCATGATGAACTGGTGCGCATGAGCGGCTGTGGCCGCGGCGACTACATCGGCGCGGCTGGCATCGAGACGCCCGTATGCGATGTTGTCAGCGATGCTGGCGGAGAACAACACAGGTTCCTGACTAATGATGGCGAGCTGCTGACGCAGAGCGGCGATCCCAAACGTGTGGAGGTCGATGCCGTCGAGCAGAATGCGTCCGCTGGTGGGCTCGTAGAAGCGCGCCAGCAGATTGACCAGAGTAGTCTTGCCAGAGCCGCTTTGCCCTACGATTCCGACCTTTGTGCCCGCAGGAATCGTGAACGACACGTCGTCGAGCGCCCTGGTTCCAGAAGCATAAGCGAAGGTAACGTTCTCGAAGCTCACCTGGCCCGAGACACGATCCACCGGAGCATGGAGCGCGTGACTCTGTCCCAATTCGGGATTATCTTCGAACAGCGCAAAGGCACGCTCCAGGCTCACTCTCCACGATTGCAGCTCCGGAATCTTGCTGCTGATCGTCTGCAGCGGGCTGTAGAGCTGCGCCACATAAGCCATGACCAGCAGCAAGTCGCCGAGGGTGACGATTCCCATCTTCACGTGGCGAATTCCGATCAGCAGCGCGGCTGCGCTGCCTGCGGCAATCGCGAATGAGATGAGCAAGTGATATCCGGCTTGAATCGACGCCAGCCGGAGTTGCTCCTTCATCCGTTCGCGCGAGCGCAGGCGGAAGCGACTGTCCTCGAAATCCTCCGTATTGAATGCCTTGACTACGCGAATCGAAGCCAAGGCTTCGTTCATGAGAAGCATGGCGGAGCTGTCAAGACTCTTGACTCCCTGCCAAGCCTGGCGCACGCGGCGGCTGGAGCGGCGTGCTGCGATCATCAACGCTGGCGAAATGACCAGCGCGACGACTGCGATGGATTTGTCGATCCGCGCCACAATGTAGAACATCCCTGCGAAGGTCAGCACAGAGGTCATCAGCGGCAGCACGCCTTGAATAAAGATGAACTGTATCGCCGGCGCGTCATGCTGAATGCGGTACGCGATATCGTTCACGCCGCGGCGATCATGGGCCGTGAGGCTGAGCCGTTGAGCATGCCAGAACAGGCGGTTCCGCAGCTCGTAGACGAGGCGCTCTCCTGTATAAGTCTGCAGCAGCCATGAGGCGAGCGTTTGCAGATTGCTGACGATCGCCAGTCCAACCAGCACGATCATCACCACTGCCAAGTTCGCTATCTCGGTTCCAATAAATCGAGAGGGAACGAAGTGGTTGAGCACAGGCGGCAAAGGATGATTACCGATCACGCAATCCACCGCAATCTTCAGCGGCACCGGCATCAGGATCGATATGGGGACGGAGAGTACTCCGAGAAGAAATATCCCGGTCAGGTGGGCATAACTCGGCTGTGCCAGCTCGAGGAGGCGTTTAAGAAAGACGGAACGATTGGAGTGCGTGCGATTGGGCAATGTGTTAAAGAGAGGCCTCCCGCCGCGGCGGGTGATGCCCGTGCTTCTAATGATATTTGCCTCAACGCTGTCAGCACATCAGGCCCGCGCCTGAGTTTTGCCCTAACTAGTTGACGGCAACTCCTTAGATACACCTCACGCTCTCCTCCAGAATCGGGGCAGCCACATGCACAGCTCATGGCCTTCGGCAAAGCTGATTTTTGTTAGTACCTGCTACGGCTGGGCCGCCCTGGCGAGCTTTTCGCGAACTACGCTCTCGGCTTTTTCAATCACCTGATCGAGCGTCAGATCGGTCGAGTCGATCAGGACAGCATCATTCGCCGCCACAAGAGGTGAAACTGCACGTGTGCGGTCGCGCTCGTCTCTTGCGCGCATCTCAGCCAAAACAGCAGCAGAGGGTTCGGTCGGCGCCTGATGGAAGCGCCGGCTGCCGCGAACCTCGGGTGCGGCATCGAGAAATATCTTTACGTCCGCATTTGGGAAGACCGCGGTTCCGATGTCACGGCCTTCCATGACAACGCCGCCCGATGAGCCGAGCTCGCGCTGCTTACGCACCATCCACTCGCGCACGCCTGGATGAATGGAAACCCGCGAAGCTGCTTCGGTGACATCTTTCTCGCGAATACGCTGGGAGACGTCGGTATTATCGAGCTTCACACGATTGCCATCGATCTGCGGCTCGAGAGATATCTTTGAACTCCACGCCAGATCGACAAGGGCTTTTTCGTCGTCTACATCCACATCGTTTTCGATCGCCTTCAAGGCGAGCGCGCGATACATCGCTCCGGTCTCGATATTGAGATACCCGAGCTTTCGCGCAAGGCGGGAAGCAAGCGTACTCTTGCCCGCGCCGGCGGGTCCATCTATAGCAATCACCAAACCACGCCGGGCGGGACCTTCAGCCATTCCGTCTCCTGAGGGAAGCATTCCTTCCCGATTCGGCACGACTCGGCCGCGGGAGGCGTTGCTCTGCAGCCTGGGCCACGGTGATCAAGGTGCGAGTCTCGCTAGGAGTGTACGAGAATTCACGTGCGGCCAGGAGTGCTCGAACCACTTCCGCCACCCGCGCGCGAGAAGCAAAGCTGGAAAAGACTTCTTCGACGTCTTCCAGCGTAGCGGCGATTACGGCATCGAGATACTTTGATATCAAGGCTGAAAGAGCCTCCGCATCCGATAAACGAACGCCTTCGTTGACGGCGTCAGTTGCCCAGTGATGATACGTATCCCATGCATATCCCGTTTCGGGATCGTGATCGGTCGGTGCGATCTTCAGTGCCGACCATAACTCCTGCAATGCGCGATCCAGACCAGCTTCCGAAAGAGCGCCGCCGAGCTGCTCTTGCAGTTCTGCGCGAGTAAGCGGACCGCGCTCTTCCAGTTTTCTAAAGACATGCTCGCTGAGAGGAGTCGCCTTGCCTCGGGCGCGACTATGAATTGGCTTCTTCGGCTGACGGTCGCTGGCGAGTGCGTAGAAATAAGGAAACGTTTGAGCTGAGACGAGCAACATCTCACTCCGGAATTGGGCTGCAAATGCTGCTTTTTCCCTGAGTAAGCGCCATGCCAACTCTTCTGCCTGTTTCGCTCGCGAATCCGAGAATGCTGCCTTTCGTTCCGGCAGCTTCGCGTCCGTACCGGCGGACGCACCGATAAAGGTCGGCAGTACCGGCATCGGGCGAATGGGATACATCAGGCACATCCCGACTGAATCCACGAACCCGCGCGCATCTTCGAGCGTGCGAAGAGGTTCGCTTTCCAGGCGCCATTTTTCGCGCCGAAGATGTTGTAGCTCGAGTTCAGTCATTTCTCGTATTTGTCATTCCGAACCGCTGGTTTTGCGGTGAGGAATCCCTATCATCTCCAATGCTCGCCGCCTCGGCTGTAGAACAACGAAGTCTGAGGATCAATGACACCAATTCACTATTTCAGACGCATTGAATCGCAAAGCGCTCTTTACAGGCAGCAGGGCAGGTCATAGAGATTCCTCACCGCAACGGCAGCGGTTCGGAATGACATGACACCAGAATCAAATTCTCTTAAACGCCCGCTGAATGTCTTTCACAGAATATCTCAGCACCACTGGCCTTCCATGTGGGCACGACATCGGACAGTCTGTGTTCGCCAGCTCCCTCAGCAGCCACTCCATCTTGTTCTGGTCGAGCGGCATGTTGACTTTGATTGCGGCATGGCAGGCAATCGATGCCGCAATCCGATGTCGAACTTCATCGAGATTCATCCGCTGCTGCTCGCGTTCGAACTCGACGAGAAGTTCTCCCAACATTTGCTCGATATCGCAGCTCTCCACTCCCGCAGGAACGGCCTTCACGACGATCGTCCGTGAACCGAACAACTCCACCTCGAAACCGTTGCGCTGCAGCTCATCGGAAATTTCCGCGAAAACCGCCTGCTGTCCGGGAGTGAGTTCCACGACGATCGGCATAAGCATCTTCTGCACTGGAATCGATTCCGTCTGTCGCTGCTTCAATACGCGTTCGAATAGGACACGCTCATGCGCAACATGCTGATCGACAATCCAGAGCCCTTCGTGATTGACGGCGAGAATAAAGGAGTCACGCACCTGACCCAGCGGACGCAACGACGCGAGTTGTGGGGCGATTCCCTGCTCTGCTTCTTCTGCATCGTCTACGAGTTCACCGCATTGCGAAGCCTCGCTGATCGAGCGGCGTTCGATGGCTTCAACTCCAATCGCCGCCATGTGGGGAGCCGCAACGATACCGCTGCCTTCCAGTCCGAAGGCATCATCGAAGGCGAGTGTGGCCGTTCGCGCCGGCATGGCCGGTGCTGTGAGGGAAAACGCCGCCACCTCCTGTGCTTCGGCCGTGTTCCGAGGCAGTGATGCGCCCGGCGATAGCGCCACAGCGGCAGTGGGCTGCGCGACGATCTCGCGCGTGAACTGCGGAACAGGCCGCGCCTTCATCAGAGCTGCACGAACGGAGTCGCGGACGAAGTCGTGAATAAAAGTCTGCTGGCGAAACCGCACCTCAGTCTTCGCAGGATGCACGTTGGCATCGACCTCGGTTGGAGGCAATTCCACAAAAAGCAGCACGACGGGAAAAACCGTAGGCGGAATGATGTTGCGATAGGCCTCAGTCAGCGCGTGCTGGACCAGCCGATCGCGCACCAGGCGTTGATTCACAAACACAAAAATGGAATTGCGATTCAGCTTCTGCAGTTCCGGTTTGGAAACAAAGCCGTGCAGGCGAACTTTTCCTGCCACCGGAGCTTCATAATCTTCTGCTCGACGCCACGGCGGAGGCTCGGGAATTCCGGCGCGTTCAAGATCAGTTTCGGCCGCTACCGAAATGAGCTGATCGAGCGTCTCGCGCCCGAAGATCTGATAGAGCCGCTCCGAGTGCGTCTTCACCGGCGACGCGGTGAGCATGTTATGCGTCGTTGAGTGCAGCTCGAAGTGCTTGTCGGGATGCGCGAGAGCGTAATGCGTCACAAGCGAGGCAATCTGTGACAACTCGGTCGATTCCGATCGCAAGAATTTTTTACGCGCAGGAGTATTGAAGAAGAGATCGCGAACTGTGATCGCTGTCCCCGGAGGCACTCCGGTTTCTTCAACCTTGAGCAGCTTGCCGCCGGCGATTTCGATGCGTGTGCCCGATTTATCGTCCGCTTGTCGCGTCTCCAGCCTGAGCCGCGAGACCGAGGCAATCGACGGAAGTGCTTCGCCGCGAAATCCGAGTGTCGCGATGTTCAGCAGATCGTCGGCATCGTGAATCTTCGAAGTAGCGTGGCGCTCGAAGGCAAGCATGGCGTCGTCTTGCCCCATGCCGCAGCCGTTGTCAGTAATGGCAATGAGCTTTCTTCCGCCGCCTTCAACTTCGATGCGAATGCGTGTAGCGCCGGCATCGAGTGAGTTCTCAAGCAGCTCTTTGATGACGGAAGCCGGCCGTTCTACGACCTCACCCGCGGCAATCTTGTTCGCGACGTTGTCGGACAGTACGCGGATGCGGCCCATTGGGCGATTTAATCACAGAACACCGGAAGAGCGAACACCCGTTCGACTTCGCTCAGGGCAGGCTCCGGTCATGGAGGTGAGAAAGCGAGGTCACGGAGCTAACGATCATCCCGGTAAACTTTTCCGCTCTTCATCACGAAAACCACTCGGCGTACGGCTGTGATATCGGTTGTGGGATCACCATCGAGCGCGATGATGTCGGCTTGCATTCCAGGAGCGAGGCTGCCGATCTGATTGTCCAGGCCCATCGCTTTCGCTGCCAGCGAGTTTGCTGAAACCATGGCTGCCATTGGATCTTGTCCGCCATCGCGAACCCGATAGATGAATTCTTCGGCGTTGCGTCCGTGAGCGCCGGCTACTGCGTCGGTTCCAAAGACGATCTTCAGGCCCGGAGT